>CAYGMW010000078.1:0-12853 GCA_964350975.1 uncultured Acidimicrobiales bacterium | reverse complement strand
CCCCCGTTGTGCAGTAGCGACTGCTGCGCTGAGGCCATGAACGCAATAACTTGAGGGGCTACGCCCGCTCGAAAGACGTTCTATGACCATCCGGATTGCGATTCCACTGTTCGATCGCCTCACGGCCCTTGATGGCATCGGGCCCTATGAGGTGCTGCAACGCCTGCCGGGAGCAACGGTGACCTTCGTTGGCGAGCACGCTGGCGAATACCGCACGGACAACGGATTCCTCGGGCTCATTGCTGACGCCACCTTCGCCGATGTGCCCAACCCCGATGTGATCGTGGTGCCCGGCGGGGTCGGCACCCGCGAGCTATCCGACCCCGACCATCCCCTCGTGGCCTGGGTGCGCGCCGCCCATGCCACCACCCGGTTCACCACATCGGTGTGCACCGGCGCCGAGGTGTTGGGTGCCGCCGGCCTGCTCGACGGACTGACCGCGACGACCCATTGGTCGGCCTACGAGCTGCTCGCCAGCTTCGGCGCCACCCCCACCGGACAACGCGTCGTCGAACATCTCGACCACCGGATCATTACCGCTGCCGGTGTGTCGTCAGGCATCGACATGGCGCTGAGGCTGTCGGAGCTGCTGGTTGACACCACCGCGGCCAAAGCCATGCAACTGATGATCGAATACGACCCCCAGCCGCCGTTCGACTCGGGCAATCTCGAAGCTGCCGGCGAAGCGGTACTGACCAGGGTCATCGAATACGCAGCAAACAAGTCCTAGCCGCGCGCAGTTGGGGCCAACCCAGCGCCCAGGTCAGCCAAGCGTGGGGAGCTTTTGTTGCATCGTCGCCACCGGTCCGAACAGATCGCCCAGACGAGCGACCCGCTCAATCACCTCAGCAGCCGAGAACTGGGCCACGGTTCCGCGAGACCTCGTTGCGATATCGGCGACCTCGTCCCACGTAATCGGCGTCGACACCGTCGGGGTCGGTCGGGCCCGCAGCGAGTACGGGCCAATCGTCGTTTTGGCCCGATTGTTCTGACTCCAGTCAACAACCACCTTGCCGGGGCGCAGGGCCTTCGTCATCTCGACCAGCACTCGATCCGGGTGCTGTTTGGCCAGCAACTGGCCAACGGCCAAGGCAAACGACGATGCTGCATCATGGGTTGCCGCGGGAGTGTTCAGCGGCACGTACAGCTGCAGACCCTTCGACCCCGACAGCTTCGGCCATGCCGCCAAACCAACCGCGTCGAGCACCTCGACCATCAACAACGCAACTTGGCAGCAGTCGACAACGTCGGCCGGAGCGCCAGGGTCAAGGTCGAACACCACAATGGTTGGGGTATCGAGATCGCTCGCGCGAGCCATCGGCACATGGATCTCGAGCGCGGCCTGGTTGCCAGCCCACACCAGCCCAGCCGCAGTGTTGATCACCGACGAACGCACTCCCCCAGCTCCCGCCGCGACGCCGACGAACGCGGGCGCATGATCGGGGCGGTTCTTTTCAAAAAACGAGCTGGCGTCAACACCGTTGGGCCAGCGGGTGAAGGTCAAGGCTCGTCCGCGAATGTGGGGCAACATGACCTGGGCCACCGACGCGTAGTAACCAATGACATCGGCCTTGGTGAAACCAGCGTCGGGGTACAGCACCTTGGTGAGGTTGGTCAGCCGCACCTGCTCGCCCCCGACATCGACGGTGGTTGCGTTGGCCATGTCGCTTAGGCGCTGCGCCGCTTGGCCACAGCCTTCTTCGCTGGCGCCTTCTTGGCCGCTGATTTGGCCGCTGACTTGGCAGGAGCAGCCTTGTTGGCGGCTCGTTTCTTGGCTGGTGCTGCGACCGATTCGCCACCAGCTCGTGCTGCTTTAGCCGCTGCGACGCTGGCCTCCAACGCAGCAAGCAGGTCGACGACCTTGCCATCGTCGACCTCGGGCACGCTCATGACGATCTCCTCACCTGCCGCCTTACGGTTCAGCAACGCCACGAGATCGTCACGATGGGTGTCTCGGTAATTCTCCGGAGCGAAATCTGCTTCCAGCGACCCGATGAGCTGCTTGGCCATCGCCAGCTCGGCGGCGGTGACCTCGATGTCAGCCACGTGTTCGAACTCCGGGATCGACTCAGCCGGCACCAGCTCATCGGCATACACCAGCGTCGCCAGCTCCATATGGCCCTTCTTCGGGCGGATCGCAGCCAAATACTGCTTATTGCTCCGAACGAAACGGGCAATTGCTACCTTGCCTTCGTCGTCCATGGCCTCCGCGAGGAGCCGGTACGCCTTTTCGAAACCGCTGTGCGGCGCAACGTAGTAGGCACCATCGAACGACATCGGGTCGATCTGGTCCATATCCACAAAGGCTTCGATGTCGACCGAGCGGCCGGCTTTGGGAGCAACGGACTGGATTTCTTCGTCGCTCACCAACACGTACTGGCCCTTGGCGTACTCATAGGCCCGCACCATGTGCTCCGAGGGCACCTCGCTGCCGTCGGCGGCCGACACCTTCTTGTACTTGATGCGGCTCATGGTGCGATCGTCGAGCTGATTGAAGCTGACCGACTTGCGGTTGACGGCGTTATAGAGCTTCACCGGGATCGTCACGAGACCGAAGCTGATTGATCCATTCCAGATTGCTCGTGCCATGGTTCTCCCTCACATGTCGCTCAGTCGCACCTGGTGTGACTGTCGGTTGACACGTCGTCCGATGTAGGAAGGGTGCCGCAGAACGCCCTCGCGCGTCCACTGGTGGTATTGAACCTGAACTACCGTCGTTGGCTCAACAAAAACCGCGGCCGGACGCGTCGGCCCGGCGCCGAAGGGGTCAACCTCGGTCGATGGCCCGAGCAGGGTGATCAGTTCGCTCGACTCAGCGTCGGCGAGACCACTGCCAGCCGCCCCGACGAATTGCAGTTCGCCAGCGTCGTTCCAAGCGCCGAGCAGCAGCGATCCAATCAACCCCGACCTCCGGCCCGAACCGTACGTCCAGCCACCAACCACAAACTCGTCACTGCGAATTCGCTTGATCTTGCGCCAGTGAGCGCTTCGGACCCCAGGTTCGTAGGCCGAGTTCGACCGTTTGGCGACGAGGCCTTCGAGCCCGAGCGCACTGACCGCGTCGAATGTTGCCGCTCCGTCGTGTTCGAAATACGGGGGCACGCGCCACGACGGGCCCGCAAGCTCCAGCGATTCGAGCACCCGCCGACGATCGGCCCACACCAGGCTCGTCATGTCATGACCGTCCAAGCGCAACAGATCGAACACGAACAACATCACCGGCTGGGTCGACACCAAGGAGATGGCGCGACGCGGGTCGGCCTGGTGTATCCGATGCTGGAGCAACCCAAAGTCGGGACGACCACGCTCGTCGAGGGTGACGATTTCGCCATCGAGCACCGTGTCGGGAGGAAGGTCGTCGCACAGGCGGTGTAGCTCGGGGTACGACACCGTGAAGTTGTTCCCGTTGCGGCTGAAGAGCTTTGTTGACCCGTCGATCGCGTGGGCCACACAACGGATGCCATCCCATTTGAACTCATAAACCCACCCGTCGTCCGTGGTCGGCAACTCGCCAGGCCGGGCCAGCATGGGTTCGAACGGGATCATCGGGTCAGGTCGCCCCGTTGGCCAACAGGGCCCGGGCAATCAGATCGGTACCGAACGCCGTGAGGATCGCCAGATAGAGCAGACCGGTCGCGGCCATCACCGCCGAGTAGTAACGCTCCTTGAGCGCAGCGAGCGTGACCCCGACCAGCACGATCGTGGTGAGCGCCGACACCCCCCAAAACCACCCGAGAACACCCTGGTAGCTGTCATCGATAGCTCCGGTCCAGACCGACACCATGCCCGTCGGCACGAGCAACAAGCCCACCTCAACGGGCCAGGTGTACCCCACCCATCGAACCTGTTCGAGCAGTGCGCCTCGCTTCAGGCCCGGCTGGACCAGATACCAATGCCCGAGCAACATGGCATCGGTCACGGCACCAAGAAAGGCAGCGCCAGCCAGAATTCGAGCCGTGGCCAACAGGGTGTCTCCACCAGCAGCCACGCCGCCGAAGATCAGGCCCACGACACCGATAATGGGGGCCACGAGGTCGAGGCGAGGGTCGAACTCGGGTCCATCACTGCGCTCGGTGCTACCGGTGCGCTCGATGCCCGTCATGGCCGCGACCCGCTCGGTCCGGCGATCATGTTCGGCTCGGTGCCCCGACACACCAGCCGAGCGCCTCACTACCGACATCACCAGCGCGTACGACGCGGCGAGCACCACCCCAACCTGGGCCAGGTCGCGTCCGGCAACAGGGTCATAACGGCGCCCGATCACGACCCCGATGACGGCAATGCTGATGAATGTGCCGCGCATCAGCCAGCCATACCCAAGGCTGACCTCGCGCCGGCGGGTGGTGATCCACAAGAAAAACAACCCACCGGTTGCCCACTGGAGCATGACGGTGGCCGCGTCGAGATCAATCATGAAGCAGGCAGACCCGACTCAGCCTGGAACAACGACGAGGTCGTGATTGGACTGGTTGAGCTGATCGGGGCCATCGGCGCCAGCCACCACGATGTCTTCGAGTCGGAGCCCGAAACGTCCCGGCAGGTAGATGCCAGGTTCGACCGAGAACGCGTGGCCCGCAACCAGGGTCTCACGGTTGCCTTCGACGATGTAGGGGTCTTCGTGGGCTTCCATGCCAATGCCATGGCCCGTGCGATGAATGAAGTACTCGCCATAACCCGCAGCGTCGATGATTGCTCGTGCCGCCCGATCGATGTCTTGGCACTCGGTACCAGCCACACCAGCAGCTACGCCTGCCCGTTGGGCTTCGTGCAGTACGGCATACACCTCGGCAACCTCGTCTGATGCTTCGCCGGCGAGCACACATCGGGTGATGTCGGAGCAGTACCCAGCGAGCGTGCCCCCGATGTCGCACAACACCACATCGCCGCGTTCGATGATCTTGGAGCCGGCGTGATGATGAGGCGATGCCGCATTCGCCGCGGCGGCGACGATGGCGAAGTTGACCACATCGTGGCCCTCGGCCAGCAGTCGGCGCGACAGATCGGCGGACACCTCAGCTTCGCAGCGGCCGATGAGCTCGACCTCGCCCGCTTGCAACTGGCCAATCACGCGGTCAGCAGCCTCAGCTGCGGTGCGCAAGGCCTCGATCTCGGCGGCGTCTTTGACGGCGCGCAGGGGCGTCATCACCAGCGACGATCTCGACAGTTCGATACCCGGGTGAGCTCCAAGCAGGTCGACGACAAATCGGGCCCACGTGGTGTCGCCCATCGCGACCTTGGTGCGACTGCCGAGCCGATCGGCCACCAGCGCGATGGGGTCGGTCGTTTCGCCCCAGCCGACGATGTCGAACACGCCGGGCCGTTCGGTTACTCGAGCGACTTCGAGACCAGGAAGAAACAACGTCGGGGTGTCGGTGCGATCGACGACAAGCATCGTCAATCGCTCGAGCGGCATGGCCTCATACCCGATCAGGTACGGCAGATCGGCACCAACCGACAGACACAAGGCGTCAAGTCCGTTGGCTTCGAGGTGCTGTCGCACCAGGTCGAGGCGGGCGGAGAACAACTCGTCGGTGTGCATCACGTCCCTATCTTGTCGCGTCCAGTCGCCCGATTCTGCCCGGTGGCGAGAATCGAGGGCGAACCAGCTGGCTCAGATGTGGCCGACGCCGATCATGGAGGAGCGTCGGATCCGGCGACGGATCAAGATCGCAGCGACCATCGCCAGATTGAGGCCGACAAGCACACCCCACACCAGAACAGTTGATGATCCGCCGCCACCAGTGTTGATGAGCACCGCAGCAGCGACAGTGTCTTCGGCGTCGTCGGAGTCGGCGTCAGCTTCGGTGGTTGGCACCGTCGTGCTGGTCGTGCTGGTGGTTGACCCGCCGGCGGGCGCGCTCACCTCTGCTGCTGTGATCTGGGTGGTGGCAACCGGTGGGTCGGTGGATTCGGGCGCAGAGCCCGCATCGACTTCGACAACTGCAGTCTCGATCGGGGCAGTAGTGGTGGTCGTTGACGTCGAGGTGGTGGTGGTCGCAGCCCGAACAGTCGTCGGAGTGACTCTGGCCGTTGTCGTCGTGGTCGTGATCGGAGCGGAGGTAGTGGTCGTGACCACCGGCCCAGTAGTTGTGGTGGTCGTGGTAGGAGCCGCAGTCGTTGTGGTCGGCGGTGCCGTGGTGGTCGTGGGACACGGCACCTCGTCGATGCCATCAAAACATGTCTGGGCCCCGGCGCCTGGAGCGAAGGCGAACATCGCGAGGGCAGCAACAATCGACAGCATCGATACTTTGCGCATCATGGACGACATGGTTTCCTCACCGGCTCCGAACGGCTTGGATCCTAGGCGCCGACCCCTTGTGGTGTCACAAGAACTCCTTGGATTCACACAATCGACACGTTCCATGCATGTTCGGTCACGCTGAGAGAACATCTTCACCCGGCCAAACCGACGATGGAGTTGTCCGGCACTACCTGGGCGCCCACGAAGTCGGCGTCGCCGAAGGCGAAGACGCCGCCATCAGCACCGACCATGTAATAGCCCTTGCCTGACGCAGTGGCGACCATGCCGACGATCGGGGCGTTCAGCTTCTGGCCCGGAGCCAATGCCCCAGGCACCGAGCCGTAGAACACGGCATCGCCGAAGGCGAACACGCCGCCGTCAGCGGCGACCAACCAGTAGCCCTCACCCGACGAGGTAGCTGCCATGCCGACAATGTCGGCTTGGAGATCGGCATAACGAACATACTCAGGGACCGAGCCGTAGAACTTGGCGCCGGGGCCGTAGGCGAAGATGCCACCGTCGCTGGCGACGAACCAGTAACCACCGTTGGCGCTGGCGGCCATGGCCTGAACCGGCAGGTCGAGGCGCAGATTGCCCGTCGAGCCATAGAACGGTGCGTCGAAGGCAAAGATTCCGCCATCGGCACCGAGCAGGTAGTAGCCGCTGCCATCGACGAGTGCCGCCATGTCAACGATCGGGCTGACGGGCTTGATTCCCAGGTCCGGAAGATCGCCGTGGTCGACCGCAGTGCCGAATGCGGCGACGTTTCCGTCAGCTTGAGCCACCCAGTAGCCCTGCTTGTCGACCAGTGCTTCGATTCCTGCGACTGGGGCATCAGGGTTCTGGCGGTCGCCGAGTTCGGGAACGTCGCCAATCTCGTACACCTTGCCGTCAGAGCCAACGAGCCAATAGCCATCGATCAAGGAGATGACACCGGACTGGCCGCCACAGCTGAATTCGAGGGTCTCGATATTGGTGATGGTGAAGAAGCCAACCCCGTTGACCACGACCCGGCCGTTGTTATCGACCGAGCAGAGTTCGTCGCTGGTAAGAATCAGCCGGTCGGCACCAGACCCGCCATCGAGAGAAAGATCAAGCTCGAGCGCATCAGCGCGGAACGCGGCGTCGAGATTCATGGTGAAGGTGTCGTTACCTCCACCGCTTTGTACTTGGAGAATCTCCATCCCGGTGAACGTCACGGTTTCGCCCGGCGTACGCACCGCGCGTGGACGAACCTCAAACTGGTCGACACCACTGGTGCCAACCGCGCGCAGCGTGTCATCGCCGAACACGCCAGTGTCGTTGACTGCCAGCGGCCCAAACAGCGACCCGAACAGCACCTCGAGCACATCGCCAGACTCACGCTGGTCGAGAATGAGACCCTCGACGAGAGGCTGTGAGGTGATTCGCCACACATCGGAAGCCGACGTGCCTTCGCGAATGAACTTGTCGAGCTGACGAATCTCAAAGCCGGTGTGGGTGACAGGTTGTTGCCCAGTGGCGGTGATCACGCACCCGTTGTCCGACACGCCTTCGACGCCGGAGATTTCATAGTTCAGCCGGTCAGTCCCGCTGCCACCGATCAGCTCGAAGGCAACCGAGGTGCTCGGCGACACGGTGATGACGTCGTTACCGCCAACCAGGGAGACAACAACCTTCTCGACGCCTTCATGGCTATCGGCATCGTCGATGCCTTCGACCGGGTCGGCGGTGTCGTTGATGGTGTCGATCGTGAAGCTCGTCTCATCAACAATGGCGGTGTCTGCACCTGTGGCCTTGGACGACACCCCCGTATTGGAACCGAAGTATTCGACGGTGTCGGATCCTTCGCCACCCAAGCTGTCGTCGTTATCGCCAGCGCCAGGTCGCAAGATGTCGTTGCCAGGGCCGCCGACCAAAAGGTCGCGACCAGCGCCACCAGTCAAGATGTCGTTTCCGCCGTTGCCGAGGATGTAGTCGTTTCCGCCCGCACCATCGATGATGTCGTCGCCCGCCGAACCACAGATGACATCGTCACCAGCAGTACCGACAACGGCAACGCCAGCCACGGTGGTGAAGTCACACGCCCGAGGAATACCAACAAAGACGGTGACGGTCGCGGTGTCGGACACACCACGGGCGTCTTCGAGGGTGTAGGTGAATGAGTCGACGCCAACAAATCCGACGGTTGGGGTGAACACGCACGAGACGCCGGACGAACAATCGACCGAGTTGCCCTGAGCGGTATCGATTTGCAGGGTCGTGACGACCAGTGCGTCGCCGTCTTGGTCGGTGTCGTTGGCCCGAACATCAAGCGACGTGGGGTCGACCCGCGAGACCAAGGGGAAGCTGTCGTTGGTAGCCACGGGAGCTGCGTTGTTGTCGGTGACCACGATCAAGATCTCGCCCGTTGAGGTCGAAAATCCATCGGTGACCGTGTAGGCGAAGGTGACTTCGCCTTCGAAGTTCGGCTCGGGCGCATAGGTGAAGGTGCCAGCAGCCAGGTTGGTGCTCAGCAGGGTGCCGCGGGCTGGCGTGCCGAAGGACTGGACGGCCAGCGTCACGCCAAACGGGCCGGTGTCGTTGTCGAGCACGCTGAATGAGCTCGCGAGCGTCGTGTCTTCAGGCGTGGTGTAGGAGTCGTCGATCGCGGCCAACGGATCGTCGTTGTCGGTGATGCTGACGGTCGCTTCGACGTTGCCGGTGACATCGCCGCTGAGGGCGACCTTGAACTGCTCGGCGTTGTCGTCGTCGAGATCGTCGAGGATCGTGATGGTGAACGACTTGGAAGTCACTCCGGGTCCGAACTCAACCGCTGTTCCGGTCACGCCGACAAAGTCGCTGCCAGCCGACGCCGAACCATTCACGGTCCGGTACACCGCGCTGATCGTGCCGTCGGAACCACCAGTGCGAGTGAGGTCAAGGGTGACTGATCCGCCGGCCTCGCCAACCGTTGCTGCAGTCGTGCTGAAGCTGATGACGCCTGCTGAGTCGTTGTCGACAATGGTGACCGTGTGCGCCGCGTTGGCACCAACGCTGGCTCCGCCGGTAGTGGCCGTGATGCCCAGATTGACGGTTTCGTTGGGGTTAGCGTCGACGTCGTTGTCGTTGATGATCGACAGGTTGACTGCCTGGGCTGTCGCAACACCGTTGGCCCACGACAGGGTTTGGTCAAGCGCCACAAAGTCGCTTCCCGACGTTGCGCTACCGGCAACGGGGCTACCAGAACGAACCCTGGCGGTCACTGCACCCTCGGTGCCGCCAGCCCGGGTGACGAGCACGGAGTGTGTAGTGGTTCCCGAGTCGGTCTCGTCAACGCTGCTCGTCAGGGCCTGAAAAACGATCGATCCGGCATCGCCATTGTCGCTAATCGTCAGCGTGTGAGTCTTCTGAGCGCCGAGCGAGTAGGTGTCAGCGGGGATGGACAGGTTGATCGGGTTCTGGAGCGTGAGAACAAAAGCTTCGGGGCCTTCGCCGTTGACGTCGTCAGAAACGCTGACCTGGATCGACGCCGTCGCTTGACCGATCGCAAAGTTGACCGTGCCACTCGCCGACCCCGTGCTCAATGAGACGTCAAGGCCGCCCGAGCCGTTGTTGTTGGCGCCCGACACGACATAACCCACCGATACGGCGTCGGAATCATCGGTGCGGGTGAGGTCGATACCGAACACGCCCACACCTTCGGCAACGGTGGTGCTTGCGGCATCGAACTCGATCGACCCGGTTGCCGCTACTGCAGGGCCGGTCGACACCGCCGTGGCGCCAACCAGCACGACAAGTGCGACAATCCCCTGAAAGAGCGAGGTGAGTGTCTTGTTCATTGCGTCGTCTCCGCCACCGTTTGTCGCCGACGCGAGCCGATACAGCGCCGCGCAGCTTGCCGATTTCAGCCACCCTAGGTGACTTTTCCCCTCAAGTCGAGCACTTAACGTGACGAGAGGGGATCCAGCCACGAATCCTAGCCATCTGTTCTGTGGCGTCAACGGCGGGCACGCCCGTCAATGACATCCGTCACAAAACTGTGGGCAAAATCCCACACAGGGTGGTGTACAGCGCTGTAATTAGACGCTGAGCGGTGAGATCTGATCCGCAGCAGAGCCAGCGTGATAGCTCGATCGCGTCAAGGGACTCGCCTCGACGTGCCCAATGCCCAGATCGGCGCCGACCGAGCGGTACATCTCGAATTCGGCCGGTTCGACCCACCGATGAACCGGCAGGTGATTCGTCGTCGGCCTCAGGTATTGGCCAACCGTCACGATGTCGCAGCCAATCGCAGCCAGGTCGGCCAGCGCCGCGACGACCTCGTCGACAGTTTCGCCCATGCCCACGATCAGGCCTGATTTGGTGGTCAGACCCGCAGCCTTGGCCCGAGCCAGAACAGCCAGGCTGCGCGCGTACCCCGCGGTCGGCCTCACGACGCGCTGCAAGCGAGCGACCGTCTCCAGGTTGTGGTTGAGCACATCGGGAGCGGCGTCATAGATCACGTCGAGCGACGGACCATCACCACGGCAATCCGAGATCAGCACCTCGACTCGCGTGCTCGGTGACAACATGCGGATGGCGTTGATCGTGGCCGCGAAGGCGTTGGCACCACCGTCGGCGAGGTCGTCGCGAGCAACAGCGGTCACCACTGCGTGCCGAAGGCCCATCTCGACGACAGCACGGGCGACGCGCACGGGTTCGTCGGGGTCGAGTTGGGTCGGCTTCTGGGTGTCGACATGGCAAAAGCCGCACGCTCTCGTGCAGCGCTCGCCGTTGATCATGAACGTGGCCGTGCCCTCGTTCCAGCAGTCAAAGATGTTGGGGCACGACGCCTCTTCGCAGACGGTGACGAGCTCGTGGCTGCGCATCGTGCGCTTCAGCGCCAGGAAGTCCGGACCCATATTGGCCTTGACCCTGAGCCAATCGGGCTTGCGTTCGGCGATAGAGATCTCGCCGGTGATGCCAGCCTGGGTACGACGGGCGTCGAGCCGGGACGGCTTGCGGCCGATCTCGAGCCCGCTCGTCACCGACGCCGACGCCGACGCCACCGCCTGGTGGCCGTCGGGTGACACGGGAGCCCCGGCCCCCATCCCCTTGGTGAAGGGTGCCATCGCCGCTTCTGGGTCGTCGGTAGCAGTGCGCCAGTAGATGTCTTGGCGCTCAACGCCGTTGGCCCCCCAACGCTGTGCCGAACGCACCATGACCGCATCGACTACCTCACGCATCGACACGGCAATGCCTTCGCCGGCCAACGATGTCACCGCCTTGTCGGCGATCCCGCACGGAACAATGTGGTCGAACATCGTCATGTCCGGATCGACGTTCAGCGCAAATCCGTGCATCGAACGACCCCGGCTGAGGCGTACACCGATGGCCGCGATTTTGCGGGGTTCGTCGGTGTCGGCACCGACCCAGACCCCTGGGTACCGGTCGAGGCGCGATGCACCCTCGAGACCAAGGTCGCCAAGGACGTCGATGACCAGCTGTTCGACCGAACGCACGTAGGCGACGGTGTCGGCCATTCCCCCGCCGCGCTTACCCGGCACCGACAGGATCGGATAACCAACCAGCTGCCCAGGACCGTGGTAGGTGACATCGCCGCCGCGGTCGGTGCGTCGAAGCTCAGCCCCAACAGCTGCCGGATCGACGAGCACGTGTTGCTCGTCGGCCGACGCACCAAGGGTGTAGACGTGTCGATGCTCCAGCAGCAGCAGATGGTCATCCGCGCTGTGGTGGAACAGGGCGCGTTGGAGGTCGTGAGCCTCGCTATAGCTCACACGACCTAGCCAACGCTGCCGAAGCATCAAGGAACCTCTCAGAGCTCCGAGGCCCAGTCGCGGGTCTCGATGATCTCCTTGACGGAGCGCAAGAAGCCAGCGGCATAACCGCCGTCGAAGGCTCGGTGATCCCAACCCATGGCCAGGTTGCCGACGGAATGAATGGCGATGGCTTCGCCGCCGAAAGCGTCGGTCACCACCACTGGCTTGCGCGAGATGCCATCGGTCGACAGCACCGCCACCTGAGGCTGATTGATGATTGCAGCCGTGGTCAAGGTGCCAAACGAGCCGTTGTTCGACAAGGTGAACGTGCCGCCACTGATGTCGTCGACTCCCAGCTTCTTGCCGCGGGCGCGAGCTGCCAAGTCGTTGATCGAGCGGGCAATGGCCCGCAACCGCATGCCATCGGCTTGGCGCATCACCGGAACAATCAGGCCCTCGCCGTCAAGATCGACCGCAACCCCGATATTCAGATCGTGATGCACCCGCAGGCCGTCACCTTCGACCGAGGCATTGAGATACGGGTAGTCGGCCAGCGAATCAACCACTGCTCGCACGATGAACGGCAAGAAGGTGAGGCCGAAGCCCTCGGCGGCTTTGAACGCAGCCTTGTGGGCGTTGCGGACCTGGTTGACGCCTTCATAGTCGACCTTAATGACGGTCATCGCGTGCGGGGCGATGGCCTTGGAGGCCACCATGTGCTCACCGGTGCGGCGGCGCACGTTGTTGAACGGCACGTACTCAGAACGGGTAGCTGGTCCGGCCAGCACTGGCGCTGGCGCTGGGGCCGGTGCAGCAACAGGAGCCGCTGGAGCTGCTGCAGGAGCAGGCGCTGGGGCCGGTGCAGCGACAGGAGCCGGGGCAGGGGCAGGGG
>CAYGMW010000077.1:0-12976 GCA_964350975.1 uncultured Acidimicrobiales bacterium | reverse complement strand
ATGTCGGTGACGGTCACGCCCGATGCTGAACCGAGCACGACGCCATCAGGCGATTCGGACTTGGCTTGCACCGTCAGTTGCCAAAAGACCTTGCCGCCGACGGCGCCAACGACCTCATCGGTGAACGGCCCATCAGCTGCAGTCGAAACCTGCTTTGAGAGTTCGACGTCGATATCGAGGTCACGGATAATTCGCTGGGTCGGCGACAACACGAAGGGTCCACCGCCGATGGATGCGCCCGATTCGCCGCGCTGGTCGGCCTCTGACTCCATCTGGAGCATCACCCAACTCGCACCTGCGGGGATGACCACGGTGAAGCCGAGCGAGGTCCACTCAGGCTCGAAGTCGCGATCGAAGCTCACCACCCGATACGGCGCCTCGGAGGCTCCGCCTGGGTAGGGATGACCGGCCTCATACGGCACGTCGGGAGCCGGGTTGATCTCCAGGGTGCACGGAAGCGAGTCCGAACCGAAGGGGTCGTCGACGGCCTCGACACCACCATTGATGCCAACACCAGCTCCTGTCGACACATCGACGATGTTGTCAGGCTTGTCGCCACTTCCGGCCAACAGCCAGATGGCATCGCCTCGACATGTGGTCTGGCTCGAGTCCGTGCCGGCGTGATTCATGAAGAATCGGGCCTCGCGGTCCGTGTCAAGCGGCGCGAAGTCGTAGATCAACGGTTCGGTGATGCCCTCGGCACCCAGACCTTCCCAGTAGTAGTCAATTCCGGTGCGGACCTCAACGAGCGACGGGACGTCGCAGGGCTCCAATGAATAGACGGCCATCAGGCTCAAGCCATTGCTGAACCGGCCACCCGCGGTGTCATAGCCCGAGATATCGAGCGTCGTTGCACCAGAGTCCGTAAGCAAGCCCAAGCCAGTCGGCCCAATGTCGGCGTACCACGCGTACCACATCTCGGGGCGACCATTCGGGGCGTACCCGGCATCTCCATCGGGCTGAACGCCCACCACCTCGACGCCGTTAATCGTCAGCGCGCTGTCGGCCCGACCACCAGCGGTGTCGACCTCATCGGGCGTCATGTCGTCGTAGCCCGCCCACTCAACGTAGGCCGCGACAAGTTCGCCGGGTCCCTCGGGAACCTCCAGGGTGCCGACCCCAGTTCCACGGAGCCCGACGCCGAAATCAAGCACGGTCTCACAACCTGAGGTTGTGCGGTACAGCGTGATGTAGCCGTCGGCCGAAGCCGGGGTCGAAGGGATCGACAGCGAGCCTGCCACCACGGCCACAGCGGCCAACACTCGTGTCAATTTGCGCATCGACGTCTCCTTGGACTCATTTGTGCCACCAGTTCTGCTGGAAACTAGTCGTTCCGAAACGACTGCGTGGGCCGGAGTGACGATTCTTCACGCAGAGAGACGAGACTTCCCACACAGCGTGGTAGCGCCCTCACCCCAGGTAGGCGGAGCGCGATTTGGGGTCCGAATAATCAGCTGCAACCGCTGGTCGAGCCACATGAGCGGCACGTGTAACACGCTCCCGCTCGGGCCATGACGTCGCCACAGGTGAAACACAGCGGCGCGGCTGCAAACGCCGTCGCAGCGGGAGGGTTGACCGAGGCGGCGCTCAGCGGAAGTGATCGAAGATCGCTGCTCGACGAGCTGGGCACGGCCACTGTTTCGAATCCCGGCAGCGTCGGTTCGGTGCGCTCGCTGCTGCTCAAGATGCCCATCGACTGGCGTTGCTCGGGGGTCAGGTACTCCAGTGCCATCCGGCGGAAGATGTAGTCGACCAACGAGGTGGCGATCCTGAGTTCGGGATCGTCGGTGATACCCGCCGGCTCAAACCGGACGTTGGCGTACGCCTCGACGTAGGCCCGCAACGGGACGCCGTACTGGAGGCCATGGCTCACCGAGATGGCAAAGGCGTCCATGATCCCGGCCAGGGTCGACCCTTGCTTGGCCACCGTGAGGAAAATCTCGCCCGGACGCCCATCGTCATACTCGCCAACGGTCAAGAACCCCGAACAGTCAGCAACCCGGAACGAGAAGGTCCTGCTGCGACGAGTGCGAGGCAGCGGCTCGCGAGACGGCGGCGTGACGACTGTCGCTGGTGCCGGGACTACGGGTGCGTCGACCTCGTCGCCGCCTTGTGAGCCCGTGGACAACGGCTGACCGACCTTGCAGTTGTCGCGGTAGACCGCAACAGCCTTGAGCCCCAGCTCCCATGCAGCAAAGTGAAGCTCTTCAATGTCGGCCACGGTGGCGCTCTCAGGTAGGTTGACCGTCTTGGAGATCGCCCCTGACAAGAACGGCTGGACGGCCGCCATCATGTGCACATGGCCCATATGGCCAATCACGTTGTCGCCCATCGAGCACGCAAAGACCGGCAGGTGTTCGGGATCGAGCCCAGGAGCACCCACGATGGACCCGGTGAGCGCCACATGGCCGCCGATGGCTTCGACAGCCTCGTCGTCATAACCAAGCTGACGAAGAGCGCTCGGCACGGTCTGGTTGACGATGGTCATGGTGCCCCCGCCGACCAGCTTCTTGAACTTGACAAGACCGAGGTCGGGTTCGACACCGGTGGTGTCGCAATCCATCATGAACGAGATCGTCCCGGTGGGTGCCAACACGGTCGCCTGAGCGTTGCGGACACCCCAAGCTGCGGCCCCATCGACCGCTGTGTCCCACGCCGATTGGGCTGCTGACAACAAATCGATGTCGACGGCGTCTTCGTCGATCTTGGCAACAGCGTCTCGATGAGCCTCGATCACCGCTCGCATCGATGAGGCATCGGCGCCATAGCCGGCAAAGGGCTCCATACGGGCCGCGAGTTCGGTTGAGGTGGCATACGCAGTGCCCGCCATCAGCGCCGTGACGGCCGCGGCGAAGCCACGACCCCGATCGGAGTCATACGGCAGGCCGAGCGCCATGAGCGACGCGCCGAGGTTTGTGTAACCCAACCCGAGCTGGCGGAACCGACGGGAGTTCTCGCCGATCTTGGCTGTCGGGTAGTCGGCATGACTGACGAGGATGTCCATCGCCGTGAACGTGACCTTGACGGCGTGGGCGAACCCATCGACGTCGAAGGCAAGATCGGCTCCGAGGAAGGGCAGCAGATTGATCGATGCCAGGTTGCACGCCGAGTCGTCGATGTGGAGGTATTCCGAGCACGGGTTGCTGGCACTGATGCGCCCTGCGTTGGGGGTCGTGTGCCAGCGGTTGATCGTGGTGTCGAACTGGATTCCGGGGTCGGCGCACTCCCATGCCGCCTCGGCTATCTGGCCGAAGATGTCGCGAGCGCGCACCGATGTGACAACGCTGCCATCGGTTCGAGCGATGAGATCCCATGACGCGTCGGCGGCTACCGCCTGCATGAACTCATCAGACAGGCGAACCGAGTTGTTGGCGTTCTGGTATTGCGTCGAGTGGCTGTCGGCGCCATCAAGATCCATCTCGAAACCAGCGTCGCGCAACACCCGTGCCTTGCGTTCTTCGCGGGCCTTGCACCAGATGAACTGCTCGATATCGGGGTGATCGGCGTCGAGCACCACCATCTTGGCGGCGCGCCGAGTCTTGCCGCCGGACTTGATGGTGCCGGCCGACGCGTCGGCGCCGCGCATGAAGCTGACCGGCCCCGAGGCCTCGCCGCCGCCCTTGATCAGCTCCATCGAGCCACGGATCTTGGACAAGTTGACGCCCGAACCCGAGCCGCCCTGGAAGATCTTTCCCTCCTCGACGTACCAGTTCAAGATGTCGTCCATGGTGTCGTCGACGCTCAGGATGAAGCACGCCGACGCCTGCTGAGGAACACCCGCGACCCCGATGTTGAACCAGACAGGCGAGTTGAATGCCATGCGCTGGTGCAGCAACAACCATCGCAATTCGTCGCCGAACGCTGCCGCTTGTTGTGGGCTGTCGAAGTAGCCGTCTTGGTCGCCCCAGGCAGTGATCGTGCCAACAACCCGATCGATCACATCGCGCAGGCTCGACTCGCGCTCGGGGCTGCCCATCGGACCCCGGAAGTACTTCTGGGCCACGATATTGGTGGCGTTGAGCGACCAGCTCGCCGGGAACTCGACATCGGGCTGCTCGAAGCTGATGCTGCCGTCGCGCCAGTCCGTCAGCCGAGCGTCGCGACGCTCCCACTCCACCTCGTCGTAGGGCGAACGTCCCTCTGAGGTGAAGTGGCGCACCAGTCCCAAGGCGTGACGTTCAAAGGCGAGTGACATATGCGCTCCTGGTTGCGAACAGCGCCGGGCGGGAAAGCCCACCGACGTATTGGTGGCGACGGCCGGAAATCAACAGGTGGACCTTCGAACCCGCCGAAAACTCCGCCAGGTAGAAGTGTGCGCGCGTATCCCGCCCAACTGGCCGGAGTTGCGTTCGTCCGCCGATTTCCGGCCGTAGCTCACGAGTCAAGAACCTACGTATGGCTGCCTGTGGAGCAAAAGAGGACAGGCAAGAAATTTCTGTGGAAAACAACGACCCGCAGTGTGGACAGTTCGGACAACTCTTGCCGGTTGCCACAGCCTGTGACCGAGGTACACCCTTGTTGTTCACCATCGGCAGCTCCGGCTGACTGACCGCGATGTGCTGCGGATGCGTGCTGACCTGCACGAATCGCTCCGAGGACCATTTCGCACTAACCGCAATCGACGAAGATGTCGAACGGGTAACCGGCGGGTAACAGCTTGAACTTGCGCACAGGCCCTGTGGATACACACTGTGGGTGAATGTGAAGAAGTTCGAAGTTGGTAGCGTCTCGGCACCCCAACAGCGAGGTCCTTCACCATGCACCGCATCCTTCCGGCGCCAGCGATCGAGATCGACACTGACGACGCCTACCGCGCTGAACGAATCGCCCACGACGACCGTCCGTGGGTCATGGTCAACATGATCGCGAGCACCGACGGTTCGATCGAGATCGACGGGGTGTCGGGGCCTCTGGGAAGCCCTGGCGACAAGGACGTGTTCGGCACGCTGCGGACGATTCCGGATGTGATTTTGGTCGGCTCGGGGACCGCGATCGCCGAGGACTATGGGCCGGTGTCGACTTCGGTCAGCACCCGGGCTCGCCGGTTGGCCAATCGAGCCTGGCCGATCGCCCGGGTGGCCGTGGTGTCGAATTCGCTGAGTTTTGACCTCAATAGCAGATTGTTCTCCGGACCAACTGATACCCGTCCAATCATCATCACATCCCAAGCCGCCGACCCTGATCGTGTCGCAGAGGTGGCCGAAGTCGCCGAGGTCATGGTGACGCCCGGAGATCGGGTCGACCTGGCTGTCGGCTTGGCTCACCTGGCTGACATTGGCGCCCGGGTGGTCTTGTGCGAGGGCGGACCGGGGTTGAACGCCCAACTCTTCACACAGGGTCTGGTCGATGAGCTGTGCCTGACGGTGGCCCCGATGGTGGTCGGCGGAAACGCTCGCGGCATTGCCGCAGGAGCCGACATCGGCGCCACACCCGCGGATCTTGAGCTGCAGCATGTCTTGACTGAGGACCACTACCTCTTCCTTCGCTATACGGCCGCTCGCTAACCCAGCAGGCTCAAGGCGCGATCGTCAGCGCCTGACCGGGGAGCAGAGTCGAGCCACCATTGGACGCCACCAGCGCATCGACGAGGGCTCGAACATCGCCCGACGGTTGATAGGCCCGCGCGATCGACCACACCGACTCTCCTGGCTGCACGATGTGCACCACGGGGGCGCCATCGGTGCTCACCACCAACGCCGGGGCACTCAGCATGTCGGCTGCCGTCGCGACAACCTGAACGCCGAGCCATGCGAACGCTGCAAGCACAGCAACGGCGATGAGCTGGCGACGACGCATCACCGCAGCCGATGGCACTACCCCGGTGGCTGGAGCTGCTGGTGCAGGAACCAGGCGAAGGTGCCGCTGGGATCTCTGAAGCGCATCGCTGTGTTGATCTGAGTAGTCCTGTTGAGCTGAGTAGTCCTGTTGAGCTGAAGAGCTGAGTGGTGCAAGGGTCAGTACTGCGGCCATGAGGGACTCCTGTCGATCGGTCGAGGTCATCGTGACAGGGGGGTGGGACAGTGAGCTCCCGTCACGTTCACGAACGCCCGTTCTGCGAACGCTCGTTCGCACAATGGACCAGACCGTCGCCGTGACGTCAACCCTTGGGCAAAAGAAAACGGAACTGCCGTTCGTCGAACAGGTGTTTGTTATCGCGAGCTGTATTCGCTAGGGTGTACTCCAGATATCCCCGCAGCACTTCGACGCGCTCACCAGACGGAGCAAGCCATGAAAGAGACCCAGCTCACCAAACGCCACCGCGGCATCCTGGAATTCATCGACAGTTCCATGCGCGAACAGGGCTATCCCCCTTCGGTTCGCGAGATTGGCGAGGCGGTTGGCCTCACGTCGCCATCGACGGTCCACTCACACCTTCGAAAGCTCGAAGAGCTCGGCTACTTGCGTCGCGACCCAACCAAACCCCGCGCTCTCGAAGTGTCGTTTGAGGCCGGTTCGTTCGTCCACGCCGAACGTCGACCCACGCGCCACGTGCCGCTTATCGGCGACGTTGCCGCCGGCACCGACGTGCTGGCCCAAGAAAACGTCGAAGAGTTGGTTCCGCTGCCAGCCGACATGACCGGCGACGGCGAGCTGTTCATGCTGCGGGTCCGCGGCGAGTCCATGATCGAGGCCGGCATTCTCGATGGCGACTTTGTGGTCGTCAAGCGCCAAACATCGGCCAATAATGGCGACATTGTGGTCGCGGGCATCCCTGGCGAAGAGGCCACGGTGAAGACCTTCCAGAAGAAGGGTTCTCGCATCACACTGCTTCCGGCCAACTCCACGCTCGAACCAATGGAGTTCCGCTCCGACGAGATCGACCTCTATGGCCGAGTCGTCACGGTGCTGCGTCGCCTCTAGCTCAACCCCGGAACCAGATCGGCCCCGTCGTGGTGTCCTCGACCGTGACGTTGAGCTCATTGAGCTGATCGCGAATCTGATCAGCGAGCGCAAAGTCACGGTCGATTCGGGCTTGATTGCGTTGGGCAACCAAGCGATCAATCTCGACGGCGTCGTCGTCGGAGGTCTCGGTTGCACCAATCTCGACGCCGAGCACGGCCATGAGGTCGCGCACGGTCCGCACCAACACGGGGGCCTCAGGGTCGCCGGCATCGAGGGCAGTGTTTGCGGCCCGCACCGCGCCGAAAATGGCATCGAGGGCAGCAGGAGTCGCCAGATCATCGTCCATAGCAGCGACAAACCTGTCGACGGTTGCTGCGTCGAGATCTTCAGTGCCGGATCCGGTTGTGGCCGCGTCGATGTCGATACCCGCAGTCACGGCTCGTCGGATCATCGCATCGAGGCGCTTCACCGCTTCGGCCGTAGCGCCCAGGCTCTCGGGACCGAGCTCCATCGTGGACCGGTAATGGGTCTGGAGCACAGCGAGGCGCAGCGCTCGCGGATCGAACGCGTCGAGGGCGTCGGCCAGGGTCACAAAGTTGCCGAGGGACTTCGACATCTTTTCTCCCGACACGTTCAGCATCGCGCTGTGCATCCACAATCGGGCAAATCGGTGGCCACCGGCCGCGGCCTGAGCCTCTTCGTTCTGGTGATGCGGGAACGTCAGATCGTCGCCACCGCCATGGATGTCAAAGTCGTCGCCCAGGATCGACAGCGACATCGCGACACACTCGGTGTGCCAACCCGGCCGGCCCGGCCCCCACGGTGTGTCCCAGACCGGTTCGCCCGGCTTGGCCGACTTCCACAGCGCGAAGTCCAGCGGCGAACGCTTCTCCTCGTTGACTTCGACTCGTTGTCCGGCATCGTCGAGCAGTTGTTCCAGGGTGCGACCAGCCAACGCGCCATAGTTCGGCGCAGCGGTCACGTTGAAGTAGACCCCTTGGCCCTCGATGACATAGGCGGCTCCCGCGTCGACCAGGGCCGCAATGGTGTCGACCATGCCGTCAATGAACTCAGTGGCCTTGGGGCGATGGGTTGGCCGGATGATCGCGAGCCGGTCGAGTTGGGCGACATAGGAGTCCAAAAATTCGGTCGCTACGTCTGGTTCTGTCCGGCCTTCGCGCTGGGCCCGGGCAATGATCTTGTCGTCGATGTCGGTGACGTTGGCCACCATGGTCACGTCGAAGCCGCGCCACCGGAGGTACCGCGACAAGATGTCATACGTGAGCGCGGTTCGGCCATGACCAAGATGTGGATGGTCATAGACCGTCGGGCCACAGACATACATCGACACCTGGTTCGGAAGGCGCGTCGTGAGCTCCTCCTTCTTCCTGGTCATCGAGTTGTAGAGGTGCAGCACCGTGGTCTCCAAGATCATTGGTCCGTTGTTCGTGTCGCAGAGGGTAGCGACCATGGCATGCATGGCCGAACGAGTTTGTTGTTCTGGCCGACCACCGGGCTTTCGCGTCGAGTGATGGGAGCGTCATGAAGCACATTGTTGGGGCGTGTCCGCTTGATTGCCCCGATGGCTGTTCGTGGATCGTCACCGTCGACGACGACGGCCGCGCCGTCAAGCTCAGGGGCAACCCGGACCACCCATTCACTCGGGGCGGCCTGTGCAAGAAGGTGAATCCGTGGCTCGAACATGCGGCCGACCCGAGCCGACTCATGTTCCCCCAGCGGCGAACCGGGCCCAAAGGGTCGGGGCAGTTCGAGCGCGTCAGTTGGGACGAGGCCATCGCCGAGATCGCCTCACGGCTCCAGGACTCGATCGACCGTCACGGTGGAGCATCGATCTGGCCCTACTCGGGAACCGGGAACATGGGTTTCATCCAGGGTGCCAACGGGCCACAACGACTCTGGAACCGCCTCGGCGCGTCGGCCCACGAGAGCACCATCTGTTCGGTCAGCGGTCATGTCGGTATCGGTTACACGGCCGGCACGGCGGCGGCGATGGATCCCGAACGCGTCGTCGAGGCCGGGGTCGTAATGATCTGGGGCTCAAACACTGTGGTGGCGAACCAGCATCTGTGGCCCTTCGTCAAGCAGGCAAGGGACCGGGGTGCGCCAGTCATTGTTGTTGACCCCGTTGCCACCGCCACCGCCCGACGAGCCGATGTCCATATCGCACCGCGACCCGGGACCGATGCGGCGTTGGCACTCGGCATCATGGGAGCGCTCGTCGATCAACAAGCCGTCGACTACAAAGCGCTGGATCGTCGGACGCTCGGCGCCGACGAGTTCATCGCCAGCCTCGACGAGTGGACCCTCGAACACACTGCCAACATCACCGGAGTCGAGCCGGACCAGATCGCCCGGGTCGCCGAGATATTGGCCGAACATCGACCGCTGGCACTGAAACTGGGCCAGGGAATGCAGCGCCATCGAGGCGGCGGTCAGGCCGCCAGGGTGATCTCGTGTCTGCCGGCGCTGCTCGGTGCGTACGACGAGTCCGGCGGCGGACTGGTGTATTCGACGTCGGACGGCTACCGGTTCAACCTCGATGCCCTCCACCGCCCCGACCTTGGCGCTCGACCTCGGTCCCTGGCCATGACCCGGCTCGCGTCGACCCTGACGCAGATCGATGACCCTCCCGTCACGTCATTGATCATCCAAGCCGCGAACCCACTGGTATCGAACCCTGACACCGATGCGATTCGCCGGGCGCTCGCCCGCAACGACCTCTTCACGGTCGTGATCGATGTGTTCGCTACCGACACCAGCCGCTACGCCGACCTGCTGTTGCCATCAACCCTGCAACACGAACATCTCGAGGTGAACGACTCGTTCTCCCACTTCTATGTCGATCTCAACCTGCCCGCAGTCGATCCGCCCGGCGAGTGTCTCAGCCACACCGAGATCTGGCGTCGAGTGGCCGCCGCGATGGGCCTGACCGACCCAGCGCTGTTCGCAACCGATGCCGAGCTCGTCGATGACCTCCTCAGCGCGCCCGCGTTCGTACAGGCCGGAATCACCCGAGCGTCACTGACCGACACCGGGTTTGCTCGCCTGCCCGGCACCAACGACTGGTCGCCGTTCGCCGAGCGCTTCTGGACTCCGTCGGGACGATTTGAGTTCGTCAGCGAGCGGGCGCAACTCGATGGTCATGGCGCTCTCCCCCACTATGTGGCCCCGGCCGAAACCAGTCGCGCTGGCTCGACGGGTTATTCGCTGATCGCAGCTGCCAGCGAGTTCCATGTCAACTCAATGTTCGCGGCGACCACCGTCACCCGGGCCAAGACCACCGGCCCACGGGTCGTGGTACACCCCGACGATGCCAAGCGGGACGGGTTCGGGTCCGGCGACCGGGTGAGGGTGCATAACAGCCGTGGTTCGTTCGACGCCGATCTCTCGGTGAGCTCGTCGACCCGCCGCGGCGTGGCAGCGACCACCAAGGGGTCGTGGTCGCTCAATATCAACGCCACCGTCGACGAGCGCGACTCCGACATGGGCCGAGGCGCCGTGTTTCATGACAACAAGGTTGCGATCACGAAGTTACCTTCGCCGGCCCAGTGAGCCCTACGGTGTGAGGATTCAGCAAACCGTCTAGGAGCCGGCCATGATGCTCGAACTCGAACCCAGCGCCCTGCACATCGGCGACGAGGAACTCCCGTGGGTCGACTTTGGCCCCACCCTGCAGGTGAAGGTGCCGATGGCCAAGGTGTCTGAGGGGCTGTGGATCATCCGCACCCGTTTTGCTCCAGGCCACACCGTGCAGAAGCACCGTCACACCGGACCGGTCTACGCCTACACACTCAGCGGCGCCTGGAAGTACGAAGAATCCGAATACGTCAATCGGGCCGGGTCGTTCCTGTATGAACCGGCCGGGTCGGTGCACACCTTGACGGTGCCAGCCGACAACACCGAGGTGACCGACGCCTGGTTCCAGATCTATGGCGCCAACTTGAACCTCGACGACGACGGCAATGTCGACAGCGTCACCGATGCTGGTGCCGTCTTGGCTGGGTACCTTGCTGGCTGCGCGGCGCTCGGTATCACCAACCCGCCCGTCATCACCGATTGAGACAGCGCTGGCTGGCTACGACGCGGCCGAGACCACCACGGGCACACCATTGAGGGCAATATTGCCGCTCAACGGATCGAAGAATTGCTCGTCGGTCAAGATGTTGGTGTTCACGCCGCGGTATTCGGTGGCGACCTTCATCTGCACGCCGGGCATGTTCTGGCCAAACCCGTGAGGGATGGACACCACACCAGGGCGAATGCCGTCGGTGCATTCGGCGGTGATGGTGACCTCGCCGACGCGTGACGCGACCTTGGCCGGCCCACCATCGACAATGCCCAAGCGGGCCGCGTCGTCGGGGTGGATCTGCATCGTGCAGCGGTTGCGGCCCTTGGTGAGCACCTTGATGTTGTGCATCCAGGAGTTGTTCGACCTCACATGGCGCCGACCAACGAGCACCATGGCTTCGTCCCAGTTGCGGCTGAGTGACTCAACGAGGCGGGGAAGGTCGTCGACGAACATCTGTGGGGCGACGTCGACGCGGCCGGTTGGGGTGCGCAACATCGACGGGATACGACCACCTTCGAGGGGGCCGAAGTCGATGCCGTGTGGGTGATCGATCAAGGTGTCGAGGTTGACACCGTTGGCGTCGGCTCCGAACCCGTCGCCGTAGGGGCCGGTGCGCAACATGATGTCGAGCATGCGCAGCGGACCAACCCGATCGCCCAATTCGGCCATGAGCTCATCGACGTCGCGGCCGTGCACCTTGGACCATTCGTCGCGCACGGCGCTGCTCAACATGCCCTGCACGTTGGCGTCGTCGAGGGTGGCGATGTCGCCATCGGGACCAAGGCCGGCAAACACTGCCGACAGGCGAAGCAGGATCTCCCATTCGTCGGGCTGGCCCTCGTCGAGCGGCAACACCGGCATCGACACGTTGGCAACATTGCGCACTGCGAAGTTGAGCAGGGCCAGGTCGTAGTGGCTCTTTTGGAGCGCCGATGGCGGAGGCAAGATGACGTCTGCGTGACGCGTGGTTTCGTTGATGTACATGTCGACGGCGACCATGAACTCAAGCGACGCGAACGCAGCGTCGAGGCGTTGAGCGTTGGGGTTCGACGAGATGGGGTTGCCACCAATCGTGACCATGGCGCGAACCTGGCCCTCGCCCGCGGTTTCGATCTCTTCGGGCAACGCCGTGACCGGGAACTCGCCGAAGGCTTCGGGGCGGCCCGCGACGCGGGTCGTGGCCCGAGCCATGCGGAATCCTCGGCCAACGCCGGGTTCGCCCTTGGTGGACGGCTGGCCCGCAGCACCCTTGTGGAACAGGGCCCCTCCGGGCCGATCGAGGTTGCCGCTCAAGATGTTGACGACGTCGACGAGCCAGCTGGCCAGGGTTCCGAACTCTTGGGTGCAGGTGCCGATGCGGCCATACACCGCAGCGGTCGGCGCAGCGCAGAGCTCATCGGCGAGCTGACGGATGACCGCGGCGTCGATACCACACGTGGCCGACACCGACTCGGGCGTGAAGGGTGCGAGCAGGCCAGGCAGATCGTCGAGGCCGTCGCAGTGTTCGGCGACGTGTCCCGAGTCGGCGATGCCGGTGGCGACCATGTGGTTCGCCATCGCGGCGAGCAGATGGGCGTCGGTGCCGGGCCGGATGGCGACGTGCTGGTCGGCCTTGTCGGCGGTCTCGCTTCGGCGAGGGTCGACCACCACGACCTTGCCGCCGCGCTGCTGGATTCGCTGCAAGCGGCCCGGAAAGTCAGGCGCCGTGCACAACGAACCGTTGGAGGCATACGGGTTAGCGCCGAGCATCAGGAGGTGGTCCGTGTGGTCGAGGTCGGGCACCGGCACGGCGACCGACCCGAACATCACGGCAGCCGAGATCTCCTTGGGGCGCTGATCGACCGTCGATGCTGAGAAGCGGTTGCGGGTGCCCAGGGTGGTGATGACGGTGCGGTTGTACAGCAGTGGCCCGAGCGAGTGTGCGCACGGGTTGCCCATATAGATCGCCGCAGCGTCGCGGCCGTGTTCGGCCAGCAGGGGCATGAGGCGGGCGTCGATCTCAGCGAAGGCGTCGTCCCATGACACCTCGACGAACTGGCCATC
>CAYGMW010000076.1:8734-13094 GCA_964350975.1 uncultured Acidimicrobiales bacterium | reverse complement strand
CCGAGTGTGGGTGGGCGACCACGAATGGGGGCTCGGCTACGGATACCAGTGGTGGGTACCGGGCATCGACACCGGCGAATTCACGGCAATTGGTGTGTATAACCAGTTTGTCTACGTGTATCCCGACACCGGGGTAGTCATCGTGAAGCTCTCGGCCAACCAGATGTACGGAACCGCAGACACTGAAGAAGTCAACCGCGAACTGGAGAATCTGGCGATGTTGCGGGCGATTGCTCTCAGCGTGGGACAGGGGTAGTCACGATGTCGATCCAACGATTTGCCCCAACTGACCCGATAGGCGACATTGCCGCCGCGGTGAGACGAGACGGCGTCGCGATCGTCGAGCGGGCCGTCGAAGCTGACACGATCGAACGTGTTCTCGACGAGATGGGGCCCCATATCGACGCCGTCGCGCCCGGTGCCGATGACTTCACCGGGCGCAACACTCGCCGAGTCGGCAGCCTCATTGCTCGGTCCGAGACAGCTCGGACCCTGGTGACCCATCCGGTGGTGATTGGCGTCTGCGACGACATCTTGGGTGCAAACTCCACGAGCTATCAGCTCCACCTCACCCAGATCATCGACATCGGCCCAGGCGAACCGGCCCAGTACTTACATCGCGATCAGTGGGCCTGGGACCAGTTTCCGTTTCCGGTGGGGTTCGACGTCGAGATCAGCACGATCTGGGCGATGCAGGACTTCACCGAAGCCAACGGCGCGACCCGAGTTATTCCTGGGAGCAACCTGTGGGACCCAGAACGCCGAGGCGACCCCAGCGAAACGGTCCCCGCGGAGATGCCAGCTGGATCGGTCGTGATCTATAGCGGCGCCGTCATCCACGGAGGAGGAGCCAACCAGACCGACCGTCGGCGGGTGGGCGTCAATATCGACTACTGCCTCGGATGGCTCCGCCAGGAAGAGAACCAGTACCTGTCGTGTCCGCCCGACGTTGCCGCAACCCTGCCGGTCGAATTGGCCCGCCTCGCCGGATACAGCCGTGCCGCGTATGCGCTCGGCTACTTCGGCGACACCCAAGACCCGATTGAGGCCCTCGGCGGGTCGGCCGGCCGCGGCTTCACGAATCCGATCGAGGCCACGACACCGAAGTGAACGCACATCGACTCGGTCAGCATTGATCGTTGCCAGCCGTTGGCACTACTTCCACTTACAGCGATGCCACTCTCGAGATTGTCCAGAACAACCCAATAGCCGCAGCCACGCCCGCTGTGGGCAAACGGATCCAAACTGCACGGTCGGCGATGGCCTTGATGGCAACCCACAGCACGGCGAGAACGACGAGCACAACAATGGTCTGGGCCACGTCGATGCCCAAGTTGAATGCGGCCAATGCCCAGACCCGGTGGGCTGTCGCAACCCCGAGACTGTCGAGGCTGGACGCAAAACCGAGACCGTGGATCACTCCGACGATCGCGGCGATCACGGGACGAGACTCCGATGGCACCCGCCTCATCGCCAGCAGAGCTGCGACAACAATCGACAGCGCGATCGCCGGTTCGACCACGCTTGCCGGAACTGAGATCACATTGAAGTACGACAGGGCCAGGCTGACACCGTGACCGATCGTGAACGCCGTGACGAGCTTGACCGTTCGCCACGCCACGCTGCGGTCAACCACCGAACCACCGACGCCGAGGGTCAACACCACGAGAAACAACAGGTGGTCGGGCCCGCCTGTGATGTGGTCGATGCCGAGAGCGAAGAACGACTGGGCGCTTGACCACCCATCGAGGGAAAACTCCACGGTGTTGTCATCGCCGACGGACCCTGAGGTGGCTCCGCCTGGATAGTCAAGGGTGACCCGCGACGATGGCAAATCGAACGTCCACGAGATCATGAGGTTCGCGACGTCGCCGTCGTGGGGTCCGGCCGCGAGCAGCAACGCCACATAGGCCGATGCCGTCGCGCTTGGGTCGTCTTGAGGAATCTGCACGCCAGCGGCGATGAGTTCCAGCTCTGAGCCATCGACCGTGACGATCACCCGCTCTCGTGCTGAATCGACGATGGTGGTCGACCGTTCGGCTTGCTGATCGCGCAGCTCGGCTGCGTCGATCAGCCCGTCGCCGGATGTGTCGACATACCCGAGCTGCTCAAAGGGAACCGTTGCGCCGATGACAATGCGACTGTCGTCCACCTTGACGAAGAGACCACCCGCGTCGTCCTCATGTGCCGATGCCGGGGGTGCCGAGGCCACAAGCGCGACGACAGCGGCACACAGCATCAGTATCCAAGTCGATCGAGCTGTACACGATCGAGCTGTACGCGATGTGACCATCGTCGTCAGGCTCACGGGCCAGTAGGAGGTTGTCCTCCAGGACCGCCAGCGCCGCCGCCATCAGGAATCGACGCGGCGTTGTTGTCAGGGCTGGTGAGCTTGGAGTTCGCGGTTGCGCCGGTGCGGCACAGTGGCAGGTTCGACGAGTCATAGGACACGTGGTAGTGGTACATCTCGCCGAACTCGGCGGTGTCAGAGATATGGCCGTTGCACGCGTCGAGGTCGGATGGGACGGCCCCGTCCTCTTCTGGGCCGTAGATCCCATAGCCGTCGAAAGCGAACCCGATCAGCGTCTCGACGTCTTGTTCAACGTCGCACGTGACAGCAGCGCCAGCCTCGTCGAGGTTGGTCTGGATAGATTCGGCGCCGAAGTGCCAGTGGTAGTAGCCCGACGGATCGATGTGGCCACCGCAGGCATCGAGCGCTGGTAAGCCGCCTGTGTCGCCGACCGACGGAGCGTCGCCGAAGATGGTGACACCGTCGAGAGCAAGCCCAACCTGTGACACCGTCGACAGGTCCGTTGCCGTGTCGAGGTTCTCTGGCGTCACCGGAAGCAGCACTTGGAGGTGGAACGAGTCATCAGGCGATGCTTGTAAGCATGCGTTCTGGGTTCCTGCCGAGTCAGGGGATCCGGCCGCTGGGTCAACGATGGTGATGTTGCCTTCAGCGTTAGCGAACTCGTACCCCTGCTCGGTCATCATTGCCCAGAAGGCGCCGTCGAGCGCGTACAGACCAGGTTCATCTCCATCCCAGACCCAGATGCCGCCGCTATCGCTCGTGGTCTCGGGGCAGAACGGGCCTGCGGTATTGATCGTGGTCGGCAAGCTGGCGACCTCGAGCTGGTAGCAGGTGGTCTCGGTGCCGTTTTCGAGAGTGCAGTCGACGATGGCCGAATCAGAGGTGAGGGCTCCATCGACAAACAACGCCGCGATGCCCGTCGCCGCGACGGCATCAGTAGCGGTTTCAGTTGCTTCGGCAGTTGCTTCGGCAGTGGTGTCGGCAGCTGTGTCGGCGGCTGTGGTTGTTGATGGCGCGTCGTCATCGCTCGAAGAACATGCGGCCGCAACCAGCGTCACTGACGCCAGTGCCACCAGCATGAGGCGGGTAGGTCTTGACATTGTTGACTCCAAAATCAGGGGGTCGGGGAGTTACGGACGGTTCCTCGTCGACGCTGCGCTTTGTTCGATTTGTCCGACAAGGCACGTGACGACGAGGTTCTTCTCGGCGCTGTTGGCGTGGTAGTGGTAGCCGAGTTCGTCGGTGGTGTGACCTCCGCACTCGTCAAGGTCAGCGCCAGCAAGGTCGCCGTCGTCGAGTGGGCTGTGCAGCGGGTAGCCGTCCAGTGCATAGCCAAACATTGGGGTCTCGCCATCAGTGGCATCGCCAGATTCCGAGCAGCCGACCGCACCGTGGAGGTGGTAGCCCTCGAAGGGGTTGAAGTGGCCGCCGCAATCGTCGAACGCGGCGATTGTGTAGGCCGACAGAATGGCCGAAACCGGGGCTGCCGGGGCAATAGTGATGCCATCAAGGGTGACACCCAGATGCTCGCTCGGGCTGATGGTGCCCTCGGCGGCCACGGGGACGACGGGGATCAGCAGCGTTGACGTGATCGGCTCGCCATTGTCGAAGAATGACAGCTGACCTTCAACGCAGTGGTTTTGGTACTCAGGGTCGACGTCTGGTCGGGCTGCGCCTTCGAAGGCTTCAGCGGTGTCGGTGACATAGATGTTGCCGTCGGCGTCGTACATCTGCCAGTTGTCATCGTTATACAACGTCGGCAAGTCGACGAAGAACTGACCCGTCAGCTCGTACACCGCGTCACCATCGAGCCAGATTCCTCCGGCATCGGATTCGTCTGTAATCGACGTCGGGCAGAACGGGCCCACGTCGTAGCTCACCGGGTAACCAGAGACGGTCATTTGGTAGCACGTCGACTCGGCTCCCTCATTGAGCGTGCAATCGACAGTGGCTAGATCCTCGATGGCACCATCGAAGAACAAGCTCGTGTCGAGCCCGTGGTCGGTAGCGGTGTCGGCCTCGGCTGTGGTTGTGATGGGCGCGGTGTCG
>CAYGMW010000076.1:0-8634 GCA_964350975.1 uncultured Acidimicrobiales bacterium | reverse complement strand
GTGATGGGCGCGGTGTCGTTAGCTGGATCAGACCCGCATGCGGTGACGGTGGCGGCGAGCGCGACCGCGCACGCGAGATATCGAAGTACGGGTGCCATGAAGCAGTGCCTCTCAAGTGAAATGGCCGGGGTGAAGCAGGATGCGCGACAAGGTTGTGAAATGTCTGTGAGGCGGCTCCGAGTTGGCGAACCGGGTCAATCAGGCAACGGCGTCTACGGTGTCGCAATGGACTGGGAGATGCGCTTACGAGAGCTCGGTCAACGCTCCACGCCTGCTCGTCGAGCGGTGCTCGCCATCATCGCGGGAACCGCAGAGCACTTGTCGGCCGACGATATTGCTCTAGCGGTCGCTGGCCAGGCGCCCGATGTCCACCGAGCGACGGTGTTTCGAACCCTTGATCGGCTCGTTTCGCTGGGTGTCGTCGCCCACGTACATCTGCCTCATGGGGCCACTACGTATCACCTGCGCGAACCGCTCGAACGAATGCACCTGCATCTGCTCTGCCGCAGCTGCGGTCGGGTTTTCGATATCGAAGCTGGCCTGTTGGATGAGGTGGCGGCTCGGGTCGCGGCCCTGTCGGGGTTTGAACTCGAGCCCGATCACACCGCGCTGTCGGGTCGCTGTGCTGAGTGTCGCGACGAGCGCGGCTGAGGGGCACCCGTTGGGGCCGGATACCCGAACGGCAGCTCCAGGCGGTGGCGGCTGAGCAGTTCGGGGTTGGCCAATAGCTCATGTGTCGCGCCGTCGGCGACGATGCGACCCTGATCGACGATCACCGACCTCGGGCAGGTTTCGAGCGCGAACGCAAGATCGTGGGTGACCACGATTTGGGTCTGGGCCAGCCCAGCGAGCAGTTCAGCCAGCTCGCGCCGCCCGAGCGGGTCGAGGCCCGATGTTGGTTCATCGAGCACCAGCACGTGGGGGTCCATCGCAAGCACCGTGGCGATCGCGGCCCGACGTTTCTCGCCACCACTCAGGTGGTGTGGCGTTCGGTCGGCGAGGTTGGTTGCGTGCACCGAGGCCAGAGCGTCGTGCACAACTCGGGCCCGGTGATCGCCGCGAAGGCCGAGGTTGGCTGGACCGAAGGCAACGTCGTCGTACACGGTCTGCATGAAGAGTTGATCGTCGGGATCCTGAAACACGAGCCCGACGAGGCGTCGAATCTCCGCGTAGTGGCGCGGTTCGACTGGGAGGTCGCCGACGGAGATCGAGCCCGACTGGGTCTCAAGTAGCCCATTGAGATGGTGCACGAGGGTGGTCTTGCCTGACCCGTTTGGCCCGAGCAGGGCCACCCGTTCGCCTGGCGCAATGTCGATGTCGAGGCCGTCGAGGACCGGATCGGGGCGGCCCGGATACCGAAACGTCAGGCCGCGAATCTTCAGACTGGCACGGGTCACCGCCACACCACCGACGTGATGAGGGCGGCCAGAGCAATGACACCGGGCCCAATCGCAACCATCGTGCCGCGTCGCGTGGTCGGCTGCTCGGCGATGAGCGGCATCGAGCCGGTATAGCCGCGGGACAACATCGCGAGATGTACCCGTTCTCCGCGCTCGTAGGAACGCACAAACAGGGCCCCAGCCGAGGACGCGATCGGACGAACCTGCCAGAGCCAGCGAGGATCATGGCATCGCGACACCATCGCGTTGCGCATCCGGTGGAGTTCGTCGATCAACACATCGAGATAGCGGAACATGAACGACACGATGGCGACGAGCACCGCTGGCACCTTCAGCTTGCTCAGCCCAGCGAGGAGATCGGGGACCGAGGTGGTCGCGCTCAGCACGATGCTGGCAGTGGCCCCGAGCACGGCCTTGATGACGATGTTCCAAGCAGCCCACGAGCCATCGACCGATAGTGACAACCCAGCCACATCGACCTGCTCTCCTCCTTCGGAGATGAACGGCAGCAGCATCGCGGCGACAACAAAGGGAGCAATCACGGTGAGGCGAGCGATTACCAGACGCAGCGGCAGACGAGCGCACCCGATGACGCCGGCGAGCACGACACCATCGACCACGAACGCCCCGACGGCGTGGCGGGGGGTCAAGGCGACAGCGCTCGTGAACACGACGAGTCCGACCAGCTTTGCCGACGCCGCCAGTCGGTGCACCGGGGAAGTGCCAACCACATAGAGCTCTCGACCGCGATGGGGTCCGCCGCTCATGTGTTCAGCGGCTGTAGGTGACGTGATGCTCTGGCCAGTCCGTATCCGACGAGGAGGGTCAGAGCGGCTCCGGCGAGCCCGGCGACGGCCAGGCTGAGTGTCTCGTTGTTGATACCGCGAGTTGCGTAATCGGCAAAAACGCTGTTGTCGAAGGCGTGATCTCGGGCACTATCGACGAAGCCCTTGTCGATCGCGACCTTCTCGAGTCCATCAGGGTTGTCAACAGCGCACTGGCTCACCACCGCGGCGAACAACACCGAGAATGCCACCCCCGCGAACACAAAGACCCCCCTGCCGACGCGTGGTCGCTCGATGAGGTCCTCGGGGGCAAGGTCGCGTGCGCCCGCGACGAGATCAGGGCGTGATGCCACCACTGAGGCCACCACCAGAGCGCTGATCACGCCTTCGCCGACACCAATCAGCACGTGGACGCCGACCATTGCTGCGAACACCGTGTCAAAGGCGACCGGCGCAGTTGCACCAAAGAGCCACTCGATCGAGAACGCCATCGACGACAACACCACTGACATGCCAGCGGCGAGCCCGGTTGCGCCCACCACCCCGGCTGCGTTGCTCGGCAAGAAGCGACGACACAGCCAGTACAGCGCCCACCCGCCGAAAGCTGGGACGATAGCCATGTTGAGGACGTTGTAGCCGAGCGCTGTCAGGCCGCCGTCGGCGAACAGCAGGGCCTGCACGACGACCACAACTGCCACGACCACCGAACCAATCCAGGGGCCGAGCAAGATGGCAGCCATACACCCACCGAGCAGATGCCCGGTGGTGCCCGCGGCGACGGGAAAGTTGAACATCTGGGCGGCGAAGATGAATGCGGCGGCAATGCCCGCGAGCGGCACCTGACGCTCGGCGAACTCGCGTCCACTGGCTTTGAGTGCGCTCCCGATGATGATCATGCTGATGAGGCCTGTGGCCACAGCGACCCACGGCTCAAGGAAGCCGTCCGGCGCGTGCATTGCAAACATGGCCGTGACGCTACGCAGCGTCTTCGGCCAGATGCAACCAGGTCGCAAAAGAATCCCGCGGGTGATGTCGTCGACCCGTCCTGCGAGCCCAACTCACTGGCTGATCTGGTAGACCCTCGCTGCGGTAGAGCGGAACATCGAGGCTTGTTCGTCGGTCGAGTATGCGCTGGCAAGTCGTTGCAATGCGTTCCACACAACGGGATACGTCAAACACTGGCGATCGATCGGGAAGTTCGACTCGAACATCACCCGGTTCGGTCCGAACAGCTCGATGGTCGTTTCGACCCACGGACGCCAGTGGTCGGCGACCTGTTCAGATGACGGAGGGCGATCCCCGTCACTCCAGCCCGTGCCGAACTGGTGGTCCATACCCAAGCCGCCCACCTTCACCGTGATGTTGTCGTGCTTGGCCAGAGCGGTCATCGAGTCGAGCCAGATCGCTCTGGTGCCATCACGGTCGCGGGCGTAGCGGCCAACATTGAGCGGGCCACCCATATGGTTGAGCACGATCGCCAGGTCGGGGACCGCCTCGGCCAGCACCACCAATTCGTGGAGCTGATCGTGGTACATCCACGCGTCGAAGCTGAGCCCTCGCGTTGCCAACTCCCGGACCCCGTCCGCGAACGCCGACGTGGTGAGCATTCCGGCCGTGGGCTTGCGATGACCACGACGCGCCGCGGGGTCGTCACTCAAGTTGGTTCCGTGTCGAATGCCGCGAAACAAGCCGGCCCCAGCATCGATGTGGGCGTCGAGGACCTCGCCGACGGCGGCACCAAGGGCCATGTCTGCGTGGGCGACGATCGCTCCGATACGAACCGACCCGAGCTCGGACAGGCGCTCGGCTTGGGCCGCGACGGCCCGGGTTTCGCCGACGGGAGCGAACGCGTCGGGCCCATTGTCGTAGCTGTACGCGCACTCGACGAACACCGTGTGGGTGATGTGGTGCGAGCCGGTGACGTCAGCGTGGAGCTCGTCGGCGAGGTAGGTGCTGGTTGGCATATCCCACAGGTGGTGATGGGCGTCGATGATCGCCGTGGTGGCGTCAAGCGCGGGTTCATCTCGGCCATCAAGCCAGTCGAACCGTCCGTAGATCTCGCCTGGTGTTTTCTCAGTCATTGCTCGTGCCCCCATAGCGGCCCGAACGTGTGAGCCGATCTGACATGGTGCACCGAGACATGGCAGGCTGAAAACCTCGCCACCATCTTTCAGGACAGGAATCTCGCCCATGAGCCGACTCGATCTTCGCCCAGTGTCGCCGGTGCTCGGTGCCGAGGTCCGTGGAGTCAACCTTGCCGACGGGGTCGACGACGCGACCTTCGCCGAGATCCATGAGGCGTTCTTGACCTACGGGGTGTTGTTCTTCAAGGACCAACCCGAACCCATGTCCGAGCAAGTTCAGACTGCGTTCGGGCGCAGGTTCGGCCCACTGCACATCCACCCAGCCGCTCCAGCATCGGGCGATGACGACGCCATCTTTGTGATCCACGCGCATCGCGACTCCAAGGTCGCCAACGGCAATGGATGGCACAGCGATGTGTCCTGCGACGAGACACCCCCGATGGCCACGATGTTGCAGATGCGCGTGCTGCCCGAGGGGGGCGGGGGCGACACGATGTTCGCCAGCATGGAAGCCGCGTACGCCGTGCTGTCGGAGTCCGACCGCGACCATCTCAAGACGTTGTCTGCTCACCACACCTCAGAACACATCTTCCGCGGCCGCTACTCCGACCGAGGCGTCGACGATTCCGACCGGGAGTCCTACCCCGCAGCCGTCCACCCAGTCGTGCGGACCCACCCCGAGACCGGCCGGCCGAGCATCTATGTCAACCGGGCCTTCACGACAGCGATTGATGGGATGGACACCGGCGAGGGCGATCGGTTGCTGCGCCGCCTGCTCGACCACGTCGAACGGCCCGAGTTCCAGATCCGTTATCGATGGGACCTGTACGACGTTGCCATGTGGGATAACCGGTGCCTGCAGCACTACGCGCTGTGGGACTACTGGCCCAACGAACGCATGGGTCACCGGGTCACCGTGCTCGGCGACCGCCCGACATTCGACCCTGCCGCTGGTGACGTTGAGCCGACACCGATCAGGGTGCGGCTCGAACCACTCGTTTCGTAACGAGGGCCGCCGTGGCGGCCCTCACAGATCAAGCCTCGTTGGGCCGGTTCTGGCGGGCCTCGGCGCGTTCGCGAGCCCCTTCAAGGTCGGCGCCAGCCCGTATCAGGGCGCCGCGCAGGCTGCAATCGGCGATGGCGATGGGTGGAGCAACGTCGGTGACGATCATCTCGACGAGACCCTGATAGGCCACGGCCGCTTGCGACTCAGGGTTGGCGAGGGCCGCTGGTTGGCCCGCGTCGCCAGCCGCAGCAACGGCGGTGTCGAGGGGGATCGATGCCAGCAGGGGCACACCAATATCGTCTGCAAGTCGCTCCCCGCCACCACTGCCGAACATCGACGACATGGTGCCGTCGGGGTTCGTCGACGGGCCCATGTTTTCGATGACGCCAGCAACTCGCAGGTACCCCTTGCGGGCCATGTCCGCGGCGCGGGCTGCCACTTGCTGGGCGGCTTTGGCCGGTGTGGTGACGATGACCACGTCGGTGCGGGGCAACATGCGGGCCAAACCCATCTGGATGTCCGAAGTTCCTGGTGGCATGTCGATCAGCAGATAGTCGAGCGCACCCCAGTTGACGTCTTCAAGGAAGTGCTGCACCGCACGGTTCAGCATCAACCCACGCCACATGATGGCTTCGGTTTCGTTGGTGCCAGCGATGGACCCCATCGATACGACGCGAAGCTCGCCGTCGCCCACCGCCTTGGAGACGGGCTTCATGACAGCCTTGCCCTCACCGGCGCGTTGGGCTTCGATCTCACTGTCGATCCCCAGCAGTTGGGGCATGGAGAAACCGCCGACGTCGGCGTCGAGCACACCAACGGTGTAGCCACGGTCGGCGAGCAATACGGCGAGGTTGGCCGTCACGGTTGACTTGCCAACACCACCCTTACCCGACGAGATCGCAAGGATGCGACACGTCGCGGGGATGTCGGTCTCGAGCGCGTTGTCGCGAGCCTTCCACCGGGCCCGGGCCATCACGCTGCTGCGTTCGCTACCGTCCATCTCGCCAAAGTGGATTTTGACCACATCGATGCCCGGCAGCGAACCGACGCGGGCTTTGGCGTCGCGCATGAGTTGGGCCCGAAGGGGGCAGCCCGCGGTGGTGAGCGCGATCGTGACATGCATGGCCCGATCGGCGCTGCGCTCGATGCGCCTGACCATCCCGAGGTCGACGACGTTGTCGCCAAGCTCGGGATCGATGACCCCGCGCAGCGCGTTCATGATCGCTGGGGCATCGACGTCGTCGCCGACGACGGTGGGGTCAACGACCTTTGGGACTGGTGGTTCGGTTTGTGGATCGGTCACATCATCCCCAGCTCGAGTCGGGCCACGTCGGACATGCGCGACACGTCCCACGGCGGATCAAAGACGAGCACGACCTCGACCTGCTCGACGCCCGCGAGCGCGGCGACAGCGTCATGAAGGTCTTGGCGAAGGATGTCTCCCATGCCGCAGAACGGGGCGGTGACGGACATGTCGATGTCGACCCGCTTGTTGCCGCTGGGCAGGTCGGAAGGTTCGATGCGGTAAACGAGACCGAGCTCAACGATGTCGACCGGGATCTCAGGGTCATACACCGTGGCTGCTGCTCGCCAGACCGCCTCAATGTCGAACTCGCCCGTGGTGTCGATCGTGATGTCCGACACGGTGACAAAGCCGAACTCGACGGAATCTTCAGGGGTCAGCCGGACCATCTCGCCTTCGCGAGTGGTGACGGTGGCCGTCCCGCCGAGAGCTTGCATGATTTTGACGCGCGACCCGGACGGCAACACCGTGGTGTGACCAGCAGGGATCACCGTGCCCTTGACGTCGCGGGGCAAGACAAAGGGCCGCTTGCCGCCGATCTCGACGGCTGACTCATGCATTGTCGCGACCAAGTCGCTCGGTGATCCAGGCCCGGACCACGTCGCTGTCGACGTCATCCATCACCTGATCGGCGAAGCCGTTGATCAGTAGCCGGCTGGCCTCAGCCTTGGGGATGCCTCGCGAGCGCATGTAGTACAGCGCGGTCTCGTCGAGCTGGCCGACGGTGGCGCCGTGCTGGCACGACACCTCGTCGGCCAAGATCTCCAGCCGGGGCATGGTGTTGATCTCAGCCTGCTTCGATAGCAGCAGGTTGTGGTTTGCCTGTTCGGAGTCGGTGCCATCGGCGCCAGGCCGAACGTCGACGCCGCCGTTCCACACGCCGGTGCTCGAATCGTCGAGCACACCACGGTATGTCTGACGGCTCGTGCAGTCCTTGGCATCGTGAACCACGGTGATTTGCTGATCGAGGGTCTGGTTGCCGAACCCGAAGTAGAGCCCGGACAGATCGGCGTGGGCGCCCTCGCCGGTCAGGTGCACGTGGTAGGCGACCCGACCGTAGTCGGCACCCAAGTTGAAGAGGCGGGCCCGAAGCGTGCTGCCTGCGGCCTGCCCCACATCGACGCGTCCGAGATGGATCTGGGTCGAGGCAAGGTCCTGCAAGATGATGTGTTCGAGGTTCGCGTTGGCCGCCAGCGTGATCTCGGTGTGGACGCTCGAGCCGCCGAAGGTGTCGCCGCTGCCGATACGGGTCTCGATCACCGTGGCCGAACTCCCGGCGGCCATATCGATGATGACCCGGGTTGCTGAGGCATTGTGATGAGCACCCGGAACCGCAACGTCGACGATGTGGATGGGCTCGTCGATCTGGCCGCTGACTTGGACCAGCGCACCCCCGGTGGCGTAGGCCCGGTTGATGATCGAGAACGCATCTGCGGTGTCGGGGTGTTCGCGGTCCGTTGCATCCGATGGCACCTCAGCAAGGCTGGTGAGGGTGACTCCGGCCGGCACATTGTCGAGCGACGAGCGAGCGGAATCTACAACACCGTTGACCACCACGATCCGGGGTCCGTCAATGGCGGGAATCTGGCCATCGATGTCGGCTGGCGTCTGGTCCGGCGCGTGGGCGGGACCGAACGTGAGCCGAGCGAGGGTCTTGTGGGGGGCGTAACGCCAGGCTTCGTCGCGCTTGGTTGGCAGGCTCAGCGACCCGACCTGCTCAAGGGCGGCAGTGCGAGAGGGGAGGATCGCCAAGCTCACGCTCGCGCTCCTGACAGCGATGCGTCGTTGAGGTCTTGGTTGACGTAGGCCGCATAACCATGCTCTTCAAGGTGTAGTGCCAGGGTGTAGTCGCCAGAATCGACGATCTTGCCGCCCACCAACACATGCACAAAGTCAGGCTTGATGTAGTCGAGCAGGCGCTGGTAGTGCGTGATGACGATGATCGACCGCTCGGGGCCGCGCAAGGCGTTCACGCCCGAGGCAACGACGCGCAACGCATCGATATCGAGACCTGAATCGGTCTCGTCGAGCACTGCAAGCTTGGGCTGCATGACGG
>CAYGMW010000075.1:4822-13161 GCA_964350975.1 uncultured Acidimicrobiales bacterium | reverse complement strand
GCCTCGGCCCGCGCCGGAGTGTCGTGGCGCACCAACCGACTCGTCGGATTCTGCCTGCTCATGCGCCGCGACACCCTGGTCGAACACGGCGGCCTCGACGAAGGTTTCGGCCGCGGCAACTTCGAAGATGACGAGCTGAGCAATCGGCTGCGCTCGGCCGGTGGTGATCTGCGGGTCGCTGACGGGTCGGTGGTGCTGCATCACGGCAGCGCAACCTTCGCCTCGATCGGCGGCGACTACCTCGCGACCTTGGCAACAGCTGCCAAGAACCATCACGGCGGCACCGATCTCAACAGCCCCATTGGGTGCCTGGTGTTGTCCAACGGCGATCACGACGCAACCGAACGCACCGTCTGGTCGCTGCTCGGCCTCGGCCATCACGTGTGTGTCGCCGAACGCAGCCGCGCCGATGCCCTCCAACTGCGTGTGGCCCGGGGCGAACGACTGGGCGTCGAGGTCATCAGCGCCGACTGGACCACCACCGACGGCGCCCGCGCAGTGCTCGACACGCTAACCACCGCCGACATCGTCGTGGTGGTTGCTGCTGGCGAACTCATCGAGGTGACCGACTGGGGCGCGGCCCGAGCCGAACTCGAAGCCCTCAACGGTGCTCCCGGCGCTGTCGACCTCGACGGAACCGTCATGGTCAGGGCCCACGCCCCTACCCCAGATCTCATGGATCACATTGGCGCAACTGCACCGGTTGCCCTCACCAACATCTGTATCCGAACCAGCCCAGAGGCAACACCAGTGCCAGCCCACCCAGAAGCAGTCCAGTCCGAAACAGACCAGCCCGAAACAGACCAGCCCGAAACAGAGACGTCGGCCGACGTGATCGACATTCTTGCCATCGTGTTGTGTGACGGCCCGAGCGCCGGTCTCGACGGCACGGTTGCTTCGGCTTCGGTGCTCACTGACGCCATCGTGGTGCTCGACCGCAGCGGCACCCTCGCCGAAGCCGACGACCGACCAACACCGGTGCTGACGCTCGACTGGAATGACACCGACGAACTGGCCCGCCTGCTCGGCGAGGTCAGCGCATCACAGATGATCATCCTGGCCGCTGGCGAGCAGCTCCTCATCGACCCGGCCGCGTGGGCCGCCGACCAATGCGTGGCCGCAGAACAGATCGCCGTGCTGGTCGGCGATCACCATGAGATCCGAATCGCTCCCTGCGCGGCGGAATCAGTGGACGCAATCGGCGCTGATCCTTCAGCTGTTGAGACCGCCCATGTCAGCATCGGCCTGCGGATTGTCCCGGCCGACATCGACCATGCCGCCATCGTCACCTTGCTGTACCCCGAACTGGGCTCACATGGCGCAATCGAGCAAGCCCTACTGGGCGAACCCGTCATGGCCGAGCGGCTGGCCGAAACCATGGTGCTCGACGAAGAACTGCGCCTGCTCACCCAGATCCGTGACGAGCGACCCATCGACTGGTCACAACCAGCTCGCCTCGCGTCAGTGGGGGTCGTGATTGCCCACGACACCGAACGCTTCGACAGCTCGGCGCGGCTGGCTGACACTCTCGCGTCGCTTGCCCGTCAGACCCACCAGCCGGCCGAGATCGTTGTCGTCACTCCGCCGGGTGTCGACCTGGGCTCCGTCGCGGGTCAGGTGCGCCACATCGAACACTTCGGACTGGTCGACCACGAACCTCGGGGTGCGCGATTTGCCCGCCTCAACAATCTTGGTGCCCTGCTCGTCGAAGGTGACTGGATTGCCGTCATCGACGCCGGCGACATTGCGCGACCGGACCATCTGGCCCACTGCCTCGACGTGGCCTACGCCGATGAGTCCGAGTACGTCCATGGTCTCGCGGCCGACGTGGTGGCCAACCGCCGCGCCGAGGTCCACTTCGGCCTCGATCGTCAACGCCTGGCCCAGCACTTTGGCCCCTTGTTGATGGCAAGCGAGATGAGGGCCCTTCAGCTTCGTCCGACCGCCGTGGTACTGGGCGACTCGCCCGCCGCCAACCGAACCGTCCGCCTTCAGCTCATCGGCGCCATTGAATCGGCGGCCGAACACGTCACCGTGACCCGTCCTGAGTCCCCCATGACGTCCACACCAGCAGCGACTGGTGACACCACGTTGCCTACTGGCGTTGCCCTCCATCTCGGCTGCGGCCCGAACCTGCTTGACGGCTGGATCAATGTCGACCTCGAGGAGAAATACTCCCCCGATCTGGTGCACGACCTCAGCCGGGGTCTGCCCTTCGACGATGGCTCCGTCGACGTGATCCACAGCGAACACTTCTTTGAGCACTTGGCCCTCCACGACGGGCTCAAGCTGATGGCCGAATGCCGCCGCGTCCTGCGACCGGGCGGCCGAGTTCGTATCGCGATGCCCGATCTGGCCTCGACGGTGAAGGCCTACATGAACAACTGGCGCGACCAGGTGTGGGTGAAGGACTTTCCGCGGCTCGACAGCGCGGCCCACATGCTCAATATGGGCATGCGCGACTGGGGTCACCAGTTCGTCTACGACATTGACGACCTCACCATGCGATTGCGCTCGGTCGGGTTCGACCGCATCGTGGCCATGCCATGGGGCGCCTCTGAGCTCAGCGAACTTCGCGGCCTCGAAACCCGAGCCGACTCGCGCTTGATCGTCGAAGCAATCGCCCCCACCGCGTTCTGAATGCCGATATTCGTCAACAAGACGAATATCGGCATTCAGAACGGGAGTTAGCCGACGATGGTGCCGATCACGTCGCAGACCCGATCGATCTGATCGGTCGTCAGATCGCTAAACAGCGGGATACACAACGACTCATCGAAGGCCTGCTCGGCGGCAGTCAACGGTCCGGTGATGTACTTGGAGTACGCCGGCATGAAGTGCAGCGGAACGAAATAGCGCTTGGTCTGGATCGACGCTCGGGTGAGCGACTCTTCGACCGCAGCGCGGTGGGAACCCACATTGATCACGAGATCCTTGTGGGTCGACCGGTCGCCGTTGAGCACGCGTTGCCAGCCAACCGAATCGCCCAGACGGGACCGATACTGGGCCACATGTTGGTCGCGGCGAGCGAGGATCTCGTCGATCCGGCCAAAGTTGAGCACCCCGAGTGCGGCATGAATCTCTGACATCTTGCCGTTGAGACCCACCAGGTCCGAGCGATAGTCGCCTCGGAATCCATAGCCGCGCAGTCGTTCGAGACGATCGACGAGCCAGTCGTGGCGGGTTGAGATCAGGCCACCTTCCCCAGACGTCACCGGCTTGGTTCCGGACAGCGAGAACATCTCTGCGTCACCAAAGTTGCCGACCGGAACACCTCCGTGCATCGACCCCAGCCCATGAGCCGCGTCGAACACCAGACGATGTCGGTCGCCGGCAATGTCGGTGAGAGCTTCGACGTCGCACGGAGCACCAAAGACGTGGGTCGCCAAGATCAAGCCGGGTTCGGTTTCGGACCCAACCGCTCGGGCGAGCGCAGCGGGAGACATGTTGTAGGTATCGACGTCGATATCGACGAACACTGGTCGGAGCCGATTCCAGATCGCAGTGTTGATCGTCGAGTTGAACGTGTACGTGCTCAAGAAGCAGGGTGCTCCTGGGGCCAAGTCGAGCGCTGCGATCACCGCCATCATGCCAATATCGCCCGACGCGGTCGCGCGCACGTGGGCCACGCCGAGATAGTCCTCGGCCATGGACTCAAGCTGACGAGATACCGGCCCGAAGTTCGACAACATCTGGGTGTTCCAGATGTTGGCCATGGCATCGGTGAACTCAACCAGCGGAGGCAGGTCGGGTCTGGCAACAGGGATCGGCGTCGCGGCAGCACTATTGCTCGGATCGTTCAGCGAGACGCGCGCTGAGGTGAGGTCGTCCACAGGGGTCATGACGATGCTCCAACTGGTTCAGATTCGCGGTGCCGAGCTTCGGCGTAGTGCACATAGGTGACATGGTCGACAAAACCGGCGCGAACGCCGATGTTGTTCATCCGGCGCCAGAGGTTCCAGTCACCGGGTTCTCCCATCCTCCACGAGCGAATATTCGGAAGGATCTGCCTGAGGCCAAGCGAATACATCACCGAGCCATGAGTGATGTAGCCGCATCGCAGTTCAGGTCCGCCAAGCTCGGACCAACGGCCAGTCGGAGTTTCGCAGCGAGCCTTGCTCCACACCATCTCGAGACGCCTTGCCTTGGCCGCGGCGAGCAGCACCTCAACATGGTCGGGGGTGATCTCGTCATCGTCGTCACACGGGGCAATCCAGGCGCCACGGGCCAGATCGAGCGCAGTGATCATCGGATGTCCGCCAGCGACCATCCAGCGATGTTCGTCATCTGAGGGGTAGAGGCCTCGAGTGGGCAGGCGAACGAACCGAACCCTCGGGTCGTCCACGGACATGACTGCGTCGGTGGTGGCTTCGTCGCAGGCGTCGCCAACCACGAGGACTTCGATGTTGCCGTACGTCTGGGCCAGCGCCGAGTTGATGGCTCGTTCGACCACGAGCGGACCGCGGTTGTAGGTCGCGATGCGCACCGTCACCAGCGGGTGGCGATCATCGCCTTCGAGCCAGCACACGTCGCGGGTGCCTCGTTGACGGCTCAGCTCGTTGGCCAAGCGAAGGTTGTCCAGCTCCTCGAGCGTGGCTTCCCTCGAATACGCGGGCTCGAACGACCTCTCCTGAGCCTGGGGGTCAGGCGAGATCGTCCTGCCCATACCAACCTCGGTGCCGATCGGGCCCGCCGGCTGGTTGAAGAAGATGCCGTCAGGGTCAGGAACCGCGCCGCCGTTGAGGCCAATGCGAATATCAATCGGCACTCGCCCAAACCAGCGTTCGGTGAGACGCAGTTCGTTCTCGGTGACCTTGCGGAAGCGCTCGGGCCCGCTCGCTGATTCGTGGTGGGTCACCACGCTGGTTGGTTCATACATGATGACGTAACCAGCAGCACCGATCGACAGGCACAGGTCGACGTCTTCGTAGCCGTTCCAGTACCCCTCGTCGAGGCCACCGACCTCGTCGTACACCGAACGCCGAACCAGCATCGCTGCCGCCGTGACCACCTGATATCGCCTCGCAACGTTGGCATCGGGGGTATCGGCCGGAGCGCGATACCACCAGTGCATCGGGCCGAGCATGTCGGGTCGGCGAGCGTCATGGGTCAACACCACGCCGCAGTGCTGGATGGTTCCGTCCGGAAACAACAGCTTGGTGCCAACAGCGGCGACCCGGGGGTCTGACATGTGCCCAATCAGAGGTTCGAGCCAGCCCGGATGCACTTCGGTGTCGTTGTTGAGCAACACGATGAACTCGCCGGTCGACACTGCCGCGGCCTGGTTGTTGGCCTTCGAGAATCCCTGGTTCTCGTCGTTACGGATGACGCGGATGTTGTCGCCGAGCGTGGCGCAGTACTCAGCGGTCCCGTCGGTCGATGCGTTGTCGACGAGGATGAGTTCGTACAGCGCGGGATCGGTGTTGGCCAGAACTGCGTCGACACACTTGCGCGTCAGTTCGACCTTGTTGAACAGCGGGACGATGATGCTGCACAGCTTTGCCATGACCAATATGTCGGCCAACCCGACCACCGCGATAGCCGCAGCGCCCCTGGCTGCATCAGCCAATTTCGGTTATGTCGACGCACCCAGATCCGACATGACTGGTGAACCATTGGAGCCGCGAAACATGTTGCACGTCGCGCTGATTGGCGCATCAGGTCACGCCAGCGATGTGCTGTCGCTGATCGAATCGCTCAATGTTGCCAGCACGAGCGGCCCGATCTATAGCGTTGTTGGCGCGTTCCACTCCGACCCCGGGGACATGGATGAACGTCGCTTTGCGCCACGAGGTGTGTCGATCATGTCACTCGACACTCTCTCAAGGTTCGCCAACTCGGCCCCGTTGCACTATGTCGCCTGCGTCGGGTACCCCGCGGCCCGACGAGACCTGGTGCACAGCGCGGTCGTCACTGCGCTGTCGCCGTTGACGCTTGTTCACCACAGCGCAGCGTTGGGAACCGGCGTCACCCTCGGACGAGGCGCAGTGGTGTTAGCCCAATCGTCGATCTCGCCCTTGGCCGTGATCGGCGACCACGCCTACATTTCCCACGGGGCGCTCATTGGCCACGACACGATCATTGGTGCCTACTCGAGCCTGATGCCGGGTTGTTCGGTGTCGGGCGACTGTGTGATCGGCGAAGCGGTCATGATTGGCAGCAACGCCACCGTGCTCGAAAAGATCAGCATCGGTGACGGCGCCACTGTTGGGGCCGGATCCGTTGTCACACGCAACGTCGCCCCCGGGGCCACAGTGGTTGGCGCTCCCGCCCGCGTCGTCGAGCCCCGCTGACGAACCGATGCCCCTGTGTGCCGCTCAATCGCTAGAACTCCTGCAGTGCCGTCCGACAGACAAGCCATGAACGCTCAGCCGCGCCTTCGAATTGTCCTCACCGCGTTCATGGTCGCCATCGCGACCATCGCGGTTTCCCCCACTGCGGTCTCAGCCCAGAACACAACAACCGCCGCGCCGCCCATCGATCCCGTCGTGGTCTCGATCGGGGCACTGTCTCCAACCGGCACTGCTGGACTCGATTTCGACGGCGCCGTGGTTGGCGGAGACACCTCCAACGCCGGAGGTGGCTGGTTCGTCACCTCACTTGGCGAGGTGTTCTCCTATGGCGGCGCCCGCCACCACGGCTCGATGTCGGGGATCGCGCTGAAAGAGCCAATCGTTGCCATGGCGTCCACCCCAACGGGGCGCGGGTATTGGCTGGTAGCTTCCGACGGCGGCATCTTCGCCTTTGGCGACGCCGGCTACTTCGGCTCAACCGGCGACATCGACCTGTACCGACCGGTGGTCGACATGGCTGCGACTCCCTCGGGGAACGGCTACTGGCTCGTCGCTGACGACGGTGGTGTCTTTAGTTTCGGCGACGGGCGGTACCTCGGATCCATGGGCGCCATCCAGCTCGACGAACCCATCGCAGGCATCGCGGCCACGAGCAGCGGCCTCGGGTACTGGCTCGTCGCTCTCGACGGAGGCGTCTTCGCGTTCGGCGACGCGGCCTTCTTTGGATCTCATGGGGGCCGAGGCGGTAGCGAGGGCGACCCCACCATTGATCTCGTCGCCACTCGTGCTGGCACCGGCTATCACTTGGTGACCGAGCAGGGCCAGATCGCGGCGTTCGGCGCGGCCCAGCCCATCACCACGGCACCCTTCGATGGCTCCCCCGTTGTTGCGGCATCGGTCGATGGCGCGGGCATTCGGATGACCCGCCAGCCGCCGGTGCCGATCACCTCAATCTGGCAGTCCGGCGGTCTGACCACGTCGGCCTTGGCCGAGGTGAGGGCTGCTGTCACCACTGCAGGCGGCGACGCGGTCGTGAGTCACGGTGGCACCTTGCGCGTGTTGTCGTTTGCTCGCAACGGCCGCACCTATGACCAAGCCCAATCAGGCTGGCAGATGCCGTTCACCATTCGTGCCGTCGACCCTGCCGGCAGCAGCCGCTTCTTCGGCGGCGATGTTGCTGGAACCCTCGGGCGTGACGAGGTCGTGATGAGCGCCTCGTCAGCGGCGCTGAGAGGTGCACGAGCCGGCGACGTTGTGACGTTCATTGGCTGGGACGACCGGCTTCACAGTCGCCATATCGGCGCGGTGGTGCCCGACAGCCGCACCGGCGCTACTGAGTTGATGTTCTCGGTCAGCGATGCTGCCTCGTTCGGGTTTTCTCGACCATCGTCGGTGTGGGTCACCAGCATCGACGACCCCGCGGGCCTCGCTGCCAGCGTGGACTCCATCGGTGAACGCCACGACTACATCCGTTCATCGAACAGCTGGGAACCAAGCGGCAGCCTTGATGGTGTGCCGTCGACCATGCGCCTCAAGGTGCTGTTGGGCGAGTTCGAGTATCGCCACAATGGGTCGGTGAACATCGAGGTCGAACCGGCATGGGTCAACGCCAACATCGTGCGCCGGAGCGTGCCGATCATCGGTACCGTCACCTGCAACCAGGCCGTCATGGAGGGTCTGACCAATGCCCTCGCCCAGATCGAAGCAGCCGGTTTGGCCTACCTGATCGATGTGGACGACACCCGCCGCAATGGTGGGTGTTGGACTCCGCGCCGTATCCGCGGCACGTCGGGTGGGTCGGTGTCGCGACATGCGTGGGGCACGGCCATCGACATCAACCCCGCTACGAATGCGTGGGGCACGACCCCCACGATCGACCAACGCTTGGTCGACATCTTCCGGGCCAATGGTTTTGCCTGGGGGGGAACCTGGACGCGCCCCGACGGCATGCACTTCGAATGGAACGGGTCGTCAGCCGACGACGCCGAAGCGGGCTAGGCGACCTCGAACCTCAGTCGGTCGGCATCCGGTAGGCCGACACATGGG
>CAYGMW010000075.1:0-4812 GCA_964350975.1 uncultured Acidimicrobiales bacterium | reverse complement strand
CACATGGGGCTTCAGCGGGCGGGCGTACCACAGGGGTCGACGCGGCCCATGAGGACCCGGACCAGGACGGGTCTTGTCCAGCCACTCGTGATACGCCTCGGTTGACTTCGCGGTATCGACCACGACATCGCCGTACTCATCGCCGCCGTGGGCCGGGCCGACCGTGACCTTTTGATGCCAACACTGCATGCCCGAAATCGGGTCAGGCTGCACCGCAAAGGTCAGGTTCTGGTGCACACCGGTGTCGCTCCACCAGATGCGCGAGCTGTCGGGGTCGGCCGATTCGAAGGCTTCGTTACCGCCATGACGCTTGAGCCGCCACTCGCTTCCGCTCTGGTCGAGCGTCACTAAACCAGCGCCCCATGACCGGGCGTTGTTGTCGTCGAGACGCCATCGGCCCATATGGTGCGACGCAGCAACCACTCCGGGGCGGATGCCCTCGGTGCGCCACGCCTGTATGACGAAGTGGCCGATCCGGGTCGAGATGCGCACCAGCCCGGATTCTTCGATTTCCAGTTTCTCGGCGTCGCTCGGGTGGATCCACAACGGGTGCCGGTGGCTGATCTCGTTGAGCCATTTCGAGTTCGCCGACCGGGTGTGGATGAGCGTCGGGATACGAAACGTCGGCAACAAGATCCGTTCGCCGGCAGCCATGTCGAGGTCCTCGTGGTGCACATGGCTACGGATCCACTTCGGGGTCGCGTATTCGCGCCAGCCCCAGTCAGCCAAGGTGGACGAGAACAATTCGAGCTTGAGCGACGGGGTCGGGAACCCCTCTTTGAGCTCGCCGTCGATCTCGACCGCGGGCGACCCTTCACCAAGCGGTGCCAGCTTGGTGTTGGCATAGGCCTCGTCGGATCCGTCAAACAGCCCCGCAGTCCCCGGCCGTCGATACACACCATCGTCGCCCTTGATACAGCCCTCGACCGCGCTGGGGTCGACGATTCGCTCGTAGGGCTCATAGGTGTCCCCCGGGACCGCATAGGCGCCCTTGTCGCGCATGTACTCAAGCGGGGTCTTGCCCACAGCTGCAGCATCGTTGGCCAACCCTGGAACAGATTCGGCAAACATGGTGCCGTAGTACTCGTCAACACCCATTGGGGTGCCGGGATCGGTCTTGGATTCGAAGAACTCTCGAATGCCCAAGGTGCCGTCGGGGTCAATCCGCCACGACAGGTCGATCCAGAACTCGTTTTCTTCCCAGACCTCACCCTTGTTGAACTCATGGGTGCGTCGAGACGGGTCGACATTTTCGCCTTGCAGTTCGGCGTACCGGCGCATCACTGGCTGGCGAAAGCCAATCCAGCGCCCCGCGTGGGTCTCGAAACTCGCGATGTCGTGGCGTTCCGAACCCACCCCCATGGGGAGCACATAGTCGGCGAACAGGGCTGTCTCGTTCCACGTCGGCGTCAACGCGACATGACAGGCAACCTTGGCTGGATCCTTCAATGCCTCCAACCACGTAAAGCCATCGGGGTTCGTCCACACGGGGTTGTAGACCCTCGTGAAATAGGTATCGAGCTTGCCCCGCCCCTCGTTCAAGAAGTGGGGCAACAAGATCGACATCTCGTGGTAGCTGAGGGGGTACTCCCGAGGCCAGTTCATCTCGTTCCAACGCTGCACGGTCTGGTGCCCCAACGGTGCCGCGGGTTTGAACTTGTTCCAGCCGTTGCCGCTCGTGCCGCCCTTGGTCGCTACCGATGCGGTCAGCACGTTCAAGAAGAACAAACACCGAGCCGCCTGCCAGCCGCCCAGGTTGCCCGCGCCAGCGGCCCGCCAGGTATGCGACGCAAGCTTGCCGGGGTGATTGCCCACAATGGTGGCGATCTCGCGGATCGTGTCAGCAGAGATTCCCGACACCTCTTCGGCGCGCTCTGGGGTGTAGTCGGCGTACTCGTCGAGCAGTGCGGTTCGAACCGACGCGAACTCAACCGGAAGATCGGGCCTGGTTTCGCGCAGGTACGTCTCCCAGTTCGTCCAACGGCGCACGAAGTCGGCTTGCCAGGTCTCTTCGAGCACCAACAGCCGTGCGATTGCCAGCAACATGAACGACTCGGTACCCGGCCATGTCGGCAACCAGAAGTCGGCCTTGGAGCCGGTGTTCGACAGGCGAGGGTCGACCGCAATCACAGTGGCCCCCTTGGCTTGAGCCTCGATGATGCGCTGGGCATGGGGGTTGAAGTAGTGGCCACTTTCGAGGTGGCTCGAGATCAAGAAGATGACCTCGGCATTGGCGTAGTCGGCTGACGGCCGGTCGTGGCCCATCCAGCTCTGGTAGCCAATGCGGGCATTGGATGAGCAGATATTGGTGTGGCTGTTGTGGCCGTCGATACCCCACGCTTGAAGCACCCGCTCGGTGTAGCCATCCTCACCCGGACGCCCGACGTGGTACACGACCTCGTCGTGACGATCCTCTTCGAACGCGATGCGGATCCGTTCGCCAATCTCGTCGAGGGCATCGTCCCAACTGATGCGTTCCCAGCGACCGCTGCCTCGGGCCCCCACCCGGCGCATTGGGTACAAGATGCGTTCGGGGTCGTCGACCTGGTTGAGCGTTGCGGGGCCCTTGGCACAGTTGCGCCCCCGGCTTGCCGGGTGTTCTGGGTTGCCTTCGAACTTGGCGATCTCGCCCGACTCTTGGTCGACATAGGCCAACAGGCCGCACGCCGCCTCACAGTTGAAACAGGTCGTGGGCACCAAGGTGTAGTTGCGCTCGACCTTGTTGGGCCAGGCCTTGGCGTCGAGTTCGGTCCAGTTGTGCCACTGGTCAAAGGGTGGATAGTTCGTCAGATCGGTCATTGCGAACTCCTAGCGAGACGTCGAAACTGACTCATGACAGGGGGACCGATTGCCCGGCGCGGACGTAGCTGTCCTCGTAGAACCACATGCCGGTGACGGTGGCGATGCCGCTCAGCGCGCCGATCACCAATGCGGCATCTCCCCCGACCGCGAGGGCAACAATGAGTGCTGCGGCCGGGGCGACCATGCCGACAATGACCCCGATCCGAAAGCTGGAGCGGTAGTCGCCCGACGTCATGGCGTGTATGGCCATCGCCACGTGGCGAGAGTGCGACCCGGTGACCTCAAGGGCCACGAACACCATCGAGGCCACCAACCCGCCGAGCGCGACCCAACGGATCGCCGTGACCTCGGGAACATCCATGAACAGGTCCATCACCAGGAACGTCGACGCTCCCGCGGCGCTGGCCTGGGCCAACAACATCGGCAACAAGATCGGGCTCTGCCACAGGTCGCGCCCTTCGCACTGGCCGAACAAGAACGCGGTGTACCCGGCGGTTGCGGCTCCAAGCAGGGCAGCAGGGACCGCCAACACGGACAAGATGGCCGTCGATGCGCCGACGCCAGCGATGAACCACGCCGCCATCACGAACGCATACGCCGTCAAGATCCACGCACCCCGAACCAGCCAGCTGCGCGGGTTGCCCTTGGTCAAGATGTAGTGGAACCGGCCCGGCTGCTTCAGGTCAGCAACCAAGAGGGCTCCCGTGATCGCGGTGAACACCCCGGCCACGATGGCCGGCACGACACCCACCGCAGCCTGATCCTGGGCATGGCCAAGCAGCACGAGCAAGGCGGCCACCATCATGGTTCCGGCGCCCACGGCCTTGGTGACGAGATACCCCGACACCTTGGCCTTCCAGGTCATTGCGTGGGTGGTGGTGTAGGCGGTTCGGGCCACCAGTCCCCGCTCGCTCGCCGGGACGGGCACATTGGGGTGATCCTTGGTGGTATCGGCCCAGATCATGCCGTCGTCGGCGATCCGGGTGCGCAATGGATCAAGCGATGCCTGGTCGGCACCGCGATAGAACACCTTGGGGTTGGTGCCCTGCTCTGGTGAGCGCACCGAGACGTCCTCGCGCCCAATGATGCGGGTGGCTTCATTTGTTGGGTCGTCGAAGTCGACGACCTTGATGGCCTGGGTCGGGCACACCACCACACACGACGGTTCGAGCCCCACCTCGATGCGGTGGTTACAAAAGTTGCACTTGTTCGCGGTGTTGGTTTCGGGGTTGATGTAGATGGCGTCGTAGGGACACGCGTTCATGCAGCCCTTACAACCAATGCAGCGGCTGTCGTCGAAGTCGACCACCCCGTTGCTGGCCCGAAACAGCGCGGTCGTCGGGCAGATCGTCATGCACGGCGCGTCGTCGCACTGATTACACCGCATGACCGAGAAGTGACGGGCCGAGTTCGGAAACTCACCCGATTCGATGTATTTGACCCAGGTGCGGTTGACACCGAGCGGCACATCGTGCTCGCTCTTGCAGGCCACCGTGCACGCGTGGCAGCCAATACATGAGTCGCTATCGAGCAGAAACCCGAGACGGGTCATCTGGTCCCCCTTCTACGAAACCACCCCATGGTTTCGTCTGCACCTGATCGTATGGTCAATCAGCAGACCAGTCAGATCTACTTGCTGCAGTGAGCGAGAGGTCAGAGCCGTTGCGGGTCGACCAGTCGCTCACAAATCGGTACCGGTCGCCCCGGATGACGGTGGTTCGCCATTCGATCGGGCGATCACCCATCCGCCCGAGGCGTTCGAGATGGAATGCCGCGTCGGTTCGACCGAGCCCGAGGCGTTCGCGGTCTGCTGCCGACGGGATGATCGGGCTCACCCGCTCCCAGCCCTGGTCAGGCCGTACGCCGGTGCGCTGTTCGAGTTCGTCATACAGCGCTGTGCGCGAAAAGTCGGCTTCCATCAACGAACCTGCGATTGACAGCGGCACCCAGGCCCGGTCGACAGCGAGTGGCTCGCCGTCGGTGAAGCGGATGCGCTCCAAGAAGAAGAAC
>CAYGMW010000074.1:12980-13274 GCA_964350975.1 uncultured Acidimicrobiales bacterium | reverse complement strand
ACGCCTACTGGGAACTCGTCACCTCAGACATCGAGGCCGCGCTTGCCATCTTGCGGCCGGTGTACGACGCGAGCGGAGGCACCGACGGCTTCGTGTCGGTCGAGGTCGACCCGACCTTGGCCCGCGACACCACGGGCACCACCGAAGCAGCCCGGCGCCTGCACGAGACCATCAACGAACCAAACCTGATGGTCAAGATCCCCGGCACCGCCGAAGGGCTTGAGGCAATCCAGACCATGATCGCCGAGAAGCGCTCGATCAGGTTCTCTACGATCTTCCCGGGAGGAGCGGTGG
>CAYGMW010000074.1:0-12970 GCA_964350975.1 uncultured Acidimicrobiales bacterium | reverse complement strand
CGCTCGATCAATGTGACGTTGATCTTCTCCGTCGAGCGGTACCGCGAAGTCATGGAGGCCTATCTTGCGGGCCTCGAAGCAGCCGAGGGCGACCTGTCCCAGGTCGCAAGTGTCGCGTCGTTCTTCATCTCGCGGGTCGACGCCGAAATCGACGGGCGGCTCGACGCTATTGGTTCGCCTGAGGCGGCCGCCTTGCGAGGCCGGATCGCGATCGACAACGCCAAGGCTGCCTATGTTGCCTTCCTTGACACGTTCTCCGGGCCACGGTGGCAGGCGTTGGCGGCCCGAGGCGCCCAGGTCCAGCGACCGCTGTGGGCTTCGACATCGACCAAGGACCCATCGTTTCCGGACACGCTCTACGTCGATGAGCTCATCGGACCAGAATCGGTCAACACCATGCCCGACGGCACAATCGTGGCGTGGCGCGATCATGGCACCACCGGCCGCACGCTCGATGTGGAAATGACCGAGGCCCTTCGGCGTCTCGATGCCCTAGCCGAGCTCGGAATCGACATCGAAGAGGTCGCCCAGCTCCTCGAAGACCAGGGTGTCGACAGCTTCGTCAAAGCCTTTGACGACCTGCTCGCCACGCTGAGTGACAAGGCTGCGAGTTTCTAACGGGCCGCCCAGTTGGTTGCAAACAGCTACCAACTTGGTTTCGATCCGCAACTCACCTAGGGTGTCGAGTTCATGGCCGACTCGATCACCAGCACGCTCGACATCATCGGTGATCGGTGGACACTGCTCATCTTGCGCGGCACGTTCCGAGGAATCCATCGGTTCTCCGAGCTTCGTGACGATCTGGGGATTGCCCGCAATCTGCTGTCAGACCGCCTGGCCCATCTGGTCGATTCTGGGATCTTGACCAAGGTCCCGTACCAAGAGCGGCCGCTGCGACATGAGTATCGCCTCACCGACAAGGGTCGTGAGCTTTCGCCGGCGCTCATCGCGCTCATGCAGTGGGGCGATCGCTGGTGCGCTGACGAACAACCGTCAACAGTGCTCACTCACGCGTGCTGCGACACTCCTGTCTCGCTCGACGTCCATTGCCCGCGGTGCCTGCGTCCAGTTGGACCAACCGAAATCTCTTCCCGACCGGGGTCGCCATCATGACCGTCAATGTGTCCGAGTTGCTCGACCTCGACCTCGCCGAATTGGTCGCCCGGGCGGCGGCGGTCCGAGATCGCGCCTATGGGCGTCGCATTACCTATTCGCCCAAGGTGTTCATCCCCCTGACGATGTTGTGCCAGGACAAGTGCGGGTACTGCACCTTTGCCCAACCACCCGCCCGCCTCGAGGCTCCCTACCTGACCCCCGACGAGGTGCTGGCGATCGCTCGAGCCGGCGCTGCGGTGGGCACGCACGAGGCCCTGTTCACCTTGGGTGAGCGCCCCGAACTTCGCTACCCCATCGCCCAGGCCTGGCTTCACGACAACGGCTACCGCTCAACAGTCGACTATCTGGCCGCAATGTGTGCCCTCGTGCGCGACGAAACAGGCCTCTTGCCCCACGCCAACGCGGGAGCTCTGTACCGCGACGAACTCGCACAGCTCCGGGAGGTCTCGATCAGCCAAGGCATGATGATCGAGTCAGTGAACCCCAATCTGGCGGCCCACCGTGGCGCGCCCGACAAGGTGCCGCAGCGCCGCCTCGACACACTCAACTGGGCTGGCGAGCTGCACATCCCGTTCACCACTGGGCTGCTCGTCGGTATCGGCGAGACGCTCACGGACCGCATCGACACCTTGCTCGCCATTGCCGCCAGCCACGAGCGCCATGGCCACATCCAAGAAGTCATTGTGCAGAACTTTCTGCCAAAGCTGGGCACGGCGATGCACAAGTCGCCTCCATGCCCGCCAGATGAGTACGTGCAGGCAATTGCGCTGGCTCGGCTCATCTTGGCGCCGGAAATCCATCTTCAGGCCCCACCCAACCTGTCTGACGACTTCGGTGGTCTCCTCGACTGCGGCATCGACGATTGGGGTGGCGTGTCGCCGGTCACCGCCGACCACGTCAACCCTGAGCGCCCATGGCCCGCCCTCGACCGGCTCGCCGAGGTCACCGAAGGCCGGGGTCACACCCTTGCTCCCCGGCTCACGATCTATCCCGAGTTCGCGTTGCAGCCTGAACGGTTTCTTGACCCAGGCAACCGCTTCGCGGTGCTCGACCGCAGCGACGCCGAAGGTCTCGGCCGCGACGATCCTGGTAGCCACTTTCCTGAGCGCATCGAGGCCGCGCTCCAGGTCGGCGACGGAGCCGAGTACACCGTGGTCGGCGACAACAACACGGCCTGGTATTCAGGTGCCACCAACCCTCCCCCGGTGCTGCTTGATGGGTCCACACCTCGGTCGAGGGTGTCTCATGGACCTGTCGCCGAGGTCATCGACGGGGTGCGCCAAGGCCACGAGGTCGGCATCGACGAGATTGTCACCTTGTTCTCAGCGCGTGGGCCCGAGGTCACCGCCGTGGCCGAACTCGCCGACGAACTACGCCGCGAAGCGGTCGGCGACTCGGCCACCTGGGTCCATAATCGCAACATCAACTACACCAACGTCTGCACCTTCAAGTGCACGTTCTGCGGGTTCGCCAAAGGCAAGTTGAGCCACAATCTGCGGGGCACGCCCTACTTGCTCACCCTCGAAGAGATCCAAGAGCGGGTGATCGAAGCGGCCGATCTCGGAGCAACCGAGGTGACGCTTCAAGGTGGCATCCATCCAAGCTTCGACGGCGACTACTACATCGAGGTGGCCCGAGCCGTCAAAGAAGCCGTGCCAGAGATGCACGTGCACGGGTTCACGGCCCTCGAGGTGCATGAAGGTGCCCGACGCCTCGGCGTCGACTTGGTTGAGTATCTCACCATGCTCAAAGACGCAGGTCTGGCCTCGCTGCCAGGCACCGCCGCGGAGATCTTGCACGACGATATGCGTGCCATCTTGTGTCCCGACAAGGTGAACACCGAGCAGTGGCTCGACGTCCATGAGGCTGCGCACAGCATTGGTCTGACCTCAAACGTGACCATCATGGCGGGAGCAGTCGAACAGCCCGTCCACTGGGCTCATCACATGGTCCGCACCCGCGCTCTGCAAAAGCGCACCGGAGGCTTTACCGAGTTCATCCCGTTGCCGTTTGTCCATATGGCATCGCCGATCTATCTGCAGCGTCGAGCCCGTCGAGGCATGACGTTCCGCGAGACCCTGCTGATGCACGCGGTCGGCCGCATTGCCTACCGAGGGTGGATCGACCACGTCCAAGTCAGCTGGGTCAAGATCGGCGTCGCCGGAGCCACCCAAATCCTGATGGCCGGCGCGGATGACCTCGGCGGGACCTTGATGGACGAAAACATCAGCCGGGCCGCAGGCGCGAGCCACGGGCAGGTCCTCGCCGAAGCCGACTTCAAGGCCTTGGCCGAACCATTGGGACGCCGGGTCCAGCAGCGCACCACCGCGTATGGCCGAGCCGACGGCAAGCTCGAACTCGGAAGTGTGACTCGGGCTCGCATTGACGGGCTCAAAGAAAGCCGACGTCACCTCATCCCGGTGTCGTACCAGGTGGCTGCGTCCAACAAGCGCTAGCGCCAGCAGTTAGAACTTGTTGATTGCATGAATCAGCGGATTCAGCTTGCCGTAGTGGCGATTGCCGTAGGCAAAGGTGAGTCGGGGTAGGTCGACCACGTCGTCGTCGTCGACTTCGTGCCTGAGCGGTCGAGTGCGTTCAATGGCGCCATGATCGACCAGATGGGCGAAGCGTTCGTTGATGTCGGCCAAGCCGTCGTCGCTGACGTCGCGCTGCATACGAACAACGAGGTGATCGCCGACATAGCGGATCGAGTGGTAGTTGGCCCAGAATCCATTGATCGAGCGGCACGCCGTTTCGACATTGTCGGTCACGGTGAACAGGTCGCGATCGGTGGCGCTCACCATGCCGTTCGCGATGAGCTCGCGCTCGACAAACTGGGCCCAGTCGGTCCAGTAGGTGCCACCGGGGGCGTCGAGCAGCACGATCGGCGCCGGATCGGCCTTGCCGGTCTGCTGAAGGGTCAGCAGCTCAAAGGTCTCATCCAGGGTGCCGAAACCGCCGGGTAGGGCAACAAACCCCGACGACTCCTTGACCAACATGAGCTTGCGAGTGAAGAAGTACTTCATGTCGACGAGCTTGTGGTCGCCGTGCAAAAGAGCGTGGACTTCGGTTTCGAACGGCAGTCGGATATTGACGCCGAAACTCATGTCGCGGCCCGCTCCTTGATTGGCCGCGATCATGATTCCGGGGCCAGCGCCGGTGACGATCATCCAGCCGTCTTGAGCGAGGCCTTGCGCCACCTCATAGGCCAGGGCGTAGTTGGCATCGTCGGGCCGGGTTCGGGCTGACCCAAACACCGTCACCTTCTTGGCCGAGCGGTATGGCTTGAAGGTGGCGTACGCCCGCCTCATCTCTTGCAGCGCTGCGGCCGCGATCTTGAGATCGAGGGGATCGGCCTCGTCTCCGACGATGCCGGCGGCAGCAACCAACAGCTCGTTGGCTCGGCGTGATCCGCCCGCGCCGAGCAGGTCGACGAGGTTGGCAATGGCTGCGTCGACGGCGGGATTTCCGGTGTGGTCGCGGTCAGGGTCGCCTTGAGCCATGTCAGATCATCCCTGCGGTCGAGTGATTCCGCAGCAGTACTGCAGCCTTGTCGACGCTACGTCGAGCACGAACAATGCGCTTGTCGATCTCTGGACGCGATCCGTCGCCGTCGGCATCGTCGAGGGCGGCTCTCAGCGCTGCCATCGACAGATCGGCCAGCCGGTCAGAGATGTCATCGAGCTGGTCGGCAACGGTATCCAAGTCGTCCTGCATAACTGTCCATCGTATGGACCCCTCGACCGTCACCCCACCCGCATACCCTTCAGGGCAATGACTGCCGACGATGTCCGCGACTGGATCTCCTTCGACGACCCGACAGAGCGCCGAACCTGGATGTTCGATGCCACCTTTCTGGGGTCGAACTATCAGTGCATCTTCGGTAACGGCTGCCTCGGCATCGACCCCGAGCCTGACGAGGCTGCCGGCCGCGGTTGTTGCAGCCACGGAGCCTACTTCTGCGACGACGACGATCTCGGTGTCGTCACCACCGCTGTCGACACCCTGTTGAACGAACACAACTGGCAGCACCACCACCTGACCGCGCCCCACGCTGAGGGCCCCTTCGTGAAGGTCGACGGTTCATGGAAGACACGGATCGTCGACGGTGCATGCATCTTCCATAACGACGTCGCGTTCGATGGCGCCCATGGGTGTGCCCTCCACGCTGCGGCGGCTGCCGCTGGTCAGCCGCCAGCGACCGCCAAACCCGAGGTTTGCTGGCAGGTTCCGATTCGGCGCGAAGACCACCAAACCGAGACCGGACACCTCTTCACCATGGTGCGCGAATGGTCCCGCCGCGACTGGGGCGAAGGCGGAGACGACTTCGGGTGGTGGTGCACAGATGACGAGCGGGCATTCGCCGGCCATGAACCGGCCTATGTGACGCTGGCGGATGATCTCGTTCGGATCTGTGGCCAGTCGATCTATGACGAACTGGTCAATCAGATGGAAACAAGGCTCGGGCCCCCAGGTCAAAGCCTCGTCTTGTTGCCACACCCAGCGGTGCGGTACCGCCCGGGCAGCCCCGACTAGTCGACCTCGGAGGGGTCGCCTTCGTCGTCGTCATCGCGCTCAGCGCTGTTGGTCGTGCTGCCGGTCTTGCTGTTTGCCGTGCCAAAGTCGGCGTATTTGGCAGCAAGCTCGGCGTACTTGTCGTCGTCGAGTTCTTCGACTTCGTCAACATCGTCGTCGAAACGCACGCCGGTGTCCGGCAACGCGAATGGATCGGGGGCGTCTAGATCGAAGTTCTCGACGCTGAACGTCGAGGAGCGTTGGAATTCACGCGCTTCGATATAGCGGCGATGTCTACCTTTTTTCGCCACAATGGACCTCCTCCACGCGAGTGGACTCATGCTACCGATGCCGTCTCGTCGCACCAATGCGACGACTGAGGAAACCGCAGGTCAGCGCAGAAATTTAGCAGACAACTGTGACACCTCAGTGTCACAGCGGCGACATCTCACCGATCGACCAAAACCAGCCGTCCGTCGTCGAAGGCCAACGCGGCATCGCCGTCGACGAGTGCGGTGATCCTGCTGCCAACAAGCTCCTGGCGCCAGCCATGACGCAGACGCGCCTTCGCGTCGCCCTTGAGATAGTCGACGAGGTCCGAACGCGTTGCCAGCAATGCCGGGTCGAGGTCCTCGTCGCGTGCAAGCTGGCTGATCCAGGCCGACACGAGCGTGACCGCAGGACGCAACCGGCGCTCGAGGCCAGCAGCTGCGTCCTGAACCGGTGTTTCGAGCGTGTCTGGGTCGATGGCTTTGCCTCGCTCGACCGCTTCGAGAATGCCTGCCGCCGCGCTGTCGCGAAGGTGTCGACCATCGAGGCCCCGCACTGACCGCAGCTGGTCGATCGTTGTCGGAGCCTTTTGGGCTATTCCGACGAGCCCAAGATCTGGCAATACGAACCGGATCGGTTGATCGGTCTCACGGGCTGTCAGCTCGCGCCACGCCGCAACTTGGGACGCGACACCTCTGGCAACGCCACGAAGGTGGCGAGTCTCTTTGATCTTGAGCCACGCTGACTGGGGATCGCCGCCGCTGACGTCTTTGATGCGGAGCATCTCGCATTCGGCCATCGCCCAGCTGAGTCGGCCCCGGCTGTCGAGATCGGCAACCAGGAGGTCGTGGATGTGCTCGAGATAGGCCACATCAGATGCGGCGTAGCGGCGCTGGGCATCGTTCAGCGGGCGCTGGAACCAGTCAGTAAGACGGTCGCCCTTGGGTAAGCGCAGCTTCAGGAACCGTTCGGCGAGCGTCGACAGCGACGGCGAGCTCAGACCGACAAAGCCGGCCGCAATCTGGGTGTCGAAGAGACGTTCTGGCACCAACCCGCACGACCGCGTGAGCACCTCAAGGTCTTGTTGCGCCGCATGCATGACGACCTCGGCACCACCGACAAGGGCCTTGGCGAGCGGGGCGATATCGACCGCAACGGGGTCGATGAGCACCACATCGGCGCCGTCGTTCCATGCAATTTGTACCAGCGCCACCTTTGGGAAATAGGTGCGCTCTCGATGGAACTCCGTGTCGAGGGCAAAACGGTCGGTTTGGCACAATTGTTCGACTAAAGCGGAAAACTCGGCTGCACCATCGATCCACCTGAAGTCAGTGTCGGTGGTGCTGCGGTTCATCGGTACTCCCGGTTGCGGACTAAACCATGCTAGCGGTCAGGGTCGGCAACGTCGGTGAACGCTCGCTGAGCACGCCCATTGAGGTCCAACTGGGTGTTCATATTGGCCAGGGCATCAGGGCTTGCGACGCTCACCTCCACCATGTTCAACCACCTCAAAACGCGACGGACCGCGAGGTCGGAGTTCAACAACGACGAGCGAACAACCTGGAGACAACTCCGCGGCCGCCACAACGACACCAGGGGCTCGAGACCGCGATCACTCACGACGCAGGCGACATCGATCGAGGGGTCAGACATGGCCTCGACCAGGGGTGTCAGCTGCGCTGGTGTGACGTCAGGCACGTCACACGGACAGCACATCATGAGATCGTGGTGGCGATCCAGGGCCGCGTGCAAGCCCGCGTCGATACCAGACAGTGGTCCGAGACCAGGATGGGCCTCAAGAAGAACTTCGAGGCCAAGCCCGTCGGCGACGCCCGCGTGGCCTCCACCGAGCACGACCGCGTCACAACCTGCCGACCGTTGAGCATCAGCGACACGAATCGCCATGGCAATTCCGTCAACGTCAACCAAGGCCTTGTCGCGGCCCATTCGGCGGGACTGCCCGCCAGCCAGAACAACTCCCAGCACCGCTGGGTCTCAGCCAACCTCAGAGGCGGGCACACCCGACGGGTCGAGTTGCATCAAGAACTGCTGGCAACGAATGTCCTCGTCGGTTTCGCCAATGGCAGCGGCGGCCCGCTGAAGACCCAGAACCGAGCGCAAGAATCCGTGATTGGACCGATGCTCCCACCTGACGAAACCGCTACCGCGCCAGCCGTTGGCCCGCAGGGTGTCAAGGCCACGGTGATACCCAACCCGAAAGGCCGCGTACCGCTCGACATCATCGCGACCTAGCGAGCCCAACGCCGCCCACGCGTCGAGGTAACGGGGGTGGCTGGCCACAACTGCCGCTACCGCGGCGCGGCGCTGCGTCACGTCCTCGAGGGCCAGCGCATCGGCCAACGCCTCAGAGAGTTCGGGCGCCACTGGCGCAATGACGGTTTCGGGTGGTCCCGACGGGGTGAGGCTCACATTGCTCATGGGCCGCAGTGTAAGAAGTAGCGTCTAGGTCCGTGCGTATTGCTCTTGGTTCAGATCATGCAGGTTTCGACCTGAAAACCCATCTTGTGTCCTTTCTCACCGCGGAGGGGCACGAGGTCATTGATTTCGGCACCGACTCCAACGAGTCCGTCGACTACCCGCCGATCTGCGCCAATGTGGGCCGCGCCGTGGCCAGTGGCGCTGCCGACGCTGGCATCGTCATGGGCGGCTCCGGCCAAGGCGAACAGATTGCAGCCAACAAGGTGAACGGGGTGAGAGCTGCGTTGTGCCATGACATCTGGATGGCTGCGATGAGCCGCAAGCACAACAACGCCAATGTGCTCGCCATGGGAGGCCGGGTCGTGGCCGCTCACATGGCCGAAGAGATCGTCACCGTGTGGCTGACTACCGAGTTCGAGGGTGGCCGCCACCAACGTCGCATCGACATGCTCGACGAGATCTGACACCCCCGCTCGCCGGACCACACGTACTCTGGTCGAGATGCCTGACTTTCTCGACGCCGAGCGTCTCAGCCAGTTGAGTATCGCGGCCATCGTGATCTTGGCTGCGCTGGGCATCTTTGTGGCTCAGGTGGTCAAGACAATCGTCACCAAGATGCTGTATCTCGCCGTCATCGGTGTTGCCGTATTCAGTGTCTACGCACAACGAGACCAGCTGCAGCAATGTCAAGAGACGTGCTCGTGCAGCCTGTTCGGCCGCGAGGTCGCAGTGCCCGCGAACCCAGTGTGCGGAGACGAACGCGTCGAGATCCCCTCGCTGAGCGACATCACCGGCGAGAGCTGACTACGGCGTCGGCCACACCTGGTGCACCATCTCGTCGATCAGCGCCGCCACCGCATCGGCCCGGTAGAGCGGCGCAAAGTGATCGGCATCGACAATCGTTCGTACTGCCCCAGACCCAAGTACTCGCCGAGTTTCGTCAGCAGCACGCTGGGCGACCAGCGACGACTCAGAGCCAACCGCGGTCAGGACCGGAACGTGCAACTCGGCGAGCTCATAACGCTGCTCGACCTGCCATCGGAGCTCATCGAGCATCGCCATCCCCTCAGCGCGGCGATCAGTGCGGCTCGACTCCGGCAGCCGGTTCCACACATCGTCGCCAAGCATGGAGCTGATGAAGCGCTCGGCGGCAACTGAAGGCACGGCGTCGGCCGACGGCGGGGGCGGCCACCATGGCTGCCATGCCATGGGCGCTTCGTAGACGACAACACCCAGCACGTTGGTCGGCGGCACCCGGCCGGCGGCGCCTGACGCCAGTGCAAGGGCAATCACGCCGCCATATGAGTGGCCAAACACCACCGACGGACGGCGCCCCATCACCGCGACGAGATCCTCAACATGGTCGTCGAACGACCGGGCTCGGGGTGCGTTGTTCGACCGGCCGTACCCGCGGCGGTCATAGCGCACGACGTCGAGGTGCCGCAGGCCACGAGCCACTCGCAGCATGCCCGCGGCCCTGTCCATCGTCCCGTGCACGAGCACAACCTGAGGTCCATCAGTCGAGCGATCGGATCGATACCGACCTGATCGATACACGGCGAGCCCACGCTCTCGCTCGGTCATGCTGCGGCTTGACACATCGGTGAAGACTCTCTACCTCAAGATGAGGTTCAGGGAATCCGCATCATCCGAAGGGTGTCCGTAGCCCGGGTCTTCGTCGAATGCCCAGAGATGACGATGACTGGATCGCCCGACCGCAAGCCAGCCGACTCGCGTGCGAGACGCAGGGCATCTTCGATCATCTCGAGCGGTGTGGTTCGATCGACGGACCTGATCGGCATCGAACCCCAGCTCAGCGTCAGCTGGTTGACAGTTTGTTGGTCGGGACTGAACCCCAAGATCGGGGTTGTTGGCCGGAAACGGGCCATCGACCGGACCGTGAAGCCAGTACGACTCAGACACAAGATCGCCTTCGCGTCGACCTGAAGGGCCACCTGCCAGGCGGCATGAGTGATCGAGTCAGTCCATCGGTCACCCTGGGAAACACCGGTCTTTTGGCTCTCACGCAGGCGAGCAATACGGTCGGCCCAAGCGTCATAGTCGAACTCAGCATCGGCGCGTTCACAGATCCGAGCCATGGTGCGCACCGTGTTGACCGGATCGCGACCAACCGCCGTCTCACCCGACAACATGACCGCCGATGAGCCGTCGAACACCGCATTGGCCACATCGCTGGCTTCGGCGCGGGTCGGGATCGGGGAGCTGATCATCGATTCCAGCATCTGGGTTGCGGTGATGGCCGGTCGACCGTGGGCGATACACGCCTCGATGATCTGCTTCTGCAGATGAGGAATCTCCTCAATAGGACACTCCGAGCCGAGGTCGCCACGAGCGACCATGACCGCACCCGATGCCTCGATAATCGAGTCGAGATTCTCAACCGCGGCGCGGGTTTCGATCTTGGCCACCACGAGAGGACCTCGCGGGGATGGCTCGACACCCAAACGACGAATGTCGTGGGCTGATCGCACGAAGCTGATGGCGACCATGTCGACACCAACTTCAACCATCGCATCGAGTAGACGGAGATCTTCGGGCGTCGGCGCGGTGATGCGCAGCCGGTCGCTCGGAATGTGGAGGCCCTTGCGCCCTTCGAGCAGTCCACCGAACACCACGCGGGCCTTGAGTACGTCGCCGTCTTTTTCTTCAACAACGGCGACTACTTGGCCGTCACCGAACGCCAACCGGTCACCCGCCTGAATGTCGGCAGCCAGCGTGTCGTAGTTGACCTCGATCATCTCGGCCGTCGAGGCAGTGTTGCCAGCCGTCAGCTGCACGGAGTCGCCCTCTTCGAGGACCACCCCGCCCTTGGGGAACGAAGCGCAGCGAACCTTCGGCCCAGGCAGGTCAGCCAGAATGCCAAGGTGCTTGCCGACTGATTCGGAAGCCTCACGCAACTTCGCGTAGGTCTCGAGATGCTGTTCGAGCGGGCCGTGCGACATATTGATGCGCGCCACGTTCATCCCCGCATTGATGAGGTCGCTCATCGTGGCCACATCGCTCGAAGCGGGGCCGATCGTGGCGATGATCTTGGTGCGTCTTGACATGGGTCCTTACCGTACAGCGCTCACGCAGACCAAATCGCGACTATCTGTCAACGACGCGATGCATGTTTGGGGTCCGTGCCGTCGTATCCTCGCCCGGGTGGAATTGATCTTCGTCCGACACGGACTCCCCGAACGCATCGAAAACACCGACGGAACCGCGGCTGACCCGCAGCTCCAAGAGCTGGGGCACCGCCAGGCCCAAGCAATGGCCGACTGGCTCTCTGCCGAGGAGCTGCACGCCATCTATGTGTCGCCCATGGCGCGCGCTCGTCAGACCGCAGCACCACTCGAGGTCGCGCTGTCGATGGAGGCCATCGTGCGCGACGGACTGGCTGAGTTCGACCGCGAGCATCACTCCTATATCCCCACCGAGGAACTCAAGCGCACCGACTATGCGGCGTGGCAGGCCATGATGCAGGGCGGCTACCAGTCAATGGGCGACCCGATTGCGTTCCAGTATGAGGTCGTGACGACCGTCGACGCGATCGCCAATGACCACCCAGGTCAGCGAGTCGCTCTGGTGTGCCATGGCGGCGTGGTCAATGCCTATTTGGCCCATGTGTTGCAGCGCCCCAAGGACAACTTCATGTTCTGCAATGTCGACTACACATCGATCAGCAGGGTCATGGCCGCCTCAAGCGGTCCCCGCAGCCTCAAGTCGGTCAACGAGACCGCCCACCTGCGCTCACTACCCCAACCCGAGTTCCGCTAGTCGATGGAGGAACAAGACCACGGCACCACAGTGGTTCGCCGGGGCTGGCTCGCCATCGGGTTGCTCTGTATTGGATTCATCCCGGCCCTGATCATCGGATGGCAGCTGACGCGTCCAAATCTGCCTGCTCCTGTGGGTTGGCCCGAGCTGGACGTCGGCGCCCCGGTCGTCCAGTGGGGTTCCAACGCGGACCGGTCGCTGTACCTACATGTACTGTCCCCCGACGACGCGTCGCAGGCTGCAGGTGTTGGACCCGCGGTGCTGTTCGTACACGGGGCGCGGGGCAACCCGGGAGAGTTCGAGTCCCAGGCCCGAGCTGTCGCGGCGGCTGGTGACACCGGCATCTTGGTCGAGTATTCCACCTTCGGCGAGGGCGCCGACACCGACGCCCAGGGTGTCGATATCACCAAGGTTGTCCAATACGTCAGGAACAACGCCACCGAACTCGGCGTCGACCCCAACCGGATCGTTGTTGTGGCCGCGTCGGCCGGAGCCAGGGCTGCGATCGAGACCCTGACCGTCAACACCGACCCCGATGCCATGCCCGACGCCTTCGTCCTGTTGAACCCATCGATCGCCGTCGAGTACCCAAGTGCTGCGCCCACCCGCCTGACACTGTTGCTCCACGGATCCAACGACGAACTTGTTCCGGTCGACGCGGCCCTTGCGGTCTGCGAGAGCATCGGCGACACGTGCGAGGCAAAGGTGTTCGACGGCGGAGTCCACGGCTTCTTCAACGAACCCGACTACCGCGCCGAGGCCACCGCCGACATCGTCGAATTCGTTTCATCGCTGCCATAGCGTCGACACCCGCGAGGCCGAATCGGTCGTCCTCTCCCGTTCTGAATGC
>CAYGMW010000073.1:7918-13297 GCA_964350975.1 uncultured Acidimicrobiales bacterium | reverse complement strand
GGTACTTCCCGCGTCAGCAACACCGATCGAGATCACTCGGCTGAGCGAGGTTCCGAACACCCAGAGCGGAAAAGTCGACCGTTCGCGCATCCGATCAGCCCTCCGGCAACGAAAAGAAGCCGACCAGCCAGTCCCCACCCAGCCAGTCCCCGACCCGATGAGGCACGAGAGTCCCGCATGAACACACACGATCTCTCGACGGCAATCGTCGAACTCATCAACAACGAGGTCGGGCTCGACCCCAACGTGATCATTGACGCCGACACCGACCTACTCGTGGCCGACGTGGTCGATTCGCTCGGTGTCGTGCAGATCGTGACCTGGATCGAGGATCACCTCGACATCAAGATCGCTCCGGCTGACGTCACCATCGAAAACTTCGCCACCGTGCGCCTCATGGTCGCGCTCGCCGAGCGACTTGCTGTATGACCACGAGCGGCACCGATAGCGCAGGGCAGAGCGTCGCTCTCGGGGCGCCGGGTAGTGCCCTCACGGCGAACCAGAGGGCCATGTGGGCAACCCAGCGACGCCACCCGAGTTCGCCCCTGCTCAATATGGGCATCGCAACCCACATCGATGGGCCGATCGATCCCGATCGTTTCGTTGACGCGTTCGCCCGCGTCGTCGACGAACATCGCGTCCTGCACTCGGCGGTCGAACAACGCCACGACGGTCCGGTGTGGGTAGCGGTGCCGCGCTCGCAGCGGCCGCTGACGACGATTGTCGACGTTCGACGTGGCGACGTTCGCGACTGGGTCACTGATCGAATATCAACGCCGATCGACGGCCACAGGGCCCTGTACGACAGTGCCTTGCTCGGTCACGAGGACGGTACCTGGACGTGGTGGCTCGATCTGCATCATGTTGGTACCGATGCGGCCTCATCGGCTCTGGTCTTTGAGCTGACTGCCAATCGTTATCACCGACAAGACACCGCCACAGCCACAGCCACAGCCACAACGACGACCTACTTCGACTGGGAACGGGCCCGACGCTCAGCGACCGGGCCGCGCATCGACCGCAGCCGGTTGTATTGGAGCACTCGACCAACGCCGGTTCCGGTGCGGCGCCTGTACCGCGATGGTCTCGGTCCAAGTGGCAATCCTGCCGCGACCCAGTTCGAGATCGACACCGATTTCGTCGTTCCAGAATACGCCCGAGCCATCACCGACCAGCTGGCGTGGACGAATGTCTTGGCGACCGCGGCATCGTTGCTGCTCTCCAAAATCACCGGGGTGTCTGACTTCGTCATCGGCGTGCCCGTTCATCACCGCCGCTCAGCCTCAGACAAGTCAATCGTTGGTCCCCTGATGGAGATCGCGCCCGTGACCATCACGGTTGACCAGGCCGGCACGGTGGGCGACCTTCACGACACGGTCGCACGGTCCGTGATGACGGCGTTGGGTCATGCTCACCCTGGCTTGTCACCTGCGGTCGAAGTTGACGCCATCGTCAACGTCATCCCGCATGCGTCGTTGAACAACTTTGGTGACCTCGATGCTGTCGCGACCTTGACTCACCCGGGCGCCATGGAACCTTCGAACCTCTTGCGGTTCCAGCTCACGCCCTACGGCCCCAACCGACGCTGCCTCGTCTTTGACCTCAACAACCAGGTCGGGCCAGAGCTGCCGGAGCGGGCCAGAGGTCACGCCACTCGCGCCATCGAGGCAGTGCTTGGCGATCCGACACGACCGCTCAGCGAGATCTCGCTGAGCGATGACGCTGAGCAAATCGCCTTGTCACGTTGGGGAACGGGTTCACACGTTGCCACTGATCCAGCGCCGGTGATCAGCCGCCTTCGAGACGCGCTGAAGGCACGCGCAGACATCGTCATTGACGACGGTCTCACCCAACTCAGCGGCGAACAGCTTTGGGAACGAGTCGAAGCCATGGCCCGACGACTCCTCGCCCGAGGGATCGGCCACGGCGACCGAGTGGCCATCGATCTGCGTCGCAGCATCGAAGCGGTGGTGGCGATCATGGCAACGATGCTGGTCGGGGCGTCATACGTGCCAATCGATCCGTCCCAGCCCCCGCTGCGCCGGTCCCGACTCGCTGAGCGCGCTGGGGTGGCACTCATCGTCGACCTAGACAACATTGGTGCGCTCGACCAGTACCCCGCTACGCACGGGCAGGACACTCTTGGCTCCACGCAGCCTGCCTCGCCGCGTGGGTGGCCTGAACCTGGGCCACACGATGAGGCATACCTGTTGTTCACCTCGGGCTCGTCGGGTGAACCCAAGGGGGTCCCGATCACCCAGCAGGGTCTCGCCGACTATGTCGACTTTGCGCTGAACGCCTATTTCGACGGACACACCAACGTCGTAGCACCCCTGTTTTCGGCGCTGACCTTCGACCTCACCGTGACCACGCTGTTCGGACCACTGCTCGCCAACGGGCGCTTGGTCATCATCGGGCCCGACGGCACCGATGCTTTGTTGGTTCTGGCACAACGCCATGACCTGACCTGGATCAAGGCGACCCCGTCGCATCTCGAGCTGCTCAGCCGCCTCAATCCCAGCTCACCTATCGAACGCATCGTCGTGGGCGGCGAACAATTCAGTCGATCGCTCGCCCGCACCTTGTCGCGTGTGTTTGGCAGTCAGGTGCGGTTGTTTAACGAGTACGGGCCAACTGAGGCCGTTGTTGGGTGCATGATTCACGAAGCCGTGTTGGGCGCCAACGATGACGCCGCTGAGCCAATACCGATCGGAAGGCCGGCGCCAGGCGTCACGCTTCGGATCGTCGATTCATCGATGTCGGTTCTTCCCCTCGGTGCGTCCGGCGAGCTGCTGATCAGCAGCCGCGGCGTGACTGGCGGATACCTCGACGAACGCCATGACGTTGGCAGATTCGTCGAGATCGACGGCCTCCGGTGGTACCGAACTGGCGATCTGGTCCGGCTCATTGATGATTCGACCGCGGTCTACATCGGACGCATCGATGAACAGATCAAGGTCGGCGGCGTGCGGCTGGAGCCTTCTGAGATCGAAGCTGCGCTGCTCGAACATCCGGCGATCGAACGAGCTGCGGTTCGCCTCTGGGTCGACCACGAGATCACCCTTGCCGAGGCAGAGTCGATGCTCGCCGAGCTTGGTTATGGGGAACAAGCTCGTCACCGGCTGACCGCATGGGTGCAGCTCAAAGATGGGGCCTCAGTCACCGCCGCCGAGCTCAGAAGTTTCGCAAGCGACCGGCTGCAGGCCGCGGCGGTGCCGACCGCCTATGTCACCGTCGACGATCTCCCGGTCACGCCCAACGGGAAACTCGACGTCAAGGCATTACCCGCTCCGACCAGAACGGCCCGGCCCGCGACGCTGCACGTCGAGCCAACAACGGCCAGCCAACAAGCCATTGTTGCCGCCTATGGGACCGCGCTACAGCTTGAGGCAGTCTCAGTCGACGACGACTTCTTCGATCTTGGCGGCGACTCGCTCGCCGCTCTCGACCTCGCTGCTGCGCTGCGCGAAGTACTGGGCTCTGGAGTCACCGACGCACTCGTGTTCGTGGCCACAACACCTCGCTCCCTGGCCGAGGCGCTCGCGGGCCAATCGAGCCGCGCCGATGCAACGACTGCAACAGCTGCAGCGACAGACGCCAACATGGTGGCCATTCGCCCGACTCACGAGCCTCCGCCGCTCACCGCAGGCGAATCAGCGCTGCTGTTTGAGTATCTGAACGACCCGTCGGACGTCTGTTACAACGTCGCCAGGCGCTACACGATCGAAGGCGGGATCGACCTCGAACGCCTGGGCGCGGCAGCCAGCCAGGTCGCGGCGCGGCATGTCCCCTTGAGCTGGACCTTTGTCGAACCACGCCGGCGGCTCGACCTCGACGAGGCAGTCCAGCTTGATGTCGACTCCGACGTGTGGTCGACCGAAGATTTTGTCGACCACACCACGCGGATCGCTCGACAACCTTTTGACCTCTCCCGCGGGCCACTCATCCGTCTGGTTGGACGGCCCCTGTCTGACGGCTCGACCGGCGTGCTGGTTGCGTTGCACCACATATCGATCTTCGCAGGCACGTTCGATACGTTGTGGACCCAGATCTGCCTGGAGTACAGCGGCCAAGCATCGCCAATCGACGGAGACGGTCCAGACTTTGCTGACGTTGCGAAGTGGCAGGCAGACAACATCAGCCAAGAGAGTCTCGACTTCTGGAGCACCCACCTCGCCCAGGCGTCAACGCCTCTCGATCTGGGCCGTCGCGATGGCCCCGATGGATATATCGAGACCACGCTCGGAGTCGCCGCGTCGCAACTTCCTGTAGCGGGATCAACAGCGTTCGGGGTGGTGCTGGCAGCATTCGCTGCTGCGCTTGAGCGACGAGCCAGCCCTGACGATGCCAACCCCGCAGGACCCACGAACGTAGCCATCGGCGTTACTGCATCCACCCGGAATCATCGCGCCGCAACCCACCTCGTCGGTTATGAGCTCAACACGTTGCCGATCTTGGTTCCCGTCGACCAAAACTCCACGGTGGGCGAACTGTCGACGGTGACTTCGAGGCTGTTGGCCGACGTTTTGCCCCATCGAACGGTGCCCTTAGCCACGATCGTCGCCGATCAACGCGCTAAGGGTCGCGACGTCGATTTGTCAGTCATGGTGGCCTTCGAGCGATTCGCTGACGCCGCAATCGAGGGCATCGCAGCCACCCACGAGGTGTTGTGGTCGGGGTCATCCATTGCCGACGCGACCCTGTTCGCTCAGGTCCGCGGCGACGACGTTGCTTTGTCGCTCGAATACTCGGGCCGTCGACTCGACAAGGACTCAGCCACCCTGTTGCTGGCCGACGTGGCCTCGATCATCGAACGAGCCGTTCGCGATCGGTCGGACAACGACACCATGGTGCTTGGTTCGCTCGATCTCCCGTCTGACTACCGGCCAGCGGCTGTCAGCCCTCGGGGCGCTGAACAACAGCGAACCGACCTCGTCACCATGATGAAGCAAGCGGCGCTGGCCCCACAGCGACAAGTCGCCGTGGTGTGCGGCGGTGTGTTGTTGACGTGGGCTGACTTCGATCGGAGCAGCAATGCTGTCGCCGCTGCCCTGACCGCGCGCGGGGTCGGGCGGGGCGGACGAGTCGGTGTCGAAACGGTCAGGTCGGTCGACACGGTTGTGGCCATCGCTGGGGTGCTCAAATCGGGAGCCTCCTATGTGCCAATCGACCCGACCTATCCGCTCGCGCACCGTACTCACGTGGTTGCTGACGCTGGCATTGACATCGTCCTCGCCGCTGAGGGGTCCGACACCCCGGCTGCGGTTGCCGTGAGCGCATTGCACCCCCAGGCAGTGGGGTTCAACATCGATGCGCGGCCCCCGAGCGCCGACGATGAGGCGTACGTGATCTACACCTCAGGGTCGAGCGGTGCGGCCA
>CAYGMW010000073.1:3220-7908 GCA_964350975.1 uncultured Acidimicrobiales bacterium | reverse complement strand
ATATCGCGTTTTCGACATGGGCCCGAACCGATGCCTACCGCCATCAACCAGGCACCTTCTTGATGGTGTCGTCGATGGCCTTCGACAGCTCCATGGTGGGATTGTGGTGGCCCTTGGCCCACGGCGGAACCGTTGTGCTCCCCGACCCCGAACGTCACGACGACGTGGTCCATCTGGCCGAACTGATCGCCCAACACCAGGTCAGCCATCTCCTGATGCTCCCGTCGTTGTATGAGGTGCTGCTCGATGTGGCCACTCCCGAACAGCTGGGATCGCTGGTGTCGGTCATCGTTGCCGGTGAGACGTGCACGCGTCGACTCGTTGCCCGGCACTTCGGCGTTGTTCCTGGCGTCGAGTTGGCCAACGAGTACGGGCCAACCGAAGCCACCGTGTGGAGCCACCGTCACATCCTGAGCGCCGATGACGACGACGTTCCCATCGGAACAGCAACGCCAGGCGCCACCGCGATGGTCATGTCGGCCGACGGACGGCCTCGCCCGGTAGGTGCGCCTGGAGAGCTGTGGATCGGCGGCCCAGGTGTGGCTGTCGGATATGTTGGGCTACCGGAACTGACTGCAGCATCGTTCGTCGACCGAGCGGGCGAACCGGTGTACCGCACGGGAGATCTGGTCGACGTCGATGCCAACGGTGTGTTCCGTTTCCATGGCCGTATCGACAACCAGGTCAAGATTCGAGGCCACCGAGTCGAACTCGGTGCCGTTGAGGCCGCGTTGAGCGCAGCAGTCTCAGCCGAGACCGGACCGATCACCGAGGTGTGTGTGGTGCTGGCGTCTCGCGACGTCGGTGGCCGCCAGCAGCACAGCCTGGTCGGCTATGTCCAGCTCGCCGACCCGACCGGCCACCATTTTGAACCTGCTGCAATTCGGGCAACGATGCGTCACGACCTTGCCGAACACATGGTGCCCTCGGCAGTGGTTGCGATCGATCAGTTCCCCAGGCTCCCGAACGGCAAACTCGATCGGGCCAGCTTGCAGCGTCGCGGCGTATCCACCCCAGCAGCGACTGAGTCGGGCCTAACCACCGAGAGCAGCCCATCCAGCACCAGCCCATCTGGATACCTCGCCCAGGAACGCGCGCTCGAGACCGCCTGGATGGCTGCGCTCGGGATCGCAAACGTAGGTCGCGACGACGACTTCTATGACCTCGGCGGCGACTCGATCGTCGCCATCCGAATCGCCGCTGCGGTGAGGTCCAGCGGGTTTCGCCTCGCCCCACGGGACCTCTTTTCGTTTTCGACCATTGCGACGCTCGCTCCTCACTTGACGTCGATCCGCGGCGACATCGACCCTCGGGTCGATGGCCCGATGCCGCTCACCGCTATCCAGCGCTGGTTCTTCGCCCAAGGTTTCGACGACCCAACCGGCTGGACCCACGGGGTATGGCTGAGCCTCGATGCTGCCATCGACCCTGCCCTGCTCCGGACGGCATTGCACGACGTCGTGCGCCACCACGAGTCGTTGTCGGCCTCGTTCGTTGTTGGCGGCGAATTGGTTGAGCAGGTCGTCAACTCCGACCCCCCGACACCTGTAGTGGTCGAGATCGACAGTCCCGCAAACGCATATGAGCACGCAGCGCGGGCCCTGGATCTGACGGCGGGCCGGCTCGTCAGCGCGGCCTGGCTCGACCACGAGCAGGTCTTTGTGTGCGCCCATCACCTCGTCGTCGACGCGGTGTCGTGGTCGATCATTGTGAACGATCTGGCTGCTGCGCTCACGGCCCGACTCGGCGGCACCGCTGCGGTTCTCGAAAGTCGTCACACCTCGATCGCGACCTGGGTTGCGTCGCTCGCGGATCGCCCCGTCCCGTTGGACGATCGCGTGCACAGCACCCGTACCGCTGGCGTCGAGGCTGACACGCGCACGATCGATGTCACGGTCGATGCCACGACCACGGCGCAGCTGCTGGCCCTGGCCACGAGCATCGACCAGGTGCTGGCCGCCGCCGTCGCAACAGCAGTTGCCCAACTGCCCAACGACGCAAGATCGTCGCTGTGTGACGCTCCGGGTCAGGTCCCGATCACGCTCGAACGCCACGGCCGCGAAGCAACCGGCCAGCTCGACCTGTCGCGCACTGTTGGGTGGCTGACGGCGACGGCCCAGATCCACTGTGATCCCAGCTCCGATGCCGCAGTTTCGCTCGCCCAGGTGCGGGCCGCGGCCGCGGCCAAACCGGTTGATGCGTTGCACGACGACCGCGTCGTGCTCGCCGGGGGCCGACCTCTGCTGACCGACACGGTGAGGCTGAACTACCTCGGTTCGACTGACATCCCGATGCCCACCAACGGCCCGATTCGGTCCATGACAGGCCCTGTTGGTTTCATTGGTCCCCGGAACCATCGCACTCATCGTCTCGGCGTGCTCGCCGTGATCGACGGCGGGCAACTTCGAGTGTCCATCGACCACGACCCAGCCGATCTGGCCACTGGTGTCGTAGACGATCTGGCCGAACGGTGCCGCGCCGCACTGACCACCTTGGCTGAAGGCGACACACCGGGTGACCATCGAGCGGCACAGTTCGACCTTGCCGGACTCGACGATGGCGGCCTCGACGACCTCGCCGCCTTGTTGGCTGAGCTGGACGGCTAAACGAACAGCCGAATCGCCTCTTCGATGGCGTCGGCGGTGACGTCGGCCATGTCGCCGGTCAGCAGATTGTGGTGATCGCCGGGCACGCGCACGACGGTCACCTGGTCGCTGACCTCGCCCCACCCTCGGTCAGCTCCAACATCGCCGAAGTCGTTGTCCTCACGCTCAGCGCTGATGACGACCAACGGCACACCAATGGGGACCGGCACATAGGCCCGGTAGGCACCACCGATTGCTTCAGTCAGCCGGGCAAACCGGAGCTCATCGGCCACGACTTCGCCGGCATCGTCGCGTTGTTCTTTCCACGCAGCCCGCGACGCGGTCCACGAGCGATGGGAGCGGAGCCGCTCAACCGCGCCAGCTGGCCCCAGCTTCAAGGTGTCAACAACCGCACGGGTCTTGGAACGCCGCCGGGGCCGCAGTGTTGGATGGTAGGTATCGATCAACGCCACGGCCCGTACGTCGCGGCCCCGTTCGGCGAGTACTCGGGCCATTTCATAGGCCACCGCTCCACCAGCGGAATATCCGGCCAACACCAGGGGACCATCCGGTTGATACGCCATGAGTTCGGCGACATACGCGTCAGCCATTTCTTCGACAGTCGAATGGGGCCGTGTTGTGCCGTCGGCGCCTTTGGCTTGCAGTGCAATGAACGGACGATTGCGGCCGATCCGCTTGGCCAAGCCGGCAAATCGCAAGACGTTGCCACCGGCACCGTGGACGCAGTACACAGCAACACCGGGCTGACCGGCACCGGCCATGTCGACAAGGTGCGCTCGTGCGGCGGTGCGATCCGGTCGCCGGATGTGGGCGAGCAGCTCACGTGGTGTTGGATGGTCGAGCAGATCCGGCAGCACAACTGACGTGGCGAAGGCCTTGGAGATTCGCGCTACCAACCGCAGCGCCCCGAGCGAGTGGCCACCACTATCGAAGAAGTCGCTCGTCGCCCCGATGTCGACGCCGAGCACCCCGGACCAGAGCCCGATCATCGTGGCCTCGTCGGCCGATGACGGTGGCGCCAGTTCGACGCCCGCATCAGCCGTCGTGAACGAGGAATGAAACACCTCAACGAGCGCACGACGATCGGTCTTGCCGTTGGGCAGGGTCGGCACTGCGTCAATAGCAATCACGACCGACGGCACCATGAAGGCCGGCAACTGCTCGCGGGCCGCGCGGCGCACCTGATCAACCAATACGTCGACGTCGTCTCGGCCCGTCGCTGGTTTCACGAACGCAACCAGGCGCCGATCAGCGGCCAGGGTCCCTTCAACTGCGGCGGCCACACACGATGCAACGCCAGGCACGGTCGACAAGGTGGCTTCGACATCGCCCAGCTCGAGGCGAGATCCTCGGATTTTGACCTGGTCGTCGCTACGGCCGTGATATTCGATGTAGCCACCGGGCAGCCATCGGCCGAGGTCGCCGGTGAAGTACAAACGTTCTCCGGGCCGGAACGGATGGTCAACAAATCGCGCTTCGGTCAGATCTGGGCGCTTCCAGTAGCCGTGGGTGAGCCCAATGCCCGAGACATAGATGTTGCCGACGGCACCCGCTGGCAACAACCTCAGATGGCGGTCGAGCACATAGACACGCTGGTTGGCAATGGGTTTGCCGATCGGAAACGACGAGGCCTCCACCCGGTCTCGCGCGTCATAGGTGGTTGCATCGAGCGTCACCTCAGACATCCCGTAAAAGTTGAGCGGGACCACGTGTGGCAGCTCGGCGGCGAGGCGGTCAATCAGCTCGAGCGACACGCCCTCACCACTCAGCGTCAGCGTGTCGAGCGAGGCGAGGCGCTCCGCGAGGTTCGGGATGCTGTCGAGCAGGGCCTCGACAAACGACGGCGTCAGAACCAGACGTCTAATCCCGTGGGTGTCGGCGAGGTCGACCAGCGCCAGCCCGTCGCTGGCGGTGTCCTCGTCGACCAACACGAGTGGTGCTCCCGCGAGTAACCCGCCCCACAACTCCCAGAGATGATCGACAAAGTTGAGCGTGACCTTCTGGAGCACCCGCTCGCCGGCAGCGAAGGGGTAGGCGTTCCACTGCCAACGGCACCGGCTCAACACGCCTCGATGGTGGCCG
>CAYGMW010000073.1:0-3120 GCA_964350975.1 uncultured Acidimicrobiales bacterium | reverse complement strand
GCACTGTTTCCATGCGCACTGTTTCCATGCGCACAGAGCCCGGCTGCGTTCACCATGCCCGGGTGGTCAAGTCGGCCCATCGTCGCGTCGTGACCGATCACGACGCGCGCGCCCGAGTCCCGCACCATCAGGTCGAGCCGGTCGCTCGGATAGGTCGGATCGAGGGGCACATAGGCAGCACCTGCCATCACGATGCCGAGCAGCGCTGCGATCGACTCCGGCGAGCGCCGCATACAGATGCCAACCGGTTCGCCGACCTCGACCCCAAGCTCGATCAGCCCGGCGGCGACCGACCGGGCTCGTTCATCGAGCTCTGAGCGAGTCGTCACATCGCCATCTGCGATCAGGGCGACCGCGTCGGGGTCGGCTGCGAGGATCGCCGACCACTCGTCGACCACGGTGGTGTCAGGCTCGACCACATCGGTGCTGTTCCACTGGTTGAGCTGCTGGTCGGCTTCTCGAGCGTCCAGGACGTCGATGGCGGCCGGAACCGAGTCGGGGTCGGCTGCGATGCCCACGAGGGCGGCGACGAAATGGCGGGCGAGCTGTTCGACCGAACCGGCTCCGAAACGGTCAGCGTCATAGAGCAAAACCACGTCAACGGTCGACCTGACGCCCACCATCAACGTCAACGGGTAGTGGCTTTGTTCGGCAACATGGCGATTGTGGAGCTCGACGAGATGGTGGCCGGTGCGCTCGGGCCAGTTTTCAAAGATGAGCACCGAGTCGAACATCTCGACCCCGGGAGGTAATCCAGACACCCGCTGCACCTCGGCCAGCGACACGTGCTGGTGGGCCAACAAGTCGAACTGCTGGTTCTGCAGGTCGCGGCACCACTCGCGCACCGACGACTCAGACGGCACCGTCGTGCGCATCGGCAGGGTCGACAAGAACATGCCAACCATGTCGTCAACACCATCGACCTCGTGGGGCCGCCCGGACATCGTCACGCCAAACACGACATCGTCGGTGTCGACGTATCGGCCGAGGGTGAGCGCCCATGCGGCCTGCACCAGGGTGTTCGGTGTGATGCGCTGGTCGCGGGCGGCGTTGACGATGAGTTCGGACTGCTCGGGTGTCAGGTCAAGGTCGAGGCGCCGACGATCGAAGCGACCAACACCCCTGCCACCGGGCAAGTCAACAGCTGACACCTCGCGCATGTCGCCAAAGCGTTGTGCCCACAGCGACAGATCGTCAGGCTGCTGAGCCAGCCACGCCACATGACGCCGAAACGGTGGAGCTGGCTCCCCTAGTGCTGGCTGATCGAGTACTGGCTGATCGAGAACTGGCTGATCGAGAACTGTGAGCAGCTCGTCGATGATGATTCCAACGGACCAACCATCGACCACGATGTGATGGAAGCTCCAGATGAAGTGCCACCGGTCCGGGCCCAGCTTGACCAAGGTGATCCTCATGAGCGGGGCCTTGGTGAGATCGATGCCCAACGCGCGATCGGTCGCTGCCAGCTCATCGAGCGTGGCGGCTTGAGCGTCGGCCGGTTCGCCGGACAGGTCGAGTCGAACAACCGCAAGGTCGACCTGCTGGCGCACCACCTGCCGGGGTTCATCGAGTCCTTGCCAGACGATGATCGTGCGCAGTGCCGGGTGCCGATCGACGATCATCTGCCATGCCGCCGCGAAGCGATCCGGATCGAGCGGACCGCTCGTGTCGGCGCGGTACTGCTCGAAGTACAGCTCCGGATCGTTGTCGCGCAGCACGTGATACAAGATCCCCGACTGGGCCGGAGTGAGCCGATAGATGTCAGCTACGTTGTCCATTGTCCGCCCACTGGTTCACTGACCATCACCCACAGCTACTTCGAACCCGCGACCCGATCCGGATGCACGAGTTTCCACGCGATGTCTGACAGTAGATCAGAAACCACAGAAAATGACCACCCCCCACGCTCTGTGGTTGTGCCAGTCCTGCGTTTGGACCTCGCCGTGCTCTTTGCCTTGCCGGCTGATGCCCCGGTTGCCGTGTACAGCAGCAACGGATCGGGTCCGGTCGACCCCGCCCTTGTCGATCCAGCCGAACTGGCCTTGATCGACCAAGCCATCGACAGCCGCCGCACCGCCTTCACCCACGGACGCGCCTGTGCCCGCTGCGGCCTCCTCCAGCTCGGCCTCGACGCGGGCCCCATCGGACGCTCGACGAAACGAGCGCCACTCTTCGGGGCCGACGTGACGGGGTCGATTACCCACACGACAGGTTTCGTAGCCGCGGTGGTGGCGCAGGGTCGACACCGCACGGTGGGCATCGACGCAGAGCGGATCGAACGCACGGGCCGCGACGTCAGCGAACGGGTGCTGACACCCGATGAGCTCGCCCGAGTCACTGAGCTTGACCCGTCGGACCGAGATCGCATCGTCATCGAGACGTTCTCAGCCAAAGAGGCCCTCTACAAGGCACAGTTCCAGATCACTGGGGCGTGGCTCGGTTTCGACGATGTTGGAACCACCCCAACCGCAACCGGCTATGAGATGCACCCCGTCACCGAGGTGGCCACCTCAGTCGGCATCGCATGGCCGGTAGTCGTTGGCCAACACCACGAACGCGGCGTTGTGGTGTCGGCCGCAGTATGTGAACCGGCCTGATCGGGGGTTAGTCGAACACGATCACATTACGTCGGGCTTCGCCGCGGTTCACCGATGAGATCGCCTCGTTAATCTGGTCGAGCGTGTAAGTGGCCGTGATCAGCTCATCGAGCTTGAGGCGACCGTGGTGATACATGTCGACCAGGGCCGGGATGTCGGCGCGAGGCCGGGTGCCGCCCATCTTTGAGCCCAGGATGCGCTGGTTCGACGATCCGAGGGTTGTGGCATCAAGCGGGGTGGTTGCACCGACCGGCGGAAGACCGACGATCACCACGGCGCCGCCCCCGCCCACGAATCCAAACGCCTGGGCGACAGCTGCGGAGACCCCGACGGTGACGAACACATAGTCAGCGCCATAGCCGTCGGTGATCGCCTTGATCTGGTCGGCCGCATCGGTGGCGTCGGCCCGAACCACGTCGGTGGCACCAAAGACCCGGGCATCGTCGAGCTTGCTGTCGAGCAGGTCGACCGCGATGATCCGGCGAGCACCTGACGCCACTGCACCTTGGATGCTGTTGAGACC
>CAYGMW010000072.1:7301-13337 GCA_964350975.1 uncultured Acidimicrobiales bacterium | reverse complement strand
TGAGTTGGTTGCTGATCCAAAAGGTGCTGACTTGGTCCGACAGCCCAATGACTATGCGGCGGTGCATTGCCCCATAGGCCGTTCCGAGCCCCCCGAGCACCACGGCGGCGAAGATCAATAGCAACAGCTTGAAGCCCATGTTCCACTGGATGGTCTCGGAGAGTCCGAGATAGACGCCGCCCAGCGCGGCCAGCCCGGTGCCCATAATCCAGGTGACCAGGATGACGCGCGAGACGTCGATGCCTGACGACTCGGCGAGGTCCTTGTTGTCTGCAACAGCCCGCAGCGCAATACCTGTCCGGGTCTTTTGAAGAAACAGGCCAACCGCTCCCAAGATGATGAGCGACGACACGATGATGAACGCGTTCTTGGGGACGGTCTCGATGCCGAGGAACGAGCGATCCGCTTGGACTGCGTAATCGATGTAGGTCTTGGGTTCGCCGCCGAAAATAACCAGCACGATGTTTTGGATCGCGAAACTCAGGCCGATCGAGATGACCAGCATCGCGATATTGCTGCTCTGGCGGCGGCGCAAGGGCGCCCACAGCCACTTCTCCTGGGCCCCACCGAACGCCGCAACCAACAGCACTGCCGGGACCGCAGCGGCGAGCAGGCTCCATCCGGGCCCGGCCCCTGATGCGTGGAAGAAGAACGCGGCCACAGCACCAAGGGTGACGAGTTCGCCGTGAGCAAAGTTGACCAGCTGGGTGACCCCGAAGATCAACGACAGACCTACCGCCGACATCGCGATAATCCCGCCCAGCTTCAGACCGAGCACTGTTCGGTCCAACAGTTGTTTGCCCGTGCTGACTGTCGAGACCACGCCAGGGCCCAACCGGAATCTCACTGTCTTGTCTTGGCCGCTGCGGACGCTGACGTCGGTGAGCTCGGTGAGGCTGTCGGCCGTTGGAGCTACGCCGTCGGGCAGCGAAGCGACATCGAGCCTGACGAGGTACGTTCCCGCGTCGGGCACCGGCACCGACCAGGTGCCGTCGGCCGCGCTGACAGCGACGCCGATGACTTCGCCGTCGAGCTCGACGGTGACCTCAGCTCCTTCGACGGGGGTGCGGACGTCGCCGTCGACCGATTCCATGGTCCCGCCAACGGTGCCCGGTTCGGCAGAGGCCGGGCCCGCCATCGTGAGGACAATCGCGACAACGGCGACAGCGAGCGCGAGTGTTCCCCGTAGAGCAGCAGATGACCAGATGTTGCGAGGCCGGTGCATGAAGCCGAGACAGTAGCCGAATCGTGATGGCCTTAGGTTCGGCTTCGCGTCAGCCGATGGGTCTGCGAAGTGCGACGCGGTGACCCATCCAACGCGTCTGTACCGCTATGTGGGCCGGTTCCACATTGTGGTACGTCAGCCGTCGGTTGTTGATATATCGTTTGGCAGCTAGAGGCCCCAACCAGAGTCAAGTGCGGAGTTGTGACATGGCAGACGAAGACGACGAGATCATCCTCGACGCACTGAACGACGAAGACCTCACCGCGCAGATGCACGACGACCTGTACGACGGTCTCGGTGACGAACTCGTCGAGGGCACGAACATCTTGCTCGGGCGGGGCTGGTCGGCTGACCGGGTGCTGAACGACGCCTTGGTCGAGGGGATGCGTATCGTCGGCATCGACTTCCGTGACGGCATCTTGTTCGTGCCAGAGGTGCTCTTGGCCGCCAACGCCATGAAGGCCGCGATGAACATCCTGCGGCCCTTGCTGGCCGAAACCGGCGCCGAGCCGATCGGCAAGGTCGTCATCGGCACCGTCAAGGGAGACATCCACGACATTGGTAAGAACCTGGTGTCGATGATGCTCGAAGGTGCCGGTTTCGAGGTCTTCGACCTGGGCATCAACACCGACGCCGACGAGTTCTTGGCCGCTCTCGAAGAGCACCAGCCCGACATCTTGGGCATGTCAGCGCTGCTCACCACCACGATGCCGTACATGAAGGTGGTCATTGACACCCTCAAAGAAAAGGGCCTGCGCGACAAGTACATCGTGCTCGTGGGCGGCGCTCCGCTGAACGAGGAGTTCGGCATGGCTGTCGGCGCTGACGCCTATTGCCGTGACGCCGCGGTGGCGTCAGAAACGGCGACCAAGCTGGTGAGCGAACGTCGCCACAGCGCGGCGTGAGCTACCTGCCATGAGTCGACGGCGCAGAGGCGGTTCGGCCCGACTCACCACGATCTACTGGCGCGACATTCCAGCCCAGGTCAACGGATCGGCCGGTGAAGAAAAGGTCCAACGCATCCTTGGCGAGCGTTTCCACGTCGCCATCGATCGGGCTGCAATGGTGGCGGACAAGACCGATACCGATGCCTATGTCGCCGAGTGGCGCCAACAAGCTGTTGCCATCGACGATGCCGACTCCCCCGACTTCGACCTCGAGGCCGCCGCGATCGCGGCCGAGCACGAGCTCGAATCCATGTTCACCTCTGAGCTGTTGAAGGCCTACGTGGCCGCTGGCGGCTGGAATCCCCACAAGGACACCCCATGACCGACACCGTTTTGAGTTCTGCCACCAAAGAGGTCGTGATCGGTTTCGATCGGCCCTTCGTCATGATCGGTGAGCGGATCAACCCCACTGGTCGAAAGCTGCTCGCTGCTGAGATGAAAGCGGGCGACTTCAGCCGGGTCGAGGCCGATGCATTGGCCCAAGTAGCCGCCGGTGCGCAGATGCTCGACATCAATGCGGGTATTCCACTGGCTGACGAACCGGCCTTGTTGGCCAAGGCCATCCAACTCGTCCAGTCGATCACCGACGTCCCGCTGGCGATCGACTCATCGATCATCGAAGCCCTCGAAGCAGGTATTGCGGTCTACCAAGGCAAGCCGCTGATCAACTCCGTGACCGGCGAGACCGAGGTCATGGAGCGCATCTTGCCCCTCGTGGCCAAACATGGCGCTGCGGTGGTGGCGATCTCCAACGACGAGACCGGTATCAGCGAAGACCCCGATGTGCGCTTCGAGGTTGCCAAGAAGATCGTCTTGGCCGCCAACGACTTTGGCATCCCGACCTGCGACGTCGTGGTCGACCCGCTCGTGATGCCGATCGGCGCCATGGGCAGCGCCGGCCAGCAGGTGTTTCGCCTCGTGCGGCGTCTGCGAGAAGAACTCGGCGTCAACACCACCTGTGGTGCATCGAACGTCAGCTTTGGCCTGCCGAACCGCCACGCCATCACTGGCACCTACCTGGCCATGGCGATTGGTGCCGGCATGACGTCGGCGATCATGAGCCCACTGCACCCCGAGGTCAAGACCGCAATCATGGCCGCAGACGTTTTGGCGGGCCACGACCAGGATTGCGCGGCATGGATTCGCGAAAACCGCGACCCCAACGCCGATCAGGGCGCCCGCGGTCGACGCGCCGGTGGGCGTCGGCGTTCCTAGCCGCGGCTCATCGTGGACCAGCATCGGATCGTCTTTACTCCCAGTGGCCTCAACGGCACGGTCTCCGACGGTGAGACCGTGCTCGACGCCGCGCGCCGTCTCGGCGTCGATCTCGATTCGGTCTGTGGCGGTCGGGGCATCTGTGGTCGTTGCCAGGTGGTTGCCTCGACGGGTTCGTTCGCCAAGTGGGCCATCGACAGCGACGAGTCGAACCTGACGTCATGGGGCGATCTCGAGGCCCAGTATCGGGGTAAGCGGGCCATTGTCGAGGGCCGACGGTTGGGTTGTTCGGCCAAGGTGTGCGGCGACATTGTCATCGACATTCCGGCCGATTCACAGCTCCACAAGCAGGTGATCCGCAAGTCGGTCGACGTTGGCGACCTCGTGCTTGATCCCATGATCACACTGCACTACATCGCCCAGGCCAACCGTTTGCACGAGTTACTCGAGTCCGACTGGGGTCTTGTTGGTGTGATCGTCGCCGACGGTGCTCTCGACGGTGTGGGCGCCGACGATTGCACGGTTGCCATCGCTCGCGACGGACGCGGTCCCACTCGCGGCGCAGGCCCGACGGTCGTGGCCGCATGGCCCGGCTTCGTCGATCAGATCGCCGGTTTCGCGGTCGATATTGGCTCAACCACCGTCGCGGGCCACCTCGTCGATCTGGCGACGGGCGAGGTGCTGGGTTCGGCCGGTCGCATGAACCCCCAGATCCGCTTCGGCGAAGACCTGATGAGCCGGGTCAGCTACGTGATGATGAACCCCGGTGGAGAGATCGACCTCACCAACGCGGTCCGCACCACACTCGACGAACTTTTGGGCGAGGTGCTCCTGGAAGCCGACCTCGACCGCTCCCGGGTGCTCGACATCACCCTGGTCGGCAACCCGGTAATGCATCACCTGGTGCTGGGGTTCGACGTTGTCCCCCTCGGCCAGTCCCCCTTCGAGTTGGCGTCAGACACCGCCGAACACCGCACTGCGGCCGAACTCGACATCGATGCACCGAACGCGTCGGTCTATTTTGCGCCCTGTATTGCGGGCCATGTTGGCGCCGACACGGCCGCCGCGATCCTCAACGAGGGACCCCACCGCTCGGCTACCGTGCAGCTGCTCGTCGACGTGGGCACCAATGCTGAGATTGTGTTGGGCAACAACACCCAGATGTTCGCGGCGTCAAGCCCGACTGGTCCGGCGTTTGAAGGGGCCCAGATCAGTGCCGGGCAGCGGGCCACGGCCGGTGCAATCGAACGGGTTCGCATCGACCCGATCACCCTCGAACCCAGCATCCGGGTCATTGGCTGCGACCTGTGGAGCACCGACGACGGATTCGCCGACGGCATTGCCAAGACCGGTGTGACCGGCATCTGTGGATCGGGCATCATCGAGGTGCTCAGCGAGATGGTGAGCGCCGGGGCCATCGATCAGGCTGGCAATATCGTCGCCGATCACCCCTCGGGTTCTGACCGAATCGTCGCCGATGGGCGCACCTACAGCTATGAGCTGTACCGACCCCCGTCGGGTGCGGCCCCCATCACGGTCGTCCAGAACGATGTGCGCGCCATCCAGTTGGCCAAGGCTGCGCTCAAGGCCGGAATCGACCTCTTGCTTGAACACGCCCAGCTCGATGTACCGGACGAGATCCGCCTCGCGGGTGCTTTCGGAGCCCACATCGACCCGGCCCACGCCATGGTGCTCGGGCTGATCCCTGACATGGAACTCGGTGCCGTGCGTGCGGTTGGCAACTCTGCGGGTAGCGGAGCGGTGCGGGTCTTGCTTTCCGGTGCTCAGAGAACCGAGATCGAGGCCACGGTTCGGGCAGTCACCAAGATCGAAACCGCGACCGAACCAAGGTTCCAAGACCTGTTCGTCACGGCACTCGGCTTCCCGCATTCGCCTCGAGCCGCTGGATCCAGCGGCCGTGGTGCTGGCGGCGACGACACACGACGGCGCCGACGGCGCCCCAACTGAATCTCTGGGGAGGGAACACATGAGCGACGAACGACGCAGCCGCAGGTCCGGGGGTCGAGCCGCGCGCCAAGCAGCCCGCAGCGAGGCCGGAGCGGTCACCAAGCCCTACATCGAACGGGGCCTAGCTCCGCTTGATGTGCTGCCCGAGGCAACAGCCCAACAGATCGAAGACAACGCCGAACGGATCTTGTCCGAGGTCGGCATCGCGTTCCAGGAGTACCCCGACGCACTCGACCTGTGGCGCGATGCCGGGGCGACCATCGAAGGCGAACTCGTCAAGTTCCCCAAGGGTTTGTGCCGCGAGATTGTCCAGGCGTCGGCTCCGTCGGAGTTCATCCAGCACGCCCGCAACCCTGAGCGCTCGGTGCGTATTGGCGGCAACAGCACCGTGTTCGCCCCGAACTATGGGTCGCCCTTCGTCACCGATCTCGACCGTGGCCGCCGCTACGGGACGATGGAGGACTTCCGCAACATCGTCAAGCTGGTCTACATGCTCCCCCACCTGCACCATTCGGGTGGCACGGTGTGTGAGCCCACCGATGTTGCGGTCAACAAGCGGCACCTCGACATGGTGTATTCGCACCTTCGCTACAGCGACAAGCCGCTCATGGGCTCTGTCACCGCAGCCGAGCGGGCTGCTGACTCCATCGAGCTGTGTCGTATTGCCTTTGGTGGCGACCT
>CAYGMW010000072.1:0-7201 GCA_964350975.1 uncultured Acidimicrobiales bacterium | reverse complement strand
GCGGCCTATGAGTCGGCCTCCACGATCATCCCCACGGTGCAGGCGGGCGTGAACTTCGTGTTGCACGCGGCCGGCTGGATCGAAGGCGGGTTGGCGCTCAGCTACGAAAAACTGATCATGGACGCCGACCAGCTGGGCATGATGGAAGTGCTCACGAACCCCATCGACATCAGCGACAACGGCCAGGCAATGGACGCGTTCTTGACCAACGAACACGGCCAACACTTCTTGGGCACGGCCCACACGTTGGCCAACTTCGAAACCGCGTTCGTCCGGTCGTCGGTGGCCGACAACGACAGCTACGAGGCTTGGCTCGACAATGGGTCGCTGTCTGCTCCCGAACGGGCCAATGCCCAGTGGAAGAAGATGCTCGACGCGTACGTCGAGCCGGCTCTCGACCCGGCCATCATTGCCGAGATGGAAGCCTTCATTGCCCAGCGCAAGTCTGAGATGCCTGATGCCATCGGGTGAACCGGCGTACGGCCATGCCAAACCGGTGTACGACCATGCCAAACCGGTGTACGTCGAGGTCACCGATGGTCCGACAACGTGGCGTCTCGATCAGACCTTCTTGGCATCAAACTGGACGTGCATCTGGGGCCGGGGCTGTTGTGGCATCGAAGACGACGCCGCGCCTGACCTGCACCGGGGTTGTTGTTCTGTTGGGGCCCAGATGGCCGATGAGGCCGAAGGTCAGCATCTGTCGGCAGTCGCCGCGATGCTCGACCCGGCTCGGTTCCAGTTTCATGAGGTCGCTGAGGCTTCCGGGATCTTTCGCGACGACACTCGGTCGGCCACCGCTCTCGTCGATGGTGCATGCATCTTCTTGAACCGTCCAGGGTTCGAGGGCGGCAAGGGGTGTGCCCTCCATCTGGGCGCGATCGACGACGACGAGTCGCCGATTGGCTACAAGCCCCTGGTGTGCTGGCAGGTACCACTGCTCATTGAGGAGTCAGGCACGGTCGTGACCGTGCGGCCATCAACGAGGTCCGACTGGGGTCCGGGAGGCGAGACCATGGCCTGGTGGTGCGCCGACGTCGACAACACCGACGCCCATGTTGGCGACGTGCCGGCCGTCGAGGGTTTGTCAGAAGAGTTGCGCCACCTCATGGGCGACGAGCTGTACGAACGGGCCCGCGCCGCAGTCCTCGACGACCGCGCCTAGCCGGCGGCCGACCCCAACACCGAGGCCGACGAGCCACCAACCGGGTCAGATCTCGACAGCGGCGAGCAGGTTGCGACCGGTGGCCGTGGGCAGTTCGCACCCAAGCAAGTGGGCAATAGTCGGGGCCCAGTCGGTACCGCTGATCGGGGCGCTCTCTAGCGCCCGGGCGAGGGTGCCAACGACCGGGTGGCCGCCGCCGACAATCGCAACCTGGACAGCGGTGCGAGGGCTCCCATGAGCGCCGCGCAGGCCGTGATCGGTGCGGGACGTAAAGATCCGGCCCGGCTCGGTCCAGATCATCACCCGATCGGCGTCGATCTCGACACCGCCATCGACGCCGGGCAGCGCTCTCAGCACCTCGAGGCTCGGGCCCGACTCGATGATGGCGGCCGTGCCCTCATATTCGATGCGCGTGCCGGCGAAGCCCGATTCGTCGAGCATGGACGCGATGTCGACTCCCCCATGAGGATCGACTTCTTCTTGGTCGTGGTCGCTCACCACGATGAGCACCGTGTTGGCCCAAGCCGCACCGCCATCGTCACGGCTCAGGCGGGACAACATTGAGCCCACACACTGGTCGACGTCTCGATAGCGCTCGATCGCCCTGGTCGAATCGGGGCCATACACGTGACAGGCCGTGTCGGGGTCGTTGAAGTGGATCACGGCTAGGTCGGCGTCGAGGGCGTTGGTGGCATCGATCATGCCCAGCACGACATCGTTGGTGACATAGCCGTATTCGTCGACCGCCAGTTCCGGAGCATCGACTGCTGGTATGAATCCCCGCGGCGGCCAGGCTCGGTCGATTCCGTAGGCACCCATGGCGGCGACGATCGAGGCGTCGCCGGCTACCAGGCTGACGTCGAGACCAGCGGCGCGGGCGACCCCGAGGAACGTCGGGGTGTCGAGGTCGATCTCACGGGCCGGGAGGTAACCAGCCGGAGTCTTGACCCGATTCGTCCAAAAGTTGTGGACCTCGGGACCGGCCCCGGTCGCGAAGGCTGCATGGTTTGGATAGGTGGCCGAACTCATGATGGCGGTGGCACCGTTGGGAGCCATGCCGCCGGTCTGAGCCAGCCCAGAGAGCGCCGGTGTGAGGTCGGGGCTGATCCATCGCTGAGCCATGGCGTCGAGGATGACGAACACCACTCGCGGCCGTGGCACTCGGGCTGACACCTCTACCCCTGTGGGACGGGTCGGATCGACCGACCGACCTTGTCGTGGGCCGCCTGCCCGGCGTGGGCCTCGCGAAGCCGCCGAGCCGACGCCAACAGGTCAGGGCCCATCGGCCCAACCCGGCCGATCGACTGGTCGACGTGCAACATGAGCGACTCTTGGGTCGACGCCAGCTGCTCGTGGTCATCAAGGAGTTCGTGAAACACGTGGAGCCGTTTGGCATCAGCGCCAATCAGGGTGGTCTGGACCTCGAAGCGTGTATCGAGCGTCAGCTCCTTTTCGAACGTGATGCGAGTCTCGACGGTATAGAAGGTGCCGTTGGTGGTGTCGCGGTAGCTGGGACCAAAACCCAGGTGTTTCAGCAGGCCATCGCTGGCGTCGCCGAAGACCACCCCGTAGTAGCCCTCGCTCATGTGATCGTTGTAATCGATCCACTCTCGCCGCACGAAGCCTCTGAGGGTGACAATGGGGTTCTGCACAAGGGTGCACACTACTGCGATGTCAGTTCTCCTTGGTGCTCTCGGAAGTGTCCTCATCGGCATCAGCGATCTCTTCGGTCGACGCTCGTCTGGCGCGTCCTCAGCGGTGGCCACGGTGCACGTCGCGTTCTGGGCCGGATCGGCAACGGGAGCTATCGGGGCAGTTCTCCTCGGACACCGAGCTTCGTGGGCCGATGTCGGCTACGGAGCGGCGTCGGGAGTGGCAACAGCCCTCGCCCTGTGGGCGCTCTATCAGGCCTTTGTCGTGTCGTCGGTCGGCGTTGCATCGCCCGTCACGGCGGTGATGACCGGCGTGGTCTCGGTCGGGTTCGAGGCGGTTCGAGGTTCGTCGCCGTCGACGTTGGCCCTCGTCGGCATGGCGATCGGTGTGGTGTCGCTGGTCCTGGCCGCGTGGTCTCCCGAGACCTCGGGCCTGCTCCCCGGGATCGCCCTCGCGGCGCTCGCAGGTGGCGCGTTCGCAGTCATGTTGCTCCTTGGAGCCGAAACATCTGAAGCGTCGGGTTTGTGGCCCTTGTCGGTTCAGCGGGCCACCGCGGCGTTGATTGTCTTGACGATCGCGCTGGCGACTTCGAGCGACCCACTGCCACGAGCCCCAGGTGTGCGCAGAACTGCAGCCGCTGGCGGTGCGGCAGGAAGCCTCGGGGTGGGGGTCACGTTCGTCGGGCTGCAGCGAGCTGGCGAGGCCTCAGTCGGCGCAGTCGCTGTCGCGTCGTCGTTCTACCCAGCGGTCACCGTGGCACTTCGGTGGGTGCTCGACGGCGAACGGCTGCGCTGGTGGCAGGTTGGCGGTTTAGTCGGATCGCTCGCCGCTGTTGCACTTATTGCACTGGGTTGAACCGGCCGGCCCAACGGGTTCAGTCTTCGATGCCCACGCCGGGACCCCAGCGAGGTGCCTGCCTGGTCTGTGTGCGTCGCCTCGCTCCTCGGCGGCCTATGAGCCTGGCGACGGACTCCGACGAACGCACCGGCATCATCTGGAACTCGGACTGGTCTTCGACCGGGACCGCGTCGGCGACGGTGATCCGATACATCAGATAGGCCACGATCAGTACATACGGGGCGATCTGCATCACGAAGAACAATTTTGCGTCAATGGTCAACAGCAACGCTGTGATCAAGGGCCCCACGATGGCGCCCGAACCGTTGACCCGCACCAGCACCGCGGTGGTACCCACAATCTTTGTTGTCGGGACCCAGTCAATGGCGACCGCGATCGCCAGCGAATACAGCGGAAAAGCCACCCCGCCCAGAATGAACATCAACACGACGGCCAGGTTCGAACCCTCGTCGGTCACCAGCAAGAGCGCACCGACAGCGGCCGCCGACGAGGCAACACCGACAATGACGCCTCGACGCGGAACCCGGTCGGACAGCTTGCCGATCGGCCACTGCAGCACCATTGAACCAATCATTGGAGCGGCCAGGAAGATCGAGATGCGCTGGGCCGTCATGTCGGTGCTGGCGGCGTACACCGCAGCGAGACCAATCATCGACCCGAGGGCCGCACCCGACATGAACGAGACCAACACTCCCGAAGGCGCGAGGCCGACGAGCTGTCGAAAACTGATGGACTCGGGCGCATAGATCGGCGGTGTGCTGCGGGTCGACAAGGTGATCGGCACCAATGACAGCGAGATCACGACCGACGACACCGCCAGCAATGTGAAGGTCAGCGGGTCGGCGACATTCAACAGCAGCTGCCCAGAACTGATGCCACCCATACCGACGAGCATGTACAAACCCAGCAGCCGACCCCGAGTGGCGTTGGTGGCGAGGTCGTTCAGCCATGACTCGATCACGACATACAAACCCGCCATACACAACCCGAAGACAAACCGCATCGCAGCCCAGACAAACGGGTCGACCAGGATGGCGTGCACCAAGGCCGTGGCCGAAGCAACCGACGCCAGCGCGGCGAAAACCCGGATGTGGCCAACAGCGCGCAGCGCGTATTCGGCATAGCGGCTTCCGACTAGGAAACCGACGAAATAGGCGGTCATCACCAAGCCGGTGACGCCAAGACCAAAACCGGCATCCTCGCTTTGGAGCCCGAGCACGGCTCCTTGCAGGCCGTTGCCGGTCATCACCAGGCCGAGGCCGACGAACAGGGCCCAGGTTTTTGCCGCGGTACTCGGCTCGAATTCGGCAACCATCAGGCCTCCCAGTGCGGCACCCACGGGCCATCGAGACGAAACGACAGCTGGCCGTCATCTTCGATCCGCTTGGCGACGAGGAGTTCGGCTTCGTCGCGTCCGTAGCGCTCGGCCGCATCGGCGAACACCGCGTGGGCCGCTTGGGTCATCGGCATTGGCGCAGTGCCAGCCGCCGCGAGCTCATCAATCAGTCCGAGATCCTTCAGACACAAGTCGAGAGAGAACGACGGGTCGTAGTGGCCGGCGAAGATCGATGGGGCATCGTGGCGAGCAACAAAGGAATCGCCCACCGAGTCCTTGATGGCATCCCACAACACCGCGAGCTCGACACCTTGTTGCATGCCAAGGGCGAACCCTTCGCCGATAGCTGCCGCGTGGATGAACCACAGCTGATTGGTCACGAGTTTGACGACATTGCCGGTTCCTCGCGGGCCACATCGGATCACTCGACCGAGGTGGGCCAACACCGGTTCGACCCGGTCGAGATCGCCGGCAGCGCCCCCGACAAAGAGCGTGAGCTTGCCGGTTCGGGCCCCATCGACGGCTCCTGTGACCGGCGAGTCCACAATCGACACTCCGGCCGGGGCCTCGTGAGCAAGCGCTTCGATCAGGTCGCCACGGTTGGTGGTGAGGTCGGCCCACAGCGATCCCGGTCGCAGCGCGGCGAGGGCTCCTTGGGTCCGCATCACGTGGTCGACATGGTCGGGCCGCGGTAGCGACGTCAGAAGTAGGTCGCTCTGGGCTGCTACGTCGGCCGCTGACGCCGCTGAACGGGCCCCGCTGGCGACCAGTCCGTCGACGGCCTCAGTCCTCAGGTCGAACACAACAACGTCGTATCCCGCAGCGACCAGGCGACCCGCCATTGGGGCGCCCATATTGCCCAGACCCACGAACCCAATGACCTGTTGTGACAACCCAGTGGTGTGCGTTGGCGACATCGTGTGTACCTGACTCTTGGGGTGGTCGACGCAGGATGTGGACTGTGGCAACAGCGCGGCAGCGACCCGGCGGCGCGGCAACGTACCACGGGCGATCGGCGACCCCACTCCCGACCCGCGTTCTGAATGCCGATATTCGTCAATAGTGCGACAATCGGCATTCAGAACGGGAGGGGGCTAGTTGTCGTGGAGGGCGGCGTTGAGGCCTTGCCAGCTGGCAGCGCTGGTGCGGGCGAGGGCTTCGACGGCCCCGGTGCGTGAATTGCGGCGGAACAACATGCCCGACACTCCAGATAGGTCGCGGGCCTTCACCGACGACCCGTCAGGCAGGCCGACCATGGTTCCGGCGGTGAGATAGAGGCCAGCTTCGACAATGCAGTCGTCGCCCAGGGCAATACCGAGGCCCGAGTTGGCGCCGAGGAGGCAGTTCTCGCCCAGGCTGATGATCTCAGTGCCGCCACCCGACAGGGTGCCCATGATCGACGCTCCGCCACCGACGTCGGAGCCGTCGCCCACGACGACGCCGGCTGAGATGCGGCCCTCGACCATTGAGGTACCGAGCGTTCCGGCGTTGAAGTTGCAAAAGCCCTCGTGCATCACGACGGTTCCTTCGGCGAGGTGGGCACCGAGACGCACCCGGTTGGCATCGGCAATCCGAACCCCGCTGGGCACGACATAGTCGAGCATGCGGGGGAACTTGTCGACGAGCAACACCTCAACGTGCAGGCCCTGGGCTCGCAGACCCATGCGGGTGAGTTCGAAGCCGGCAACCTCGAAGGGCCCATGGTTGGTCCACACCACATTGGTGAGGAGGCCAAACACGCCGTTCATGTTCTGCCCATGGGGCTGCACCAGGCGATGCGACAGCAGATGCAGCCGAAGGTAAGCGTCAATGGCATCGATGGGGGCGTCGTCGAGTTCGCCGATGAACGCGGCCACGATCTGACGGGTGCCCGACAGGCACGGCACGTCGATGAGGTCGAGACAGGCCCGCCACGACGCGAGATTGGGATGAGGTATGGCAACTGGCTCGGCTGGTGACACGACCTCGATGGCGGAGCGCAGCTGATCCGGGCTGATGTGATAGGTCGCGGTGCCTGCGACATGGCCGAGGGTCGAGGCCAGACCGGCGCCGGGGAACGACTCCCGGTTCAGGTTCACATGGGGAAACGCCACATCAAGCACCGCTCCGGAGGGACCAATGGTCGCGACACCGACGCCAAACGCGGCGGCGGGTGCGTAACCCGGGATCGAGGCCTCGATGCGCTGGCG
>CAYGMW010000071.1:0-13365 GCA_964350975.1 uncultured Acidimicrobiales bacterium | reverse complement strand
AAGCCATGTACGACCGGGGCTGGAGCGATGGCCTGCCCCTCGTGCCACCCACCGAGGCCCGGGTGCTTGCCATGCTAGAAGGCACCTCTCGCCGTCCACAGGACATTGTTGCGACAGTGCCGCCGGACCTCGTCGACGTCACGGTCGAAAAGGTGGCGATCAATGCCGTGATGGCGGGCTGCAAACCCGAGTACCTGCCAGTCGTTCTGGCAGCCATCGAAGCGGTGTGCACTGACGAGTTCAATATGCACGGGCTGCTGGCGACCACGATGCCGGCAGGGCCGGTCATCGTCGTGAACGGCCCGATTCGAGACAAGATTGGCATGAACTACGGCCGCAACGTGCTGGGCCAAGGCAACCGGGCCAACTCCACGATCGGTCGGGCCGTGCAACTCGTCGTGCGCAACGTTGGGGGCGGCAAGCCGGGCGAAGTCGACCGGGCGGCTCACGGCCAACCAGGCAAGCTGTCGTTCTGTTTTGCCGAAGACGAGGCCGCCTCACCCTGGACGCCGCTGTGCACGAACTTCGGTTTCGACGCCGGTACCGACACCGTCACCGTGTTTCCCGGCGAGGGGGTTCGCTGCGTGTTTGACCAGCTGTCACGCACACCCGAATCGCTCGCCAAGAGCATGGCCCACGCCGTCATTGGCATGAACCACCACAAGCTGATCTTGGGGTTCGACGCAATGTTGGTCATCGGCCCAGAGCACGCTCGGGTGTTCGAGGAGGCTGGGTGGGACAAGACGATGGTTCGCGATGCCATCGTCGATTTCACCCGACGCGACGGGTCTGAACTGGTGAGGGGTGCCGGTGGTATGGCCGAGGGCCTTCCCGAGGCGTTCGCAGATGCCACCGACCTGCCCAAGGTTCGCCCCGATGGCGGCCTGCTCATCATTCACGCCGGCGGCGGAGCCGGCCTGTTTTCAGAACTCATTGGCGGCTGGGCCAACGGCGCAACCGGCAGCCAGCCCGTCTGTCGACCGATCACCGCGTGACCACCAGCGCACAACAACGAACAAGAGGCAGCACATGACCATCGTTATGGATCCCACCAGCGAACATCGGCCCGCTTCATGGCAGGCGAACGACCGATTGACCTCCATCGAGGGCCGAACGATTGGCCTGCTCGACATTTCCAAGGCCCGGGGCGACATCTTCCTCGATCGCTTGTCGGCACTGCTTGAGGCCAAAGGTGCGGTGGTGAAGCGCTACCGCAAGCCCACCTTCGCCAAGCCCGCACCAGTCGACCTGCGCCACCAGATCGCCACCGAGTGTCACGCCGTCATCGAAGCCCTCGCCGATTGAGGCAGCTGCACGTCGTGCAGTGTGCACGACATTGTTGATCTCGAACGGCGCGGGTTGCCTGGCGTCTTTGTGGCCACCGTGCAGTTCATCGACGGCGCCCACACCCAGGCGGCTGCACTCGGTGCCAGCCCAGCATCTGTGTTTGTAGAGCACCCGATCCAAGACCGCACCGATGCCGAGATGGTGGTCATCGCCGAACGGGCCGTCGAGGAAATCCTGCGACAGATCGTCAGCCAGCCAAGCTGAGAACTGCTGAATCAACAACGATCAGGCCGTCAGCCACGAGGCTGGCCACAACTGATTCCCAACGTCCAACCTCGACGGTCGGGTACAACCCAGCCAGATCGTCCACGCGCTTGTGGTCCGCCGCGGCGCGCATGACAAATCCACGCAGCTGTCGATTCGAGCCAGCAAAGGTGGCCTGCTTGGCCGACACTCCTGCCGATCCGGTCGCGGGGTCGTCGTTGTCTGGATCTGCGCCCCAGGCGCACCACGGGACTGCCGGACACGACGAGCACTGGGGCGCGCGGGGCCGACAACACAGCGCTCCCAGATCGAACATGGCCTGGTTCCAGGCCCACGACCGCCCCTCAGGGACGAGGGCGTCGGCCATGTCCTGAGCCCGGCGCGGCGACAATGGTTCGCCGGCCCAACGGGCAAGAATGCGACCCACGTTGGTGTCGACGACACCAACATCGACCTCGGCCGCGAACGACATCACGGCTCGCGCGGTGTAGGGACCCACCCCGGGCAAGGCCAGGAGGCGATCGAGCTCGACTGGAACCTGGCCCCCGTGCTGGGCAACACATTGGCCGGCGGCACGGTGCAGATTTCGAGCGCGCCGCGGATAGCCCAGACCCTGCCACCAGCCCAACAACTCCGACAGCGGCTCGCTCGCCAACGCCGAAGGTGTGGGCCATTGGTTCACGAACCCGGACCACCTGGCTTCCACCCGGCCAACCTGGGTCTGCTGCAACATGACCTCAGAGGCCAGGATCAACCATGGGTCGCGAGTACGCCTCCAGGGGAGATCTCGACGGTGATGTGCTCCCCATTCGAGCAGGGCGGCAGGGTCAGCAGCCGTGGCTTATTCGCCCCAGATGTCGTCGCCGTAGGGGAACGAACGGGCTGGTGCCGCGTCGCGCTTCCACACCATGACCTTGCGCCGGAAGTAGCAGACCTCTTCCTCGCGCTGGTTGAACGCTCGGGTCTCGACGGTCACGATGCCGCGATCGTTGCGTGAGGAAGATTCCTTGGTCTCAAGCACCTTGGTTGCCGCATAGATGGTGTCGCCATGGAACGTCGGCTTTTGATGACGCAGGCTCTCGACTTCGAGGTTGGCGATGGCAGCACCGCTGACGTCGGGAACACTCATACCGAGCACCAGCGAATACACCAGGTTTCCGACGACGACGTTCTTGCCGTGCACGGTCTCGTTCTGGGCGAACCATTGGTTGGTATGCAATGGGTGATGGTTCATCGTGATCATGCAGAACAGGTGATCATCGGCTTCGGTGATGGTCTTGCCTGGCCAGTGGCGGTAGACGTCGCCGACGACGAAGTCCTCGAGATAGCGCCCAAAGGGGCGGTCGATGTGAGACATGGAACGATCCTAGAAGCGCAGGCGAGCGACGTTGACATCCTGCAGGCGCACCTGTTGGCCGTTTGCACGGTCCATCTCGACTTCAGGTTCACGGTTCGTGGCCAATCTGCCACATGTTGGGTCGTGTGCCGCGAACAACCGGCACGGCTTCCGTACTCTCGGCGAGAGGCGCATGCGCCGCCCCACGCCCATGGTCACGTCTCGCTCCCCTCTCCCTCGTCGAACCCGTCGCACGACTCGCCGTTCGGCGCCCCATGCGATCAGGCGCATCTTGCTCGCCGTGTCGACGGCTCGGTTCGCAGCCGTGGTGGTTGCCGCCGTGCTGTGTTACGGGCTGGCCGCAACGGGACCAGAGCGGTCTGATCTGTGGCTGCCAGTCGCGGTGATGTTGTCCGTTGTTGGGCTGCCGTGGCAGGTCTTCTTGCATCGAGCCGCGTGGTTACACGGCCGCTGGAACTGGCTGGCCGGTATTGGCGACGTCGCCGTCATCAGCGCAATCTCGCTCGTCACTCCCGCGTCGGCGTGGGTAGCCATCGTCGGCGCCCTGCTCGTCACCGTGGCCATCGATGCCGTCACCTCAGGACGCCTCGCAGCGACTGCCACTGCCGTTGTTGCGTCCATCGCCGCGGTGTTCTGTGCCGCCGCAGTCGACCTGCCCTATTCGACGGTGCACATGGCAACCCTGATGTTCGGCGCGGCCGCCCTTGTGGCCACCGCCGGACGCATGAGCGACGAACAACACCTGACGCTGAGGCGGCTCGGAGCACTCCTCGACGGGGTTCCAGGCATCGTGTGGGAAGCCGACGCCCTCGACGAACACCTCGTGTTGGTGAGCGGGCGGGTGCGCGACATCCTTGGCTACAGCCCACTGGAGTTCTCCCAGAAACACATGACGTGGGGCCAGCTCGTCCACCCCGACGACCAGGCCGCGCTGATCAACATCAACGACATCGACAATATGAACTGGCCCCACGTGCGTGAGTTCCGCATCAAGTCGCGGCATGGCGACTGGGTGTGGTTGCGCGACGTCGTGCGGGCCGAGCGCCGGCCTGACGGCTCGTGGGCCCTTCGCGGTGTCGCCACAGACGTCACGGTTCAACGAGAGTCGGCCGAGCGAGCCCACCGATTCACCAAGCTGATCGACGACTTCAGCGCACCAACGCTGGTGTTCGAACTCCTCGACCCGGCCACGACCACCTCACTTCGCATCGTGCGTTCGAATGTCGCAGCCACCCAATGGTCATCACTTGGCCCACTCGACGGGTTCATGGCCGCCGAGGTTGACTGGCTGGTGCGCTTGGGCCTCATTGACGAGATCGCCACGTGCGCAGCCACGGGCACATCGTGGACTCAACGAGAGGTGCCGTCACCGGTCGAGCGCGCTGACGGCGCCATCTTCGACATCGAGATCCGCCCCCTCGACGGGCTGGCCGCATCGCTGACGTTCCGCGATGCAACCGACCGGGTCTCGTCTCGCGAGACCCTGCGCCGCGAAACACTCCACGATCCCCTGACCGGCCTGCCCAACCGGGCCCATCTGATGGAGCGCCTCCGCAAGCTCGTACTCAACGCCTCTGACGACACCGACATTGCGCTGCTTGTGCTCGACCTTGACCAGTTCAAGGAGGTCAATGACACCCTCGGCCATCATCACGGCGATGCCCTCCTGCGCCAGGTCGCAGCCCGCCTGGCAGACCTGCGTCGCGGCGACGATCTCGTTGCCCGACTCGGCGGCGACGAGTTCGCCGTGTTGTTGGTGGCCAATGGCGCAGCCCGGGTCGCGAGCATCGCCAACTCCATTGTTGAGGGGGTCTCAGCGCCACTCACCCTTCAGGGGCTTCAGGTGCAGGCCGGCGTGTCGATCGGCGCCGCCCGCTTCCCAGTCGACGCCACTGAACCCGACGAATTGCTCCAGCGGGCCGAAGTTGCCATGTATCAGGCCAAGAACACCCGCCAGGCCTGGACGAGCTATAGCGCCCACGACGACAAGTACTCCCTTCGACGCCTCAGCCTGCTCGGCGAACTCCCGCGGGCCCTCAGCAATGACGAGATCCGGGTGTACTACCAGCCCAAGATCGATCTCACCACCGGATCCGTTATGGGCGTCGAAGCCCTCGTGCGCTGGCTGCATCCGGACCTTGGCATGATCCGCCCCGATGAGTTCATCGAACTCACCGAAGTTGCGGGCCTCATCAACGAACTCACCCGCAAGGTGGTGCATCAATCGATCGCCCAGCTGCAGAAATGGGACCTCGAAGGCGTGCACATCGACGTCGCCGTCAACTTGTCAGCCCGGAACTTCCACGACGCTGGTCTGGCCGACTATGTGGTCACCGAGCTGGCCGCCCATAGTGTTGACCCGTCGCGCCTCATGCTTGAGATCACCGAAAGCGAGGTCGTCGATGACCTCGACTTGGCGGTCAGTGTGCTGATGTCACTCGATGAACGAGGCATCCGAACCAGCATCGACGACTTCGGCACCGGGTTCTCGTCGTTGACCCTGCTACGCCAGCTTCCAGTGCATGAGATCAAGATCGACCGCACCTTCGTGGGGCAGATGTCGTCGAACGAAAACGACGCCGTCATTGTTCGCTCGATTGTGAACCTGGGTCATGATCTCCAACTCGAAGTGGTCGCCGAAGGCGTCGAAGACGAATGGACTCTCGTCAACTTGAGAGCACTCGGATGCGACCGGGCCCAGGGCTTCTTCTTCAAACAAGCAGTCCCGGCCGACGAGATTCCCGATTTCGTCCGGTCTCTCACCGCGGGTGTTGCATAACTCAGAGCCCCTGCGGACTTCTGTTGCGAAGTTACCGACCGGTAGCGTGGCCGCCATGAAGCCTGACATGACTGCTGCCGCCACTGTCACCTCGGTGGCCCGTTCCGTTGTTGATGCGGCCATCGCCCGCCATCGAGACCTCCCCGACGCCGATGCGCACCAGGTCATGTTGTACGACATTGCCCACGCGGCCTCGGCCGTCGAGATGTGCCGATCGGTCATCGACGACGGCGAAAAGGGCGAAGCCGAAGCAGCGCTGGCGTGTGCGTTCATCGCCGATGTCGTGGCCGACCTGGCCGCCAAACTCCTTGGGCGCGAGCACCTGTGGGGGGTCGACTACGGAGCGCTCGACTCGACCCGGGAGTTCCTGGCCACCTACCGCGACCCAGAGTTCCTGGCATCGATTGCGAGCCTCAACCCACCGTCGCACCTCGATGACGACTTCGAGATGGTCGCCGACACCTTCCGCCGTTTCGCCGAAGACAAGATCGCCCCGATCGCCGAACACATCCATCGCCACGACGCCGACATCCCAGAAGACCTCATCCAGGGCTTGGCCGAACTCGGGTGTTTTGGTCTGTCAGTTCCTGAGGAGTACGGCGGCTTCGCCAGCGGCGGCGAAAGCGACTACTACGGCATGGTGATCGCCACCGAGGAACTGTCGCGGGCGTCGCTCGGCGCTGGCGGGTCGCTCATCACCCGCCCAGAAATCCTGACCCGAGCTCTTGAACGCGGCGGCACCGAGGCCCAAAAGCAGTACTGGTTGCCACGCATCGCGACCGCCGAAACCATGTGTGCGGTGGCCGTCACCGAGCCCGACTATGGCTCCGACGTGGCCCAGTTGAAGGTCACCGCCACCAAGGTCGACGGCGGATACGTCATCAATGGTGTCAAGACCTGGTGCACCTTTGCTGGTCGCGCCGATGTGCTGATGCTGCTGGCCCGCACAGATGCCGACAAGACCAAGGGCCACCGCGGCCTCAGCTTGTTTATCGTGCCGAAGGAATCCACCCCGGGCCACGCGTTCGAACAGCACCAAGACTCCGGCGGACGCATGGAAGGTCGGGCAATTCCGACCCTCGGCTATCGCGGCATGCATTCCTTTGAGGTGTCCTTCGAGGACTGGTTCGTCGCCGATGATCACCTGATTGGCGAAACCGAGGGGCTCGGCAAGGGCTTCTACCTCCAGATGGCCGGGTTCGAAAATGGCCGGCTCCAGACCGCAGCACGCGCTGTTGGTGTCATGCAGGCCGCGTACGAACAGGCGACGACGTATGCCAACGACCGGGTCGTGTTCGGCCAGCCCATTGCCGAGTATCAGCTGACCAAGGCCAAGCTCGGCCGTATGGCTGCCATCATTCGTGCGGCCCGCCAGTACAACTACGCCGTTGCGGTCATGATGGCCAAGGGCGGTGGCACCCTCGAAGCGTCGATGGTCAAGGCCTACGTCTGCAAGGCGGCCGAGTGGGTCACTCGTGAAGCAATGCAGATTCATGGCGGCTTTGGGTTTGCTGAGGAGTACACGGTGAGCCGTTTGTTCGTCGACGCTCGGGTGCTGTCGATCTTCGAAGGCGCCGACGAAACCCTGTGTTTGAAGCTGATCGCTCGGCGACTGCTCGCCGACGTCGATCGTTAGCAACAAACTGAGCAGGGCCGACCACTTAACAACCAGGGGCTAGCGACCGAATGGGACTCCAGCACACCGGAGATTCCATTGTCTGTCCCACAACGCGAAAACTTGACCACCGAGACCGGTGTCCTCCCAGCCATGGTGCGTCCCGACCGGTGGGCCGACGGACCAATGGACGAGGTCACCGCCCTCGTCGAGGCTGGCCTGAGGGCAATGCGCCTCGTCGCGACAGCCTTGCTGCTGCCGTACATCTTGCGATACCGACCCGGCCCGGACGCCGTTGATCTCCCCTTCGACACCTGGATTAGCGCCGTTTTCCTGTGCGGCACCCTGGCCCTGATGAACGGGCTGTCACTGATTGCCCAAAAGGTACCCAGTGGCCGTATCCGGCTTGCGATCAGCGTGTCCGCCGTCGTTGTCGACTCCGTCGTCGTACTGCTGGTCATCAGCGTTTTGAGCGTGCTCGACCCGAACCTAGCGTGGTTCGTGTTCATCATCCCGGTCCTTGAAGCCGGAATGAGGTTCGGTGTTAGACCAGCCGTTTTCACATGGTTCGGTCTCTTTGGTGCCAACGTCGCCACATCGATCTGGAACGACAACCTCGGCAGCTTGTTCGATCACCTCGACCTGGTGATGCAGCGCCTCGGGATTGTGCTGTTGGTCGCCATTCCCACCATCTATCTGTCCCAGAAGCTCTTGCTCGACATCCGGATCGAACGCCGAGCGACCGGCGAAGCCACGACCCGGAGCCAGCTGCTCGAAACCGTGGCACAGTCCAGCCAACGAGTTACCCGCCTTGACGCCGGCATGGTCGACGAACTGCTCGAAAGTGTCTCCCAGCTCGGTTTCGACGTCGTCGACGTGTGTGTGCTTGGAGCTCGGGGCCAGTGGCGAATCGAGGCGAGCCGCCAGCGTGAACCAGGGATCACCTTGCCGGATCCCGGCAGGCCCGAAGGCGGACTGACCAATCTTGGTCATGACACCGTGGTCGTCCACGGAACATTGGGTCCTGACATCGAAAGTGCGTTGAGGCGACAGGGCTTGTCGAGCCTCATTGCGTGCCCGCTCGGCGGCCGCGACGACGCCACCGTCGTGCTGCGATGCGGGCGCAAGCTCGGAAGCCAGCTGACCTCGACCCAGATCGAGTGTGTCGAACTCATCGCCGGAAACGCCACCATTGCGCTCCACAACAAGCGTCTCGTCGGAGAGTTGCGCGCGATGCAGCAACGGCTGCATCACCAGGCGTACCACGACGCCCTCACCGGCTTGTCGAACCGGATGTACTTCACCGAACAGCTCGACCAAGCCTTCAACAGCACCCGCGGGTCCGGGACCGAGTGCGCGGTCATGTTCATCGACCTCGACCGATTTAAGCCGGTGAACGACAGCCTCGGCCACGACGTCGGCAACGAGCTGCTCATCAATGTGGCACGACGCCTCAACGGCGCAGTTCGCCAAGACGACCTCGTGGCCCGCATGGGCGGCGACGAATTCGTGGTGCTGTTGCGAGACGTCTACGGCAGCACCCACGACAACGACATTGCTGAAATTGCCGACCGGGTGTGCCAAGCCATCAGCGATCCGTTCATCGTGTCGGCCAACGAGATCGTCATCAGCTGTTCGGTCGGCATCGCCATTTCGGGCCCCGAGGTCGGCGACTCGGCCGAACTCGTGAGGCGAGCCGACCTGGCCATGTACCGAGCAAAGGGACTGGGCAAGGCTCGCTGGGAGCGATACCGCGCCGATATCGACGAAGAAGGCCTGTCGAAGATCCGTATCGAAACCGATCTTCGTCGAGCCGTCACCAACAACCAGGTTGGTGTGGGCTTCCAGGGCATCTTGTCGGTTCGTACGGGCCAGATGATCGGTGCCGAAACCTTGCTGCGCTGGGAACACCCCACCCAGGGTGTGATCTCGCCGGAAATCCTCGTGCCTATTGCCGAAGACTCAGGCCTGATCTTGGAGCTGGGGCGACGCATCCTCGAACGAGCCTGTCTGCAGGCTGCCGATTGGCAACAGCGCTTCCCTGAGCAGCCACCAATGGTCGCGGTCAACGTGTCGCCCGTTCAGCTGTTCCACCCCCGATTCTTCGAGACACTCGACAGCGTGCTCGAACGCACCGGCGTCGACCCGACATGGATCATTGCCGAGATCACCGAGAACATCGTCAGCATCGGAACCGACAGCGGCCAGAAGCTACGCGACCTCAAAGCCCGTGGTCTACGACTCGCGCTCGATGACTTTGGCAAGGGCCAAACATCGCTGGCCTACCTGCATGAGTTCCCGATCGACATCTTGAAGGTGGACAAGACGTTCGTTCAAAACGCCGGCCTCGATCACGCCAACAACGCAATCCTCGAATCCATCATTCGTCTGGCCCACGAGCTCGGCCTCGTCGTCATTGCTGAAGGTGTCGAAACCAAGGCTCATCTCCAGCGCTTGCGCGAGCTCGACTGCGACCTGGCTCAGGGCTATTTGCTGCATCGTCCCGGGCACCCAGCTGAGCTGACGCGACGAATCAAAGAGCAGCGAAGCCGGCTCGCCCAGACGATCTAGAACAACACCGGTTCAGAACAAGTCGTCGATGAATTTGTCGACGCTGTCACGAAGATTGACCCCGCTCGACTCGATCGTCTCGGCAACCTCTGCGGTCGAACCGCTGGCGGTGACTTGGAACCGGTCGCGAATGGGCTCAAAGAACCGGCTGAGCTGGGCGTAGAGGTGCCGGTCGTCGTTTCCGTAGCGGTGCACGTGGTAGCGCATCGGGAACAAGACGTTCAGGTGGGTTTTGGCCCTTGTCACACCGACATAGGCCAGCCTGAGCTCCTCGTCGAGGCCCTCGGCATCGCCGAGCGCCATATCGCTTGGCAGATTGCCATCCGCGGCGTGGATCAGGTGCACGGCGCTCCACTCGAGCCCCTTGGCCGAGTGGATGGTCGACAACACGAGGTATTCGTCGTCGAGATGAGGCGGGCCCGCGATCTCGCTCGTTCGTTCGGGTGGATCGAGCACCACCTCGGTCAGAAAACGCGACCTGGTCTGAAACGCACCCGCCAACACAGCCAGCTGTTCGAGGTCGCCCAGACGCGCTGGAGCATCGTCGTATCGACGCGGGAACGTGGCCACACACACTGCACGCAAACGATCAACCTGTTCGGCTGGGCTCACCAGTGGGTGCCCGTCGTCGTCGATGGCGGCACAATCGGCCCACGCCGACCTCAACACGTCGACATCATTGGCCGCCCGCGGGGGCATCGTCACATCGCCGTCGAGAAATCGACGCAACGCGGCGGCGGCAGCGTTGGCCACATCGAGGTCGGCGAGTACACGCGTCGTGGTCGCCGGGCCGACGCCATCGAGCATCCTCAGCACCCGGTTCCAGGCCAGCTCGTCGCCGGGGTTGTCGAGCACTCGCAAGAGGCTCAGCAGATCCTTGACGTGGGCGGCTTCGAGGAACTTGAGACCTCCGTACTTCACGAACGGGATGTCGCGGCGGGCCAGTTCGAGTTCGAGATGGGCGCTGTGATGGCCTGAGCGGAACAACACCGCCTGGTCGCGCAAGTCGAGGCCCGATTCGCGCAGCCTCAGCACCTCATCGCACACCCAATTCGTCTGGGCGGCCTCGTCGTCGCAGGTGACCAGCCGCGGCGTTGGGCCCGATGCAATGTCGGTGACCAGTTCCTTGCGTACGAGAAACTGGGATTGGGCCAGCACCCCGTTGGCGACCCGGAGCACCTCAGGTGTCGACCGATAGTTCTGGGTCAGCGCAATGAGGCGGGCGTCGTCGAACTGTTCGGTGAAGTTCCACAAGTTGGCCACCGTCGCGGCACGGAAGCCATAGATGGCCTGGGCGTCGTCGCCGACGACGGTCGGCGTCGCATCGCCAGCGCACAGACCTCGAATGATGTCGGCCTGGATGGGGTTGGTGTCCTGGTATTCGTCAACCAGCACGTGGTCGAACCGCCGCCGGAGCGCATCGCCTGCATCGGAGGCCACCAGGGCGCGCCAGAACAGCAGCATGTCGTCGTAATCGAGAACCTGTTGACGTCGTTTTCGGGCCACATACGCCTTGGCGACCTCACTGATGGTGTCGTGGTGTTCTGCCACCCACGGGAACTGCTCGGCCAGCACGTCGGCCAGTTTCTGCTGGCTGTTCACCACCCGGCTGTAGATGACCGCCAGCGTGTCGGCGCGAGGGAATCGTCTGGTCGATCGCGCCACGTCGAGTTCGGACCTCACGATGGAGAACGTTTCGGAGACGTCGGCGGGGTCGAGCACCGTAAACGACGGCGACAGCCCGACCGCATCGGCGTGGAGCCGCAAGAGCCGGTTCGACACCGCGTGGAACGTGCCGCCCCACACCCGGCTTGCGGCCTGGCGGCTCGTCATGGTGGCAACCCGGTCGAGCATTTCGGCCGCGGCTCGTCGGGTGAACGTCAGCAACAAGATGCGATCGGGGTCGACGTCGTCGTCGATGAGGCGAGCAACCCGCGCAGCCAGGGTGCCGGTCTTGCCGGTACCGGCTCCGGCGACGATCAAGAGCGCGCCGCTTCGGTCAAACACCGCCTCGCGTTGTTGAGCATTGAGACGTTCAAGCCAGGCTGGTTCGGCATCGACGAACATTCGTTCGAGCATAGATCACCAGAAGAGCAGCGTGACGCCGGTAGCCTCCTGCGTCGTGCTCACCGCATCTGGCCTATCGCGCGCCCACGGCGACCGTGTCTTGTTCAAAGACCTGACCCTCAAGTTGTTGGGAGGCCACCGGACCGCGCTCGTTGGCGGAAACGGGGTGGGCAAAACCTCGCTTCTTGAGATCGTGGTCGGCCTCCAGGCCCCCGATGCGGGCGAGGTTCATTGGGCTCGCGGCAGCCGCATCGGGTACCTGCCCCAGGACCTCACCGAGAAGGTCTCCGGACCCGTGCTCGAGGTCGCGATGGCTGGCGCCACCCACATCACCGAGCTCGCCGATCAGTTGGCTGCCCTCGAGGTCCGCATGGGCACAACGACCGGCGAGGAGCAGCTCAAGGTCATTGATCAATACGGCGAGGCCCAGAGTCGCTTCGAACAGCTCGGCGGGTATGCCCTCGAAGCCGAAGCCCAGAGAGTGCTCGCCGGGCTTGGTTTCACCCCAATCATGGCGTCCAAGGACGTCAATGAGTTGTCTGGCGGGTGGCGAATGCGCCTCGCGTTGGCCCGCCTGCTGCTGTCTGACCCCGACGTGCTCATCTTGGACGAGCCCACCAACCACCTTGATGTCGATTCCGTGGCCTGGCTCGAAGAGCAGTTGGCGGCGTGGCCTGGCGCCTTGTTGTTTGTGTCGCACGACCGCGATTTCATCGACGCCATTGCCAACCGGGTCGTCGAGATCATCGACGGCAAGGGCACCGAATACGTCGGCGGTTTCGCGGAGTTCGTCGTCGCCAGAGAAGAGCTGTTGGCCCAAGCCCGAGCTGCCGCGGCCCAACAGCAGCGCAAGGTCGCCCAAATCGAGCAGTTCGTCGACCGGTTTCGCTACAAGGCCACCAAGTCCCGCCAGGTGCAGAGCCGGCTCAAGACCTTGGCCAAGCTCGAAGCGATCGAGGTGCCCACCCACAAGCAGCTCAAGGCCAAGTTCAACTATCCCGAACCGCAGCGCTCGGCTCGCGTCGTGGCCGACTTCAGCGGCGTGACTGCGGGCTACGACGGCGAAGTGATCTTGTCCGACGTGTCGATCGTGATCGAACGAGGCCGCAAGGTGGCCCTCGTTGGTCCAAACGGCGCAGGCAAGACCACCCTCATCAAGTTGCTGTTGGGCGAATTGGCTCCAATGTCGGGCGACGTTGCCCTGGGCAACAATGTCGACCACGCCACGTTCAGCCAGCACCAGACCGACGTTTTGAACCTCGACCGCACGGTCTTTGAAGAGTTCAGGGCCACCACCGGTGATTCTCTGGATCGCAATCTACGCACCGTGCTCGGGTCGTTTGGGTTTAGCGGCCCCGCCGCCGATCGTCGCGGTGGCGAGCTGTGAGGTGGTGAGCAGACCCGTCTGGCGGTGGCGATCACCAT
>CAYGMW010000070.1:1005-13389 GCA_964350975.1 uncultured Acidimicrobiales bacterium | reverse complement strand
TCGTCGGCGGCTGAATAGGCACCGTCGAGCACCATTGACCTCACCGAACCGGGGAACTCACGCACATAGGTTTGGGCAAGACGGGTGCCATAGGACTGGCCGATCAGGTTCCACGAATCAGCTCCAAGGGCCCGTCTCAGCGCCTCGACGTCGCGAGCGGTAGCCAGAGAGTCATAGTCGCGAACGTCGACGCCTTCTCGTGCCAGTCGGTTGGAGCACTGGCGCATGGCCTCGGCTTGGTCGCCAAGCGTCGATCCTTCAGCGATGAGGTACAGCTCATCAAGTTCGGGGCAGTCAAGCGATGGCAGCGAAAAGCCGGTGCCCCTCGGATCGAAGAACACGACATCAAACTCGGTATTGATCTCACTGAAGGTCTCGTCGAACCATTGGGCAATGGTCTCGATTGGCCCCGCGCCGGGACCGCCTTCGAACCAGATCACCGGGTTGGCTGCGTGGTCGCCGCTCGGGTCGGTGGCTTCAAACACCGCGACCTGGACCGAGATCTCTGGCGAGGCAGGGTCGACCCACGCCGACGGCACCAGCAGCCGATGGCAGGTAGGTGTGGCACTTGCAGGCGCCGTGAACGGGCAGCCGTCGTCGACGAGGCGGCCGAACACCGCGGTGCTGTCGACCCCGTCGTCGGACGCGGTCGGAACCGGTACGGCCTCAGGGCCTGTTACCTGGGCGACCAGCCCATCTTCGGGAGTGCATGCCGCCACGAGCAGGGCAACAGACAACACGACCAGAACTGAGCGCGCCCGCGCCGAAATGATTCGAGACATTCGAACCATTGTCGCACCCGGAGCACCCGCTGAGGCCCCACGGTGCCTAATCGACGGTCGACCCGCCATAGCGCCAAACCGCACAACCGACCGAAGCCACCAGCGTTGCGGTCAACACGAGCAGTGCGGTGCTGAGGCTGTGCACACCGAGACCGACCGCAACATTGGACACATCAGCAAGAATCGACGACGTGTAGGCCCGAAGCGCAAAGCGGGCCGCGCCCTCGCTCGAGGCAATAAAGCCCTCCCAGATCAGCACGTACGCAAGGCCCCATAGGAGCACTCGGGTGAGCACAGTGCTGGCGGCCAAGAACACAGCGCTATACCCAATTGCACCAGCAGCGCTCGCCGCGATGGCTCCGACAATGACGTTGGCATCGCCGCCAGCCAACGCCGCAGCCGCGCCCAGCGGCACCACAACCGCCGGAATAACAACGGTCCACGTCGCGGTCAACGCCGCGGTCGGAACCAGCCAGTTCGGCATCGGCCGGAGCCACAGATACACCAGGGTGCGGTCGTCGCGAAGGTCGCCAAGGGCAGCCGAGGCGAACACCAGAGCAATGACCGGCACGATCACGACCAAGCCGAACTGTTCGGTGAAGCGGGCCGCGTCGGTTGCCGTGCCGCTGTTGGCTCCCACAGCAAAGGCCGATACGAGGCCAAGCGCGGAGAGCGCCGCGATGACACCAACGCGGCCAACGGTCAGGATCTGTCGCAACATCACTCGGTAGACCACACCGAAGGGTCGAACAGTGCTGGATGGTCGAACAGGGTCTCTGGTCATGAGCGTTCCACCAGATAACGAAAGACGGATTCGAGATCGTCGTCGAGAGGCCGAACCTCACGAACGCGGGTTCCGGTGCTGACGGCGAGCGGGGCGATCTGTCGGCCGAAGACGTCGATGTCGTTGGTGTCGACCACCACGCTGTTGCCGTCGATGCGGATACCCATGGCGGCCTCAGCACCCACGAGGGCGGCCGCCAACCGGGCCGGCTGGTCGCACACCACCCGGATGCGCCGGGGTCGGTCGTCCATGAGCCCGCGGATTGCCCGGAAGTCGCCGGTGGCCGCCAGACGCCCCTGGGCGATGACCAGCACATTGCTGCCAATGCGGGCGACCTCGTCGAGGACATGGCTCGACACCACCACGCAGCGGCCCTGTTCGCCCAGGGTGCGGAACAAGTCGATGAGGCCGCGTCGCTGGAGTGGGTCAAGTCCAGTGAGTGGCTCGTCGAGGATGATCAATTCTGGGTCGTGAACGATCGCTTGGGCCACCTTGACCCTCTGGCGCATGCCTTTTGAGTAACTGCGGCACGGCCGGGTGTCGTTGGGGTCGAGGTCGACATGGCCGAGGGCTTGGGCTGCGGCATGGACCGGGTCGGCCACGCCGTGGGTGGCGGCCGCCAGGCCAACGAATTCGGCCGCGGTGAGCCGGTCGAACAGGGCGTCCTGCTGGGGGACCAGCCCCATGCGGCCGCGAATCGAAACATCGGTGCGCGGGTTGGCACCGAGGACCTCGATGGTGCCCACCGATGGACTCTCAAGACCTGCGATCATCCTCATCAAGGTTGACTTGCCAGCGCCGTTCGGGCCGAGCATGGCAGTGACGCCAGGTTGCAGGTTGAACGACACCTCTGAGATGGCAACCACGCCGCCAAAGAACTTCGAGACGCCCGACACCTGCACAACAGGTTGCGACGTGTTCACCGGCTGACCTCCATGGTGCGGTACCGCACCATGGAGGTCAGCCGGTGAACACGTCGCAACCTGTTGTGCAGGTGTCGGGCGTCTCGAAGTTCTTTGGCGGCGTGGTTGCCATCTCAGAGGTGTCGTTCAACCTGCAACCTGGCGTCACTGCCATGCTCGGCCCGAACGGCGCTGGCAAGTCAACCTTGATGAGGATGATCGCAGGTCTTGAGAGTCCATCGGTGGGCACCATCGAGGTCCTCGGTGCCAACCCGCGCACCGATGTTTCGATTCGCGGCCGCATGGGGCTGGTCCCCCAGCAGGACGCCCTGTTCGACCGGCTCACCGCGGCCGAATTCGTTGGCCTGGCGGCCGCCACCCACGGCGTGGCCGACCCGGTCCATGCCGCAGCCCAAGCCCTCGGCCATGTCGACCTCGACCCCAACGACACCCGGCCGTGCCGCAGTTACTCAAAAGGCATGCGCCAGAGGGTCAAGGTGGCCCAAGCGATCGTTCACGACCCAGAATTGATCATCCTCGACGAGCCACTCACTGGACTTGACCCACTCCAGCGACGCGGCCTCATCGACTTGTTCCGCACCCTGGGCGAACAGGGCCGCTGCGTGGTGGTGTCGAGCCATGTCCTCGACGAGGTCGCCCGCATTGGCAGCAATGTGCTGGTCATCGCCCAGGGGCGTCTGGCGGCCACCGGCGACTTCCGGGCAATCCGCGGGCTCATGGACGACCGACCCCGGCGCATCCGGGTGGTGTGCGACCAGCCGGCCCGGTTGGCGGCCGCCCTCGTGGGTGCTGAGGCCGCCATGGGTATCCGCATCGACGGCAACAGCGTGGTGGTCGACACCAACGACATCGACGTCTTCGGCCGACAGATCGCCCCGCTCGCCGTCAGCACCGGAACCCGCGTTCGTGAGGTTCGGCCTCTCGACGACGATCTCGAATCCGTCTTTCGTTATCTGGTGGAACGCTCATGACCAGAGACCCTGTTCGACCATCCAGCACTGTTCGACCCTTCGGTGTGGTCTACCGAGTGATGTTGCGACAGATCCTGACCGTTGGCCGCGTTGGTGTCATCGCGGCGCTCTCCGCGCTTGGCCTCGTATCGGCCTTTGCTGTGGGAGCCAACAGCGGCACGGCAACCGACGCGGCCCGCTTCACCGAACAGTTCGGCTTGGTCGTGATCGTGCCGGTCATTGCTCTGGTGTTCGCCTCGGCTGCCCTTGGCGACCTTCGCGACGACCGCACCCTGGTGTATCTGTGGCTCCGGCCGATGCCGAACTGGCTGGTTCCGACCGCGGCGTTGACCGCGACGTGGACCGTTGTTATTCCGGCGGTTGTGGTGCCGCTGGGCGCGGCTGCGGCGTTGGCTGGCGGCGATGCCAACGTCATTGTCGGAGCCATCGCGGCGAGCGCTGCTGGTGCAATTGGGTATAGCGCTGTGTTCTTGGCCGCCAGCACTGTGCTCACCCGAGTGCTCCTATGGGGCCTTGCGTACGTGCTGATCTGGGAGGGCTTTATTGCCTCGAGCGAGGGCGCGGCCCGCTTTGCGCTTCGGGCCTACACGTCGTCGATTCTTGCTGATGTGTCCAATGTTGCGGTCGGTCTCGGTGTGCACAGCCTCAGCACCGCACTGCTCGTGTTGACCGCAACGCTGGTGGCTTCGGTCGGTTGTGCGGTTTGGCGCTATGGCGGGTCGACCGTCGATTAGGCACCGTGGGGCCTCAGCGGGTGCTCCGGGTGCGACAATGGTTCGAATGTCTCGAATCATTTCGGCGCGGGCGCGCTCAGTTCTGGTCGTGTTGTCTGTTGCCCTGCTCGTGGCGGCATGCACTCCCGAAGATGGGCTGGTCGCCCAGGTAACAGGCCCTGAGGCCGTACCGGTTCCGACCGCGTCCGACGACGGGGTCGACAGCACCGCGGTGTTCGGCCGCCTCGTCGACGACGGCTGCCCGTTCACGGCGCCTGCAAGTGCCACACCTACCTGCCATCGGCTGCTGGTGCCGTCGGCGTGGGTCGACCCTGCCTCGCCAGAGATCTCGGTCCAGGTCGCGGTGTTTGAAGCCACCGACCCGAGCGGCGACCACGCAGCCAACCCGGTGATCTGGTTCGAAGGCGGTCCCGGCGCGGGGCCAATCGAGACCATTGCCCAATGGTTCGACGAGACCTTCAGTGAGATCAATACCGAGTTTGATGTCGTGTTCTTCGATCCGAGGGGCACCGGCTTTTCGCTGCCATCGCTTGACTGCCCCGAACTTGATGAGCTGTACCTCATCGCTGAAGGATCGACGCTTGGCGACCAAGCCGAGGCCATGCGCCAGTGCTCCAACCGACTGGCACGAGAAGGCGTCGACGTTCGCGACTATGACTCTCTGGCTACCGCTCGCGACGTCGAGGCGCTGAGACGGGCCCTTGGAGCTGATTCGTGGAACCTGATCGGCCAGTCCTATGGCACCCGTCTTGCCCAAACCTATGTGCGTGAGTTCCCCGGTTCGGTGAGGTCAATGGTGCTCGACGGTGCCTATTCAGCCGCCGACGAACCCGACGACGATTTGGCTGGAGCAGTACCTGCGCTCGAACGACTGCTCGATGCGTGCACTAACGATGTTCGGTGTAACACCACCTACCCCGACACCTCCGGCCGGTTCGGCGACCTGATCGCCGAGGCGGGCACCGACGGCATCGAGGTGGACTCCGTCGACCCTGACACCGGCGAGGCGTACACCTATGTGCTCGACGACGCGGCGTTGGCCGACATTGTGTTCCAGAGCATGTATTCGACCTACAACGCCGCGTCATGGCCCCGCATCGTGAGCAATGTCGAAGCTGGCGACACATCGCTGCTTGACCTGCTGGTCTCGTCGCTGTCGTCGGCTGGAGCCAGCAACGACGATGTGGGCGTGTTCTATTCGGTCCAGTGCCGCGACGAATGGTCGTTTCTGACAGCCAATGACGATGTTCGGCCGACCGCGTTCACCCTCAACGACGACGCAGCTGCCGATGCTTGGACGCTGTTGTGCGCCAATTGGGGTGCTGGCGAGGCCGACCCGGTCGAAGCCCACCCGATCAGCACGGATGTGCCAACCCTGATTTTGGCCGGCGAGTTCGACCCGATTACACCGCGTGAGGGTGCCATTGCGCTGCAAGGCGAGCTCGGCGCCACCTTTGTCGAGTTCGCCCAAGTTGGCCACGGCACCATCGGAACGCTGAGGTGTGCCTCGACCGTGGCGGCGGAGTTCATCGTGAACCTCACCGTGCCGGCCAACGCCGATGGCGTCGCCGACGTGGCGTGCGCCGAGGATCATCTGCGCGCTGATCTGTTTGTGAGCGAGCCAGGCGACTCGCCCCTTGGCGAACCAACCGAGCTCAGGCTCAACGGCAGTGCGATCTCCGTTGCGCTACCGGACTGGCTCTCATTCGAACCCGGCGACGGCTACCTGATTCGCGACAGCCGTCTGAGCGACCTCGTCGGCCTGCTCGTCGACGTCTGGAACCGGGGCGAAACCGCCGACGAGATCGCCCAGTGGTACGCCGACGAGGTGTTCCTCGATCGGCCCCAAACAGCCGCACCGACCATCGTGAACGGTCACTCGGTGACGAGCTACACCGGTTCGACGAACCAGGGTGTGGTGCTCGACGTTGTGTCGGACGTGACGGTGTCACTGATCGACGTCGGCGACGGCGTCACGGTGGCGATCACCCTGTTCGCTAACCCGGGCCGCATCGACGCCGAACTCCCGACGCTCGACGCAGTAGTGGCATCGGTCAGCCTGGTCTCACCGTGAACCTGGGGCGCTGGCGTTGGCGCGGCGCGCCTGTTCTGGCCGTCTGTTTTTCGCTGGGTGTTGCCGCCGCGGGGTGCACCACCACCGCTGACATCTCCGCACCTACCACGATCGTCGCCAGCGACACCACCACACCGAACCCACAAGACAACGTCTCATCGGTGTCGATCGCTATGGTCGAACCCGAAGCACTGGCCGCCCAGCACGTCGTGTCCGACAGCGCGGTCGAGATCGCCCAACTGTTACATCTGGGCCTCACCCGACGAGGGCCTGACGGGCTGGCGTTGCCGGGTATTGCCAGCTCGTGGTCGAACGAGAACCTCATCACCTGGACGTTCAACCTCGAGGCGGGACACACGTTCTCCGACGGCACGCCGATCACTGCTGTCACCTTCGTCGAGTCATGGCAGCACCTCGCCCAACAAGACACCAGATCTCGTTCCGCGTTCCTGGGGGTCGAGGCTGGTATCACCAATTTCGACAACAGCCTCGCAGGGGTGCCCGACGCCGTGATCGGTGTGCGAGCTGCGAATGATCTCACCCTCGAAGTACAGCTCGACCGATCGTTTCCGTGGCTGGCCGAGATGGTCGCCCACCCCGCGTTTGCCCCGGTGACGGCTTCTGAACTCGCCAACCCGCGGTTGAGCTACCCCATCGGTAGCGGTCCGTTCCGCCTCGAAGGCGACTATGTCGAGGGCCAGTCGATGTCGCTCGTTCGAGTCAGCCCAACGGGCGCACCCGGCGAGATCACGCGCTACGACGTGACCTTCGTCAGCACCGAGGCCGACGCGGCGGGAGCGGTCGCTGCTGGCACCGCCGAACTGGCCATCGTCGGCGACGTCGACACCGGGGCCCTGAGCGGCCCCGAGCCGTGGGTGGTCGAACCCGTTGCCTCCAATCAGGTGCTGTACCTGGGCTACCCGACCTCACGAGGCGTGTTGTCGGAGCCCGAACCGCGTCGGGTGTTGTCGCTCACGATTGACCGGCCGACGATTGCCGGCCTGCTCGACGATCGCCAGAGCGAATCGTCGACCTTCGCGCCGCGATCCTCGGTGAACGGTGCGTCGATGTTGTGCCGGTGGTGCGTCTACCGGCCCGATGAGGCCCGAACGTTCGCTGACGAACAAGCCATCGCTCCACCGGAGACACCGATCTCGTTGCACGTGGTGAGCGGGTCGCTCACTGAGACCTGGGCCAACACCTTGGCCTCAACGTGGATCGACGACCTGGGCTGGCAGGTCAATGTGGTCACCTACGACAACTATCGGGCCCTTGTTGGGTATCTGCAAAGCGGCGTACCTGACGGGCCGTTCATCTTGCCGTGGACGGGTGACTATCCCGGCGCCGAGGCATGGATCGAACCGCTGCTCGACCGCAGCGGCGCTGATGACTTTGTCCGATACGGCAATGAGACCCTTGTCGAACACTTCGACATCATTGACTCGACCACCCTCGACGACCCTGCTCGCATCCTCGACATGGCGGCCCTCAACGACACCCTCAACGAGGCGTTGGCGTTCGTGCCGCTTTCGGTACTGAACCGTCAAATCGTTCACGACGGGACCCTCATGGTGGGCGCCACCGGTGGTGTCACGCGAGTTGACCTGAACAACATCACCGGCTCCCCCTAATGACGGCGCTGGGCAATGGCTACTGGGCCATCATCTCTGAAACGTGGGCCAATGGAGTGCCCGGTTTGCGCCTACGTCTCGAACACCAGCCATCGTCGAGCATCGCGTCCCTGGCGGGGCTCGAGGTGTCCTACCGGGTGACCGATCGGCGTGTCTGCCTCGGACACACCACCTTCGACGACGCCGGCCGTCGTTATGTCGATTGTGAACGCCCGGTTGAGCGCTCGGCGCGTTGCGAACGTTGCACCACGGTCGAAAACGTCTTTGCCGCGAGCATGCACCAGGCCCACAAGCTCGGCCGGGCCTATGTCGACCAACGCCAAGCCGCCCACCTCGACCAGCCTCACCGGCTCTATCTGGCCGCATTCGGCGACGGCACGATCAAGGTCGGCACGACCGCGGGTGCCTCGGGTGGAGTCCGGTTGGCCGAACAGGGCGCCTGGCATGGCGTCTATGTAGCCACCACCACAGATGGATACCGGATCCGCGATCTCGAGGACGCTGTCACCGAACAGCTCGGCATCACCCAGGCCGTGTCGGTGTCGCGAAAACTCCGAGGCCATCTCCACCCCTGTGATTCGGCCACCCTGAACGGCGAGCTCGAACGATGTGTTGCCGACGTCCACCGGCTCATTGCCGAGCTGTTGACCGACGACCTCGGACAGGCCGGTGTTGAGCCGACGTCCACCCCGTGGTCGAACCCGTCGCTCGACGATGCCCGTTGGGCTGGGGCGCTGGGCTACCCGAACCGCCTCGACCGGGGGCAACATCACCTCATCATCGTCGACGTGATCGGCAAGGTCGCTCTCATTGAACGGCCCAGCTCGGCTGATCGCTTCGTCGCCGACCTCGGCCAGTTGTCGGGCCTCGTCATCGAGGTTGGCGACATGGTTCCCGATGCGGTCGAGGTTCAGGCGTCGCTGTTTTGACCCTCCGCCCCGGCTGGGTGCTGGTGTTCAGCGCTCGAGGTTGACGGCGAACACGTCGTCGACAGAGCGGCCGGTGCTGTCGGTCACTCGCAACGTGATCGTGTAGTTCCCGGCGGGTACCACTGACGACACGAAGTCCCAGTTGGTTCCGGGCCGGTCGGGGTTGGTCAGCGACGCGCTGTGCCACGCCGCTCGACCAAAGGTTCCATCGGGCCTCAAGAACTCTGCAGTACCCGTCCTTCGCACCAGAACCCGAACCGAGGTGACGGCGACATCGTCAGTGGCCCGACCGGTGACAAAGAGTTGGCTGCCGGTGACGGTCGCCCCATCGGCTGGCGTGTTGCGCCCCACCACGGGAACCGCATCGTTGGGCACGAACCACAGGTGCGTGGTGTTGGCGGCCCTGATCTGGGAGCGCTGGCCACCAGTGTCAGTTGCCAACGAGTAGATCTGGTATCGGCCCTCGTCGGGGACCCGCCATGTCCAGGTGAAGTCGGTCGACCGTGCTCCTGGGCTGGCGAGGGTTGCAGCGTGGGCCACCGGGCTGGCATTGGTCGAACCATCTGGGCCGATCCACTGCTTGGTCGCAAAGTTGCGCACATAGATCTGACCCGACTGCACACCCTGGTCGTCGGTGATGCGCCCGGTGAGGGTCACAGTGCGGCTGGCGTCGGGGACGTAGGGCTCATTGACGGCACTGACGGGTCGAACGTCGCCGATGGGGCCGACTTCGACCAAGCGGGTGACGGTCGCGACCTGTCGTAGGAGGTCTGCGGCCTGTACTTGGATCGTGTAGAAACCTGGCGACAGTGCCGGGCTGGTGTAGGTGAAGTTCCGGTTCGCGACCCCATCAACACCAGTGACCTTGACCCACGTCGCGGCCGATCCGAAGCTGTTGTTTGGCCTTGTGCCGTCGCCGGTGAGCTGGTCCATCACCCGGACCCGAACGTATTCGAGCCCGCGGTCGTCGATCACGGTGCCGGTGATGGTGAGTGTTTCATCGGCAACAACTTCGAGGACGCCTGCTTGGTCGATGCCCACCTCAGGTGTGACGTCGTTGACCGCAATGGTGACGTGCACGTACTCGAACTTGCCGTCGTCTTGGCCGGCGGTGTCAATCACCTCGGCCGAGATCCTGAAGCGACCATCTTGGTTGATGTCGAATGCGGCGCTCCACGTGGTCTCAGGGAGGCCGGGAGCACCGAGGGTGGCTGCATACGAGCGCCCCTGCGGGCCGAAGCTGCCGTCGGGCTGCAGATACAGTCCGGTGTCAAGGTTCTGAACGGACAACCGCACCGAGACAATGCCACGATCGTCGTTGGCCGTGCCGGTGACCTCGACCCGCCCGTCGGTGATGATTCGGGGGCCAAAGTCGAGGTTGGGCAGCAGATCGTTCGCGGGCCGGACCTCGACATCAGTGAGGGACGGGTCGCGATCCTTGCGCCCATCAATCGTGAAGGCCTTGGCCTGCACCGTGAACAGCCCGAGGGTGTTCATCGGGACGGTCGCGGTCCACGACACATTCTTGGCGCCGACCTGGTCGACCGCGGCGGCGATGCCAACCCACTCGCCGAGCGTGCCGTCAGGCTGCACGTACTTGCCGGTTCTGACCTCACGAATCGCCAGCTGAACCGACCCGATGCCTTGACCGTCAGTGGCGGTGCCGCTGAACACGACCGCGCCTTGATCGACGAGTTCGCCGTTGAAGTGTGAGGTGAGCCGGGTCGTGAGTTCTGGTTCGGGATCGACATCGCGTTCGATGTCAAAGAACCCATGTCGGCCAATGTTCTTCGACCCGAGGGTGTCGCCGTCTTGGCCGACGAGCAGGCCGCGGTCGATCACGACGAGTGATTCGACACCGATTGCGGCATCGGCGCCTGGGTTCCAGTTGAACGACTTGCCCGTCTCGGGGTCGAGGGCGCCGATCTGTTGGCGGGCCACAACCTGGTTACCGAGCTGGGCCGCACCTTGGCCCGCGGAGCCGGCTCCGTAGTTGATATTGGGGTCGCCGGGGAACGGATCGGGCGAACCCGGAGCTTCCTGATACTGGAAGTGGCCGCCGACAAAGACGGCCTTGTCGGAGATGCCGACGGCAAACATCGAGTCGAAATGACGCGAGATCCAGTCGGGCTGAACGCCTGCGCCGCCCGCGACCGGGAATCGCACCGCGGCGTCACGCCCAGACAGGGGTTGGTCGCCGCCGGAATGGACGACCACGAAATAGGTCCCGTCGGGCGACACCGCGGACTCGGTGTTGGCCAGCGGTATCCCGACCGCAATCGAGTTGTCGTCGTAGAAGTCGGTCTGCCACGCCCGAAGGGTTGGGGTCCGCACCGGGGTCAGGTCGATAATGGCGGCGCCGACACGACGCTGGCCGTTGACTTCGAGTCCTGAGTGGGAGATCACCAGGTCGTCGCCGGCAATACCGAGGCCCTTGACGCTGAGCTCGCCACCACGGCCCGCGGCGCCATCGATCGAGAAGTCGAACCGGGTATCGAGGGCTCCGTCGGCGACCATCACAGCCGCCAGACGGCCCCGCTGGGTCCAGGTGCCATCGGTCTTGACCGCGTTGAATGGGCCACCGAAGTACACCCGGTTCTTTGCTACCGCGATCGCCACGACCTTGGCATCGGCTTCGGCCTTGAACGACCTCACCCGTTCGCCGCGATCGTCGAGACGGGCCAGTCTCAGCTGGTCCTCGCCGTCGATTGACTTGAACTTGCCACCGACCACCACACCGCCGAACCCATCGGGTTCGACGGCGATGACCTCGCCATCGAACACTGGGTCATAGTCGCGATCCACTGCGCCGGAGTCGATGTTGTAGGCAACCAGATACTTCTGGTCAACTTCGGTGCCATCGGTGTCGACCACCGACTCGAACGTGCCCACGACAATGACCAGGTCGCCGACCAACGCCTGGTCGGTGACCGTACCGCCAACAATGCGCGGGGTGTCGGTGCGGGGAACTACCGGCAGCCCTGTTTGGTCCTGCAACGCCGATGCGTCGCGGACTGCGTTGCTGATCAACACCGTGGACACGGCCGCGATGAGGAAGAAGAAGAATCCAAGGCGGCTCGATGTCTTGGACGTCGAGGTGTACATCTGGCGGTCTCACGATGGTCGACAAGTGGAGTGGTGGTCTGGGCCACCACCCAGCCATCGGTTCTCGGCGACGAAAACTGACCCCTCCGCAAGTCCGATATTGACTAGGCCATGGTGGCGATGGCCCCGATGAGGGTGTCGAGGTGTTCGTCGGTGATGTCGCGGTGAAGCACCAGCCGCATCGTCGTAGCCGGAACCCCAACGTTGGCGCCAACAGCGGCCATCGCGGCGGCGAATCGCTCGGCGACCTCGATGTCCATGTGGACGAAGATCATGTTGGTGTTGGCTCCCCCGCCCGTGCTCATGGCCGGGTGGGCGTCGAGTGCGGTGGCCAGGGCGGTGGCCCTCGCGTGGTCGGCGGCCAGACCGTCGACATGGTTGGCCAGCGCATAGCGTCCAGCTTCAGCCAAGATGCCGGCTTGACGCATGGCACCACCGAGCAGCTTGCGGG
>CAYGMW010000070.1:0-995 GCA_964350975.1 uncultured Acidimicrobiales bacterium | reverse complement strand
TTGCGGGCCCGGCGGGCTTTGGCGATGTGTTCGGCCGGACCAACGAGCACCGACCCGATCGGAGCACCGAGGCCCTTGCTGAGGCAGATCGACACGGTGTCGAACGGTGCGACCAGATCGGCAATGTCCATTCCAAGGGCCACCGACGCGTTGAACACCCGGGCCCCGTCAAGGTGGACCCCAAGGCCATGTTCGCGAGCGACCGCAATGGGTCCGGCCATCATGTCGGGAGTCTGGACCTTGCCGTTATTGGTGTTTTCCAGACAGAGCAGCCGCGATGGCGGGAAGTGCTGGTCGTTGGCCTTGATGGCCCCAGCGACGTCGGCGGCCCTCAGGCTGCCGTCGGGCTGGGTGGTTATCGGGAACGGCATGGTGCTGGCGAGCACCGCCGTGCCACCGGCCTCGTAACGAAACACGTGGTAAGCGTCGCCGATGATGTATTCGTCGCCCCGATTGCAGTGCGACCAGACACCACACAGATTGCTTTGGGTGCCCGACGAGCAGTACATGGCGGCCTCTTTTCCGAGGCGTTCGGCCAGTTCGGCTTCGAGGCGGTTGACCGTGGGGTCTTCGCCATAGACGTCGTCGCCGACCTCGGCTGCGGCCATCGCGGCCCTCATCCCCACGCTGGGTGTGGTGACCGTGTCAGAGCGCAGATCGATGGCTGCGGGGTTGGCGCCTCGGCGGGTGTCGTACATCGTGGGCTTCCTGGTGGGCGAGGGGTGAACCGCCACCGTATCGCCCACGAGCCAACGAGCATGCGCCGCAGAGGGCTAACTCAACAACAGCTGCTCCGGGCCTTGGTCGATCTGGGTTGGCCCCGCTCGAGCGGTGTCGTGGGCGGGGGCCGGGTTGGTCCAGACGGCGGTGACCCGGCCGGTCTGGTCGATCAGTCGCCATTGGTGATCGCCCGAGCCGTGTTGGAGCGTGGCTCCCATGCGATGCAACTGCCGGTGATGGGTCGGGCACAACAACGCCAGGTTCTCGACCGCGGT
>CAYGMW010000069.1:2480-13551 GCA_964350975.1 uncultured Acidimicrobiales bacterium | reverse complement strand
CGGCGCGAAGCCGACGAAATGGGGGCGAAACTCGGCCGCGACCCACTGCGGCCAGACGCCTACCCACATCGGTTCTTCGATCAGGTTCAGCGGTCAAACAAGGCCATCGGGGCCCTGCTGCTCGACCAAAACGTCATCGCCGGTATCGGCAACGTGTATCGGGCCGAACTGCTGTTGCTCACCGGGATCCACCCCTCAACGCCCGGCAAGGCGCTGAGCACCGCCCAGCTCGAAGAACTCTGGCAACTCACCATCGAACTGTTGTCGCTGGGCGTCGAGCTCAATCGGATCGTCACCGTGCTCGGAGCCGATGCCGACGGGGTTCCCCCGGCGAAGTTGACCAACGCCGACCGGCTCTATGCCTACAAACGCTCCGGGCTTGGCTGTCGCCGGTGCGACACATCGATCGAGATGTTGTCGGTTGCCGGCCGCTCGATCTGGTTCTGTCCAAGGTGCCAGCCCCGCCCCAGCTGAGTCAGCGATTCGGCTGACAGTTCGGACACCACGTGGTGGTCCGAGCATCCACAGAGCGTGACCTCAGCGAGGTCCCGCATCGCACACAGGGCTGGCCGGAGCGGCCATAACAGCTCAGGTGGAACTGGTTCTCCCCGTGGCCTCCATCGGCGGTGCGGTAGTCCCGCAGGGTGGTGCCCCCATGGTCGATAGCTGCCGCCAACACCTCGCGGATCGCGTCCAATAAGGCGCGTGCTTGGGCTCTGGTCACCCGGCGACTCACGGGCGACACCTGGGCCAGCCAGCAGGCCTCGTCGGCATAGATATTGCCCACCCCCGCGATCGGCCTCTGGCTAAGCAACGCCGTCTTGACGTGCCGGTTGGTGGACTTCAGCGACGCCCAGAAGACCTCTGGGGAGAGTTGCGCGTCGAAGGGCTCCGGCCCGAGGTGGTGAAGCGTCGGCATCGACCGATAGTCGCCCGCGTCCACCACCGCGATCCGGCCGAAACGACGAACATCGCGCAGCTGCAACCGGCCGCCCGCAGTGGTCTGCCACCATGCCCTCACATAGCCGTCAGGCGGATCAGCGGGTTCCGGCACCCAGGTGAGCTGACCCGTCATGCCAAGGTGCACCACGAGCTCGCGCCCATCGTCGAGCGCCACAATGAGGTACTTGCCCCGACGGGCGATCGACTCGAATTCGACCCCGGTGATCTCGCTGGCTTGGGCGAACTTCGCGCTGCTATGACCCCAGCTGGCAACCACCTGGGCCCCACTCACGATGGGCTCAAGGCCCCGCCGGACCGTTTCAACCTCGGGGAGCTCAGGCACGGTTGGCAACACTAGCCAGACCCGCTACCGGCGATGAGACCAGTGGAATCCGTTAGCGTCAAGGTTCATGAAACCCCCGCTGCGCAGCATCGACCACCACGGCAAGCTGACCGAAGGTTTCGCGGCAATCAGATACGAGCTTGGTGTTCCAGACGGCTTTTCAACGGAGGTCGAACAGGCCGCACGCGATGCCGCTACGTCGGCGCTGTCGGCCGGAACTGGCCACCCACGCGCCGGAGTTGGCCCCGTCGATCTCACCACGGTGGCCTTCGTCACGATCGATCCGCCAACGTCGACCGATCTCGACCAGGCGGTTTTCATCAACACACACCGACGAGGGTTCACGGTGTTGTACGCCATTGCCGACCCCACGTCGTTTGTGGCGCCGGGAGGGCCGATCGATCAGGAGGCCCACGATCGCGGCCTGACGCGCTATTCGCCCGACATGCGAACTCCGCTGTACCCGACGTCGATCAGCGAAGGTGCGGCCAGCTTGCTCGCCGGTACCACCCGGCCGTCCAACGTCTGGACCCTTGAGCTCGACTCCCACGGGGCACTGCTTGAGGCTTCGGTGCAGCGAGCCATGGTCCGAAGCGTCGAAAAGCTGTCCTACGCCGAAGCCCAGCGCCGAATCGACGCCGGTGACGGATCGCCAACGCTGATGGCGCTGCGCGAGGTAGGCGAGCTCCGATTGGACATCGAGCGCGAGCGAGGCGGCGTCTCGCTCAGTCTTCCGGCCCAAGCGGTCGTTGACGTCGATGGCCACTACGAACTGGTCTACGACGAATCATTGCCCATCGAGAACTGGAACGCCCAGATCTCGTTACTGACGGGCATGGCGGCCGCCCAGCTGATGGTCGAAGCCAAGGTCGGCCTGCTGCGGACGCTGCCCGACCCCGACGAGCGCACCCTGGACGAGATCCGGCTGTCAGCGCTGAGCTTGGGTATCGCATGGCCCGAATCGATGAACTACGCGGACCGGGTCCGCGACCTCCGCCCCAACAGCCCTCGCCACGTCGCCTTGCTGACATCGGCCGTACGGGCGCTCCGGGGCGCCGACTATGTCGCCTTCGATGGCGTCGTCCCCGACGATCGACGCCATTGGGCGATTGCTTCGGAGTACGCCCACGTCACCGCTCCTCTCAGACGCCTATGCGATCGGTACGCAAACGAGATCGCGCTCGCGATCTGCAACGGTCAGCGGCCTCCGGAGTGGGTGCTCGCCGAACTCCACGAGCTTCCCGCCACCATGGGACGGGCCCGACGGGCTGAGTCGCAGCTTGACCGGGCCATGGTCGACTTCGTCGAGGCTGCCCTGGTGATCGATCGAGTCGGCGAGTCGTTTGCTGCAACAGTGACCGCCAACCGGCGCGACGGTCGCTCCGCTATCCAGATCGCCGACCCGGCCATCACCGCTGTCGTCAACGGAACCGCCACTCCCGGCACCGTCGTCAATGTCGAACTGGTGTCAGCCAATCTCGAGCAGCGCACCGTCGAGTTCCGGTTTCATTGACGAGCAGCCGAGCTGCAGATCAGACCGGCGGACCATAACGACGCTCGACCTCGGCGCGCCCCTCAGGACAGTGCTCCTGGTAAGGACACCACGCACACAACGGGCCCGTCGTCGGCGCGAAGTTGCCCGAGCGTTCGGCCTCGACAATGTCGGACCAGGTGGACTGCAGGGTTTCGACCGCGGCACCAATCGAAGCATCGGTGACGTCGGTATCGATGCTGCGCCCGCGGACATACAACAACCGGGCCCGTTCGGGGCGAACACCGGCAGCATCAAGAGCGGCCGCATACAACTGCACCTGATGCAGCCGATCGGCCTGGAAGCGCTCTCCAGGAGGCTTGCCGGTCTTGTAGTCGGTGACCACCACATGGCCAGACCTCTGCTCGACGAGGTCAACAATCCCGACGAAGGGAACACCATCGAGCTCGACTTCGAGACGCTGCTCGCGCTCGATCACCTCGACCCGGGTGGGGTCCTCGATCGCGAAGTAGCCCTCGACAAGACGCCACGCGTCCCAACGCACGGCCTTGCCCGCCGCCTGGTCGAGGCCAAGGTCGACATAGGCGGCATCGTGTTCGATCTCGGGCCACAGGTCGCGGGCCATGGTCCTCGCCACGTCGAGGCTGCGGCGGTCTGGTTCGAGAGCCAACAACTCTTCAAGGACCCGATGTACGAACGTGCCAACCAGGGCTGCGATGCCCGGCGGATCTGGGAGCTTGTCGACATAACGAAAGCCCCACCGGCGCTGGCATTGACGAAAGGTCGACGCCGATGACGCAGACACGAACCTTCGTCGTTCTGGGCTGCTACTGGCTGGGCTTGGCACATCGGCAGTGTGCCCCACGGGTGGGACAGTCACCGGGCTCTACGACGCATCCACCAAGCAACGCTCAACGCAGACATCGCGGCACCGACAGCGAACCACAGCGGCATGATCCACCGATGCAACGGTTCCGCGGGCACAGGAATCGGGCTTCCGGACGCGGGTGTGGTGCGTCGGTCAGTGCTGTCACGGCTCGAGTTCCGGTCCATGGGATACACGCTATGCAAGCTGGCCCGACCGGTGCACACCTCGGTGAGGATTGATGCCAACAACTTCGAGCGCCGCGGCCAAATCGCCGGCACCGGGCGCCCCTTGGAGCGACGAGCCAATCGCACTGGCGGCAGCTTTCAAGGTGGCGAGAACTGAGACCGTATCGAGATCGTCGTCAAGGGCTGCGCGAACATCGGCGGCGACAGGGCCACTCGCCACCGGCGCACCAGCCACAGCATCAATCATGAGATCGAGATCGGCCATGGCATCGTCGAACTCGTGATCGAACCATTCGAAGGCATCGCGATACGGGTGAGGCATCAGCGCCAAGCGGATGGCTCGTGCATCACCGGTCGCTCTCAGATCGCTGACAAACACCAGGTTGCCCAGCGACTTGGACATCTTCGTGCCCTCGTAGCCAACCATGCCGCCGTGGGTCCAGTGCTTGGCAAAAGGCGCCGCTGCGACTGATTCGCTTTGGGCAATCTCACATTCGTGGTGCGGAAACACGAGGTCGTCGCCGCCGCCGTGCAGGTCAAGCGGTGTACCGACGGCCGCGGCCGACATGGCCGAACACTCCAGATGCCAGCCGGGGCGTCCCGCTCCGACTGGGGAGTCCCACGATGGTTCGTCAGCCGCCGAGGGCAGCCACAACACGAAGTCGAGGGGGTTGCGTTGACGGTCGTCGTCAGGGGTTCCGCCACGCTCGCGAGCGATCGCAACCATCTCGTCATGTGAATAGCCGCTGAACTCGCCAAAGCGCTCAAAGGTCGACACGTCGAACCAGGTCGTGCCGTCGACGGTGTAGGTGTGTCCTGCAGCTTTGAGCTGTTCGAGCAGCTCGATCATGGGATCGATCGAACCCGTAGCCCACGGTTCGGCATACAACGGCAAGGCTTCGAGGGCCTCCATGTCAGCGTGGAAACGACGCATCTCTTGGGCTGCGAGATCGCGAAAATCGACGCCGAGCTCGCGAGCCTTGGGCAAGATCGAATCGTCGACGTCGGTCACGTTGCGCACCATCTGCACCTCGTGACCAAGGTCGACCAATCGGCGGGCAATCAAGTCGTGGGTGAGGTAGGTCCGAGCATGACCCAGATGGGTCGAGTCATACGGGGTGATCCCGCATACATACATCGAAACAACCGGGCCTGGTTCGAACGGCACGACGGAGCGGGTTGCAGTGTTGTAGAGCCGCATCGGCACAGGTTCCCCCTCGGAGCATTGGAGCGGTCGGTAGCCTAATGGCGCTTGCCCGGCGACCCCGCAGGCAGACCGAGCCTGACGCCTGGTCCCGGGGCCACGAGACATGATGCGGAGTACCAAAAAATGACGACGTCGCGAGTGGGACACCTCAAGGACGTAGCCCTTGAAGTCAAGGATGCACTCAAGCAGGACAACGTCCCGGTTGCGTCGGCCGGGATTGCCTTCTTTGGGTTCTTGTCACTGTTCCCCGCGCTCGCCGCGACCATCTCGGTCTATGGGCTGATCTCAGACCCCGACGAGATCACTTCCCAGATCAAGGACGCGTTGAGCAGCGCTCCCGAGACCACCCAAGACTTCTTGGCCTCACAGCTGTCTGGTATTGCCGACTCGGGCTCGGGCGGTCTGGGCATTGCAGTAGCGATCGGCATTATCGCGGCGGTCTGGTCGGCGTCGGCAGCCATCAAACACCTCATCGCAGCGCTCAACAATGTGTACGGATTCCGCGAAACCCGCGGGTTTGTGGGCCTTCGCGGCACGGCGCTGGCATTCACCTTCGGCGCGATCTTGATGCTCGTGGTTGCGGTGTTCGGGCTCGCTGTCCTCCCCGCCGTGCTCGCAGCCATCGATCTCGGATCTGCCGGCCGAGTCGCGATCGGCATCCTGCGGTTCCCCGTGCTCATCGTGTTGATGTCAATGGCCGTGTCGGTCCTGTTCAACTTGGGCCCGAACCGGCCCTTCAACCGATTCCGATGGACGACCCCGGGCGCAATCGTCGCCACCTTGGTCTGGATTGCAATGTCGGCGTTGCTGTCGATCTATACCGCCAACGTCGACAAGTTCAGCGAGAGCGCCGCAACCTTGGGTGCCATCACGGCCCTGCTGTTGTGGTTGTACGTCACCGCGTTTTCGGTGCTCCTCGGCGCCGAAGTCGACGCATCAATCGAGAAACTCGCAACCCAGCGCCGAGCAGCGCAGCGATCCGAGATCGATCGCCGGTATGCCGAAGCCACCAAATCCCAGCAGGGGCGGGCCGCCCTTGGCGGTGTGCTGATCGGCACCGCCGCAGGCTTGTTGGCCCGCAAGGTTTCCGACAACTAGACGCGAGGTACTCTCATCAGGCGTGAACCGCGACGCCGATAACGAGACCTTGGAGCGCCTCGAACGTTTCCGCCAGCGGTCCATGCTCGATGCCCACGACGCAGCACTGGTCACCAAGCTCGGCCATCACATCGCCACTACTGGGTCGACGCCTGAGGCGTACATCGCTCACACCTTGACCACCCACGATGTCGTGTTCTTGGGCGAAGATCTACCAACCGAACAGTCGGGCCAGTTCATCGCTGGATTGATCGAGCACCTCGCGGCCGCTGGCGTCTGGCATTTCGGCGCTGAATGGCTGCTCCATGACGATCAGGAGCGTCTCGACGCGATCGTCACCGCTCCCGAGTTCGACGAGATCGGAGCACTCGATGCCGTTGTCCGCTGGGGAATGCGGCACGGCCTCGTGCCCCGAAGCCGCGTCGATGTGTTGCGCGCCGCGTGGGAGGTCAACCAACACCGCGACCGCGATGCACCCGCGTTTCGGATCCTTGGCCTCGACTACGAACTCGACTACGACAATGTGACCGACCGGGCTGATCTCACGACGCCCCAGGCGTGGCCCCATCTGCGCACCCGGGGCCCGGCTGCGCGATTCATGGCCGCCGTGATCGACGCCGAGATCCTGCGCCCTCGCCACCGGGCCGTTGTGTCATGTTCGACCACCAATGCGCTCACCCATCACCGCCGTCGCTACGATCCGACCCGCGACCGCTACGACATCGAGCGCAACGACGACCACGTCCTTGGCGCTGCCAACCATCTGTTTGCCCAGCGCGCCGACCGGGTCACCACGGTGTTGCTGCATCAGCCGTTTCCCGCTGATCCAGCGACCGGTGCCGATTTTGTCTATGCCGCTGGTGGCCTGATCGATATGGCATTTGCCCGAGCCGATGGGCCCAAGTTTCCGGTCGGGTTCGACATCTCACTGAGCCCGTTGGCGGTTCTTCCCAACCAGTTGGCCCACGACCCCGCTCCTCTGAGCCGGCTCGCTCACGGATGGGTCTTCCTCGAGCCACTCCAGCGCCTGGACGCCCCGCTACAAGCGTCAGACCAGCTTGAGTCGATCGATCTGGCTGATGCACGCCGACGGATGCTCCACGGAGCCCACCGACGCCCCGACAACGACATCGAACAGATACGCGCTGCGGTCGATACCGCTGCGGGAGTCATCGAGATGACGCTCAGGTCGGTCGGGGCGTAACTCTGGCTTAGCCTGACAGCTGTTGTCCAACTGCCGACGCCGGCGAAGTGAGGAAGCGTGAGCGACGTCTTCGAAGTCCGACCCGCGGGCCCAGACGAAAGTCCAGATCGAAACCAAACCAGCGAGCGAGGGTCGGCTTCGGAACCGAACGCGGCCGCATCCACGCCATCAGGACGCTCCGGGCTGCCATCGCCGATCGACTACCTCGTCTCGGCAACCCGGTCGCACCAGATCGTGATGCTCGGCGACCAACGCGGCGTCAGCCAGCACCTCGACATGGTCGCCGAAGCCATCACCCCACTGCACCACGCTGGCGTGTCGAACCTGGTGTGGGAGTTCACCAACTCTCGCCGCCAGGGCGACCTCGACGAGTTGTGCCAAGCCCAGACGTGGAATCGACGCCTCGCCGTGGCGTTGTTTGTCGACCTGATGGGTGCCGCATTTGGCTATGAGGAATACATCGGCGTGCTGCACGCTGTGTGGCAGCACAACCAGAACCGGCCCGACGGCTGGCCCCCGTTTCGCGTTGTCGCCGCCGGCCTGCCTTCCTATGTCGAAGACCCCGACCTACTCGACGGCCGATCCGCGGGCGAGACCGAGCTGCGCGACTGGTGGCTGGGCGGCCACTACCGCGACGTGACCGCGGCCCACATGGCCAACATCATCACCACTGAGGTGCTGAGGACGGGCGAACGCGCTGTGGTGTACGCCGACGCCGCCCGCACCAACACCCGACTGGTTGAGCACCTCGATGGTCGGCCCATCGTGGCTCCTGGGGTGCTGCTGTCGAACTGGATGGGCGAAGGTATCGCCCGGATCGTGTTCCACGGTGCCATCGACGACAACTCAGCCCTTGAACGGGTCGAAGAACTGGTCGCGGCCAGCCCTGATCCCGAGTCTCACTTCGGCCTGTCGTTAGCCAAGAGCACTCTCGGCAATGTTCGAGTACACGATGTGCGAGGCATGGCGGACGGAAAACTCGGCCCATTCGACCTCGCTGAGTTGGCCGACGGCTATCTGTTCATCGTCCCGCGCGCCGACTGGGCGCCGGTATCGCTTGCTGACGATCTGCTCGGACCTGACACATTGCGTGCCGCCGAGCGGCGCTACCGGGCCCTCGACCCGCGCGACACCCCGTTCAGCCAAGAAGAGCTCGAATCCGTCCGACACGAGGGGCTGGTCGCGGTGCAAGAGCAGTGGCCAGATGCCCCTCACGCCAACGTTGACGCGGAGCCCAAAAAGCGTCGACTGCGCCGCCGCTGAGACAGATTCACGAAAGATTCCACGCACTCGCTCGCTCTGAGCGTCTGAACGTTCACTCAACTTTACCGCCAACCACCGTCAGCGTTCACCCGACCGCAGAATGCTCCTATTAGTGGGCGCAATCTGCTAGTAACACGGTGTGGATCAGTCGCAGAGCACGCCAACAGTACCCGTGCAAGCCGAAGTCGAACCGTCGGGCTCGAACCGGATGGAGCGCAGGCGGGCCCGCACGCGACAAGCCCTGCTCGACGCGGGGGTCGCGACGATTGCCGAACGCGGCCTCGACCGGCTGACAATTGCGAACATCACCGACGGCGCCGACGTTGCCCTCGGATCGTTCTACAACCATTTCGAGAACCGAGAAGACTTCCTGAAGCAGCTGTCGGAAACGGCTCTCGCCGAATGGATGAACGACGTTCGCACCATGCGATCTAGCCCCTTTGCGACCGAAGCAGACCGCATCGCAGTGTCGTTTGTGGTGCTCTGCCGTCGAGCCATCACCGACCCCAAATGGGCCCGATTCACCAGCGAATCGCTCGCTCGCAGCGAGGTACCCACCACGGTCCAACTCCGCTCAACCCTGCTGTCGGTGATCGAACTCGGCATCGAGCAAGGAGTGTTCGACGTCGCCAATGCCGATGCATCGTCGTGGATGCTCCTCGGTGTGCTGCGCCAGTGCCTCATCCAGCTCGTTGACGACCCCGACACCGCACGAGCGAGCGAGCATGCGTTCACCACCACAGTGCTGCGGATGGTCGGTGTCGACCCAGCCCTCGTGGCCGGCATCGTCGAACGTGCCATCGCGCAGACAGCGCATTACGAGTAGGCCACCACCTGCCGGCGACACAAACTCCCAACGTCGTCGGCATACTTTCCCCCGTGCCTCATGGAAACTTCGTACTCGGTGTCGACCTCGATGGGGTGTGCGCCGACCACACCCAGGCGTTTCGACTGATTGTTGCCGACGAACTCGGCGTCGATCCTGAGTCCCTGCCGTTGCAGCGCTCGTGGGGATTCAACGAATGGGGTCTGGGCGAAGGCGACTTCGAACGCCTGCACCGCATTGCGGTCCTGCAGCGCCGCATGTTTCGCACCATGCCCGTGGTGTCGGGTGCACCTGAGGCACTGTGGCGATTGTCCGACGCTGGCATCTGGATCCGGATCATCACCCATCGTCTGTACGTGAACTGGGGCCACGCGATCGCGGTGGCCGATACGGCCGAGTGGCTTGATCAACATCGGCTGCCATATCGCGACATCTGCTTCCTCGGCGCCAAACCCGAGGTCGAAGCCGATCTGTACATCGACGACGCACCGCACAACATCTTGTCCTTGCGAGCCCACGGCAACGAGGTCATCGCGTTCGACCAGCCCTACAACCAAGACATCGACGGCCTGCGAGCCACGTCGTGGACCCAGGTCGAAGAACTCGTGCTTGAGATCGCAGCCCGATCGGGCGATGTTCAATCTGCGTTCCCCGGCATCGATCCGGAGTCGACCCGGCTCGACGCCAAACGCTCGGTCGCTGCGCTCGAAAAGCTGCCGCCGCGCGACACCGATCGGCCCAACGCCGGTCAGCCGAGCCTGCTCGACTGACCATGGCTGTTCTTCGGCTGCACATCACTGTCGGCGACCATGACCCCGACGTTGTTGCCGACGCGTTGTGGGTGGCCGGCACGCTCGGCGTGGAAGAACAAGTCGTCGACGGCCGCCTCGTTTTGATCGGAGCGTTCGACGACTCGCAGGTCGCGCACCAGCTCGCGGAACGTTGGCAAGGACAACTCGAACCCGTCGCCGACGATGCCGGGCTCGATGCGTGGCGTTCGTTTGCCGACACCACGACCGCCGGCAGGTGGACACTCGTCCCGGAATGGCTGGTGCCGCCCGAAACCCAACTCGACCCAGCTCAGCCAGAGCAGTACACAATCGTTTTGGATCCTGGCCGGAGCTTTGGCTCGGGGTCCCATGTCTCGACCCAGCTGATGCTCGAAACACTCGCCGACATCGCAGCGGTTCCAGCCCGGGTGATCGACATTGGTTGCGGCAGTGGAGTGCTCTCGATCGCCGCGGCCCGGCTCGGCGCAACCGAGGTCATCGCGATCGACATCGACGATGCAGCCTTGGAGGCCACGGTTCACAACAGCGCTCTCAACGGTGTTGACGATGCCGTGGGCGCCCCGCGACGAACCCTCGCTGGTGTTGCTCCCGCGAAGCTCGTCATGGCCAATATGTTGCTCGCTGACATCGAGGTGATTGCCTCACAAGTCATCGCCAGCGTTGCCACGGGCGGAACACTGTTGTGCACCGGCCACCTCGTGTCACAGCGCGACGCCCTCGCCCGGTTGTTGGCGCCGCTGACCCCGGCCCAGGTCGGCCAGCGCGACGACTGGTCCGTCATGACGTTCACATGCTGAACGCCTCAACCCGGTCGCGGCGACTGTGTCGCGGGGCCGCGATGCTGGTCTCGAT
>CAYGMW010000069.1:0-2380 GCA_964350975.1 uncultured Acidimicrobiales bacterium | reverse complement strand
CTGGTCTCGATGCTGGCAACACCAGGTTGCGGAATCGATATTGATGACACCGCCGACGTTGTTGGCGCCACGGTGGCTGTCGAGGTGACCGCGTGTGGTCGACCCGAACGGGGCACAGCCGTTGCCGTCGGCGACGAGTTGTTCGTCACGGCCGCCCATGTCGTCGCAGGATCCGAGGTGGTTGGCCTCGATCTCGCGGGCACCACGGTCGACGCGATACCAGTGGTGGTGGACACCGACATCGACATCGCGGTCTTGCGAGTGGAGGGTTACACGGGGCCGGCGCTGGCCCTCGGAGGCGACCGCATCGACAACGTGGTGGCCGCCGTGCTTGCCCTGCGCGACGACCCGCTCAAGACCGCGTCGCTGAGGCGCATTGTGTGGACCAACTCCACTGATATCTACCGTCAAGGTTCTGTGGTTCGCCTCGCCCTCGAACTCGATCTCGACATTGCTCCTGGCGATTCGGGCGCACCGATCATCGGTGCTGACGGCACCGTTGCCGGAATCGTTGTGTCGGAAGTAACCGGCGAGCCGATCACGTACGCGGTCCATCCCAGCGAGATCAGGCCTCTGGTCGACAGGGCCCAGTCACTCACCGCATCGGTTCGGACGGACTGCTGAGTGAGCTGCACCTAGCAGCTGAGCACGATCTTGCCCGAGACCTGACGGTCCAGCAGCCGCTGCAATCCGTCGGCGACCTCGACGAATGGAACCAGCTCAGGAACCGCGGGCGACAGCCGCCCTGTCGACGCAAACGCCATCAGGTCCGACAACATGTCGTTGTTTTCCAGCGGATGGCCGCCGACCCAGTGGCCCCAGTCGATGCCGACCGCCGATCGGTTGCCCAGCAAGATTCGGTTGGAGGGCAGCGATCCAATACCGCCGACGAACCCAACAATGCCGTAGCGGCCGAGGGCACCGAGGGTGCGGTAGGCATTCCAGCCAATGTCGCCTCCCACCGGGTCGTACACGACGTCGACTCCACCCGGCACGAGGGCTTTCACCTCAGCGGTGAGGTCGGCGGTCGCGTAGTTCACCGTGTGGGCCGCACCTGCGGCCCGAGCTTCGTCGAGTCGCTCCTCAGACGAGGCCGCCGCGATCACCACCGCACCCATCGCTGACGCCAAGTCGACCGCCGCTCGGCCCACACCACCTGATGCCCCGGTGACCAACACGGTCTCGCCGTCGCGCAGATGCAGCCGCCGGGTGAACCCAAACCAGGCAGTTCCGTAGGCCTGCAAGAAACCGGCGGCGACTTCGAAACTCATCGAGTCAGGGACAAGAACGGCCTGATGCGGACGGGCGAGCACCTGGGTGGCGTAGGCCCCGAGGCCGGGCGAAACAATGACCCGGTCGCCGACATTCACGCCCTCGACATCGTCGCCAACCGACCTCACAGTGCCGGCGCACTGCATGCCAGGAACAAAAGGCGTTGGAGGCTTGATCTGGTAAGCGCCGGTGATGAACAGCGCATCGACATGGCTCAAGTCGGCGGCCGCCACGTCCACGACGATGGTGCCTGGCATCGCGACCAGATCGGGTCGTTCGTCGATCCTCAGATGCTGGAGGGGTCCAAGTTCTTCACACACGATCGCCTGCATGTGTTCCACCTTACGTGCGCGGCGTATCGTCGGACCATGTCCGACGGCAGCACCCACATCTGGTCGAACTGGTCCGGACGCGAGACCAGCACTCCCCATTCGATCATTCGACCCGCGGCCGAGGCCGACATCGCTGAGGCCATCACGTCGTCACGCGGCGAGATACGAGCCGTTGGAGCCACGCACAGCCACTCCGCGGTCGCGGCGAGCAACGGGGTAGTGATCGATCTGAGCGACTGGGTGGGTGTTACGTCGGTGGCAGGCACCACCGCTACTGCTCGCTCGGGCACCCGAATCCACCAACTCGGTGCTCCCCTGCGGGCCGCTGGCGTGGCGCTGTACAACCAAGGCGATATCGATCGTCAGTCGTTGAGCGGGGCGTGCTCGACGGGCACCCACGGCACCGGGATCGACAATCAGAATCTGTCGGCATCGGTCGAGGGGTTCCGCCTCGCCATCGCCGACGGCTCGATCATCGAAGCCAACTCCACCACGAACACCGACGTGTTCCGTGCCGGCCAACTCAGCCTCGGAGCCCTGGGTGTCATGACCGAACTCACCGTCAGGGTGCGCCCTGCGTATCGACTGCACGAGCGCATCTGGCTGCAGGACCTCGACGAGGTTCTTGGCTCCATCGACGAGCTCTCGCGCGCGACGCGACATTTTGAGTTCTTTTGGTATCCCGGGCAACAGCGCGCGATCTGCAAATCGCTCGACGAGACAACCGACGCCGTGTCCGATCTCCCCGACCGGCCCTATGAACGTATTGGCTGGTC
>CAYGMW010000068.1:0-13741 GCA_964350975.1 uncultured Acidimicrobiales bacterium | reverse complement strand
ATCTGCACCTTGGATGCTGTGGAGACGCACGCCGCCAGACCCAATAACGACGACATAGCTGCCGGCCTCGAGCTGGGCGGTGTTGGTCACGGCCCCGAATCCGGTAATGACGCCGCACGAGAGCAGGGCCGCACTTTCGAAGGTGATGCCCTCACCAATATGAGCCACCTGAGACTGATCGACGACCGCAACGCTGGCGAACGCACCCGTGCGTAACCCTCGTACCAGGGGCTCGCCGTTGGCGTCGTGCAGCACGGGCGCCTGATCGGCAACGAAGGTGGCGTTGCAGTTGACGGCCTTGCCTCGTTCGCAGGACCGGCACGTGCCGCATGAGCGGATCAGGTGGACGGCAACCCGGTCGCCGGGAGCAAAGCCCCGAACACGATCACCGACGGCTCGGACAACACCGGATGCCTCGTGCCCATAGACGGCTGGGACCACGCCACCCCAGCCGCCTTCGGCCAGCGTGATGTCGCTATGACACACCGCGCATGCCTTGATATCGACCATCACGTCATCGGGTCCGGGGTCAGAGACGTCGATCTGCTCGATCGCCAGAGGCTGACCAAAGGAGCGACACACAGCGGCGGTAGCAAGAACCATCGAAGGACCTCAACGTCTCGATTTCGGAGGTGCAGATCATGACATGCGTGGCCCTCAGGGAGAAGTTCATGTCCGAGATGTCCGACCAACACCGTCACAACTGCAAGAATCTGACCCCGTGAGCGACATCGACGTAGACACCGACTCCCAATGGCTCGACAACGACGACCTCGAAACCGTCAGGGCTCGGGTGCCTATGGTGTACGTCGAGGCCGTTCCGGTGCAGACCGACGAGCTGGGCCAGGTGACCCATATCGGCCTGCTGCTGCGAGCCAAGGCCGATGGCACGATCTCTCGCTCCTTGGTATCGGGCCGAGTGATGTGGGGCGAGACCATCCGCGAAGCGCTGATGCGCAACCTCGACAAGGACCTCGGCCCCGAGGCGTTTCCCCGGCTGCCCTCTTCACCCACCCCGTTCACGGTTGCTGAGTACATGCCCGACCCCTACCAGACCGGGTTCCATGACCCTCGCCAGCACGCAGTGAGCCTGGCCTACATCGTGGTCATCGAGGGCAATTGCACCCCATCGCAGGACGCGCTTGAGTTCAACTGGCTGACCACCGCCGAGGCAGCCGGGATCGCGGTGTCGTCAGAGATGACCGGCGGCCAGGACCGGATCGTGCGACGAGCCCTCGGTTTCGTCGGCCGACTCCCCTAGGACACCGTGGCCGTCGAGTCAGCTGAGGGCCGCGCCGCCCTGGAACGGTTGCGCAAGGTCTGCGCCCAGTTCCCCGAGGTGGCCGAACGGCCCAGCCATATGACTCCGACGTTCTTTATCCGTGACAAAAAGGTGCTGTGTCACCTGTGGGACGACCACCACGGCGACGGGCGACTCGCCTTGTGGTGCCCGGCGCCCGCAGGGCTCCAAGCCGACGTCGTCGAACGCGAACCCGACCGATTCTTCGTTCCTCCCTATGTGGGGCACCGGGGCTGGATCGGACTCCGGCTCGACATCGACCCGGACTGGGACGAGGTGGCTGCCGTGATCGATGACGCCTACCGGGTGGCGGCGCCACAGACCCTGATCAAGCAACTGGACGCTCGCGACTGAGTCCGGTTCCGTTGGCGGTGAGATACTTACCGTCTCTCAGGGGGACAGCACATGGGCCAGGGTTCGAACAACCCACACGATCTCGTCATCCGCAACGCACGACTGGTCGACGGCACTGGCGCCGAGCCGGTTGACGGGGTCGATATCGCCGTCGATGGCAGCGTGATCACCGCGATCTCCACGACTCCGGGCCACATCGGCCCGGGCCGTCGCGAAATCGACGCCACCGGACTCGTCGTCACGCCCGGCTTCGTTGACATCCACACCCACTACGACGGTCAAGCCACCTGGGACCCCTACCTCGAGCCATCGTCGCCCCACGGCGTCACGACAGTGGTGATGGGCAACTGTGGGGTTGGGTTCGCCCCCGCTCGCCCCGATCGCCACGCCTGGCTGATCGAGCTGATGGAAGGCGTCGAGGACATACCCGGAGCGGCTCTGAGCGAGGGCATGAACTGGGAGTGGGAGACCTTCCCTGAGTACCTCGACGCCCTCGATCGACGTTCGTTTGCCGTCGATGTTGCCGCCCTGATTGCCCACGGGCCGGTGCGGGCATACGTGATGGGCGACCGCGGTGCCGCCAACGAACCAGCATCATCGGACGACATCGCGGCCATGTCGCAGATCGTGACCGAGGCTGTCGAAGCCGGAGCGATGGGGTTCTCGACATCGCGCACCATCACCCACCGGGCCATGAATGGCGAGCCCGTACCTGGGACGTTCGCCGCCGAAGACGAGTTGTTTGCTCTGGGGCGGGCCCTCCAGCGCGCCGGCAAGGGCCTTTTTGAGGTCGCCCCCGCCGGGGTCGCAGGCGAAGACATCGTGGCCCCCCGGCTTGAGATGGATTGGATGACCCGTCTGGCCGAACACATCGAACGGCCGGTCACCTGGCTCATGTTGCAGAACCTGGTCGCTCCGGACGATTGGCGCGAGTTCATGGACCTGTCGGCCGATGCCCAGGCCGCGGGCCACCAGGTGATCCCCCAAGTTGCGGGCCGACCGTTCGGCATGCTGCTCGGCTTGCAAGGTCGCCACCGATTCCGTGACTGTCCGTCGTTTGCCGCGCTGCTTGACCTGTCGATTGCCGAACAGGCTGCGGCCATGGGCGACCAAGCTCTCAAGGCAGCCCTCATCGAAGAGTCGATGCAGATCGAGGCCCGCATCGCCCAGGTGAGTCCCATTGCGGCAGTGTTCTTGCGGGCCCACGACCGGACCTATGTCCTCGGCGACCCGGTCAACTACGAACCAACGGAAGCCGATTCGATCCGAGGCCGCGCGGCGGCGGCTGGCGTGACCGACGTCGAGGAGTACTACGAACGGCTACGCGACAACGACGGCCACGCCTTCTTACTGATGACGTTCCTCGGGTACAGCCATGGCAACGGCGATGCGCTCTATGAGATGTTGCGCCACCCCGCCGCCGTGCTTGGCCTCGCCGATGGCGGTGCCCACGCCAACTTCATCTGCGACGCGTCGACCCCGACCTGGATGCTCACCCACTGGGCCCGGGATCGGGCAGTCGGTCCACGGCTGGGTTTGGCCGAGGTGGTCAAGAAGATGACCCACGACACATCGGCCCTGTTCGGTTTCGCCGACCGTGGTGTCGTCGCCGTCGGCAAGCGGGCCGACCTCAACATCATCGACTTCGACGCCCTTCGCCTCGAACCGCCCCGCCTCGTCCACGACCTGCCAGCCCAGGGCTCGCGGCTGTTGCAGGCGGCCACGGGCTATCGAGCCACCATCGTGGCCGGCGTGGTCACCCGAGAGCACGACGAGTTCACCGGCGAGCTCCCCGGACGCCTCGTCCGCAGCTGACCGTCGAGGCGGTGGTTTACCAGTCGACGAGGGTGGCCTGGATGCCAGCGGCTTGGATGTCATCGATGACTTGTTGGGCGTGGGCCGCATCGAGAGTGTCGATCCGAAGCTCGAGCACCGTGCTGCGGGCGCCCGTCGACCCCAGACCATCGTGATCGACTTGGACGACGTTGGCCGCGGCCTCAGCGATGATCTTTGACACCAGCGCCAGCCCGCCTGGGGTGTCGTCAAGTTCGACCCTCACCCGGTTCAGTCGACCCTGGCTCGCCAGACCGCGCAGCGCAACAACACCTAACGTGCGCGGGTCGATATTGCCGCCGCACAGCACGAGGCCCACCTGCTGGCCGGCGAACACCTCGGGGTACTGGAGACATGCTGCGAGCGCTGCAGCTCCAGCGCCCTCGACCACGGTCTTTTCTATCTCGAGCAGCATGGCGATGGCCTGTTCAATCGCCGACTCGCTGACGACCAGCACCTCGACATTGTGCTCAGCGAGGATCTGGCTCGTGATGGAGCCCGGTTGACTCACGGCAATACCGTCGGCCACCGTCGAACCCGACAGCGCCGTTGATGGCCGGCCTGCAAGACGATCGGCCATCGATGGATAGCGCTCGGTTTGGACACCAATCACCTTGACGCGCCGATGGTGGCCGGCTGCTGCGATCGCCAGCCCCGATGACAGGCCGCCGCCGCCAACTGCGGCGACGATCACGTCCAGGCCCGGGTGCTGGTCCAACATCTCAAGGCCCACAGTGCCCTGGCCCGCGATCACCATCGCGTCGTCGAAGGGATGGATGAACTCGAGATCGCGTTCAGCGGCCAGCTCGCGGGCTCGAACAGCCGACTCCATCACGTCGGCGCCGGCGAGCTCAACAGTTGCTCCCAGATCGCGAGTACGAGCCACCTTCACAAACGGGGTGTTGGCCGGCATCACGATGGTGGTGTCGAGCCCCAGCAGCGAACCATGGTGCGCTACTCCCTGGGCGTGGTTTCCAGCCGACATTGCGATCACGCCTCGACCCGGAGCCACGTCGAGCAGGCGATTGCGAGCGCCGCGCCCCTTGAACGATCCCGTGTACTGCAGGTTCTCGAATTTGAGATGGATGTCGGTGCCACAAATCTCCGACAGGGTGAGGGAATGATTGAGCGGCGTGTACACGAGGGCGCCGTCGATGCGCTGAGCGGCGGCGTGCAGATCGGCAAGGCAGACCTGGTCGGGTTGCAGGGTGGGCATGGGCTAACGGTACCTGGACTTGGTTGCCAGAGTCCCAGGGACAAAGATGGCGAGATGCCCTACATCGAAGGCCGCATTGTCCACGACGCCGACGCCCACATCATGGAAACGCCGAACTGGATCCGCGATCATGCGGATGCGTCGATTCGCGATCGCATTCCCCAGCCGGGCTATCTGAACGAGCTGCGCCAGATTGGCGACACCCGCACCCTGCTCGACGACGTCGACGCGGCCTTCGCCAAGATCGTCGATCGTCATCACAGCCCGGAGTTTCGGGCCAACAGCGCAGCCAACGTCATGGGGCTCAAGAACTTCGCGGCGCCTGGTTCCTTCATCTCCCAAGACCGACCGGCAGTGCTCGATGCGATTGGCGTGTCGTCACAGCTGGTGTTCAACACCTTCCACAACTCACGGCTGTACCAGTGGGAGCACAGCGGCGACCTCGAGCTCGCGTACGGAGCGGCGCGGGCGCACAACCGGGCCATGTCTGAGTTCTGTTCGATCGACCAACGCTTGTTGTCGACCCTGTATGTGCCCCTGGCCGACATCGACGCAGCCGCCGCGATGGCAACCGAATGCATCGAGATGGGAGCCGGCGCCCTGCTGATCGCTTCAGGTTGTCCCGCAGGCCACTCACCCAGCCATATTGGGCTCGACCGGGTCTGGGCTCAGGCTCAAGAAGCGGGCATCCCGATCGTCACCCATGTTGGCGGCACCGGAGCTCTACTCGACCCGAACTACTTCAACAACGGCCTGCCCATTCCGCCTGACTTCCATGGTGGCGAGGAGAACTTCCGGTCCGTTGACTACATGGCCATCCCCCATCAGCCCATGACCACCTTGTCGACGCTCATCTTCGATGGCGTCCTCGAACGGTTCCCTCGTCTGCGTTGGGGTGTCATCGAACAAGGCTGTATCTGGCTGCCGTCGTTCCTCAAGCAGATGGAGTCCGCCTTCGAAGCGTTCCACCGCCACGAGGAACGGCTCCAAGCGCTCAGCCTGCGCCCGAGCGAATACATCGAACGTCAGGTTCGGGTCACGCCGTATCCCACAGAGGACATTGGGTGGGTGACCGACCAGGTCGGCCCGAACGTATTGTTGTTCAACACCGACTACCCGCACGTCGAAGGCGGCCGTCGTCCCTTCGAACGCTTCGAAGCCAGCCTGGGCGATGCCTCCGAGCAGACAAGGGACCGCTTCTACCGGGCCAATATGGTCGACTTGATGGGCACCGCGATGGCGGGCCTCGACGGCACCGCGGTCGCGTGAGTCGGCACGCCATGACGTCCCTGCTCGGTGGGGCGGCTGGTCTCGCCGTTGGGCTCGTACTCACCGTCGCTGTTGCGAGCTGGGCCGGCGCCCGGTCAGTCGATGTTGTCGTCGTGCCGGCCGCCGAGTACGCCGAAGCCCACCAGTCCTGCCTCAGAGAGATCGAGGTGTTTGCCGGCAGCCCGCCGTTAGCCGGATCATTCGCGGGGGTCGTCGCCGCGGGCCGATCGCTGACCATCACCGCGGTTGTCGTGAGCGATTCCGCGCAGCCATCGCAACGAGTTCGATGTTCGGTGAGCTGGGGCACCGGCTTTGCCGACCCCATGATTGAGGTCGGGCCGGACTGGGTCTCGTCCTGAGCCCAGCGGAGGGGTCAATACACTCAAGCCCCATGACGCTCCAGCTCACACCCTTGTCCAGCTTCCAAGGCCGCCCCGGACCGGTGTTGGTGGTGGTCGCTGACGGCATCGGTATCGCCCCTGATGGCCCGAGTAATGCCATTACTGAGGCCGCGACGCCAACCCTTGACCGGCTGTACGAATCGCCGATGTTTCGCACCTTGCTGGCCCACGGCCCCGCCGTTGGTCTGCCCTCAGACGACGACATGGGCAACAGCGAGGTTGGTCACAATGCGCTGGGCGCTGGCCGCATCTTCGATCAGGGGGCCAAGCTGGTGGCGGCCGCCATCGAATCGGGCGCAATCTTTGGCTCGGACCTGTGGCACAGCATCGTCGAGCGGGGCGCGACGGGCACATTGCACCTGATTGGCTTGCACTCAGACGGTGGCGTGCACTCCCACATCGATCATCTCCACGCCCTGATCCGCCAGGCCGCGACCGACGGCGTGCGGCGCATCCGGCTCCATCTACTGCTCGACGGACGAGATGTCGCCCCCCGGTCGGCGCTCGGGTTCATCGAACAGACCGAGGCGGTCCTGGCTGAAACGCGCAGTCGCGGTGTGGACGCTGCAATCGGCTCAGGCGGAGGCCGGATGACGATCACCATGGACCGCTACGGAGCCGACTGGGCCATGGTCGAGCGGGGCTATATGACCCATGTGCACGGCGTCGGGCGAGCGTTCGCTTCGGCGACCGAGGCCGTTGAGACCATGTACAGCGAGTCCGATACAGGCGACCAGTATCTTGCCCCGTTTGTGGTAGCCGATAGCACTGGCGAAGCAGTGGGCCCAATGGCTGACGGCGACGCCGCGGTGTTGTTCAACTTCCGTGGCGACCGGGCCATTGAAATCAGCCAGGCGTTCGACGACGACGACTTCGCCCACTTCGACCGCGGTCCACGGCCCGACATCCTCTACGCCGGCATGCTCCAGTACGACGGCGACCTCTCGGTTCCGAACCACTATCTCGTGGCCCCACCCCAGATCGACAGGGTGTCGGGCGAATACTTGTGTGCGTCAGGTGTGGCCAGTTTCGCGGTGAGCGAGACCCAAAAGTTTGGCCACGTCACCTACTTCTGGAACGGAAATCGCAGCGGCTACATCGACCCCGAACTCGAGACCTATGTCGAGATCGCTTCGGACAATGTCGAATTCAACACCGCCCCGGCCATGAAGCTGCGCGAGATCACCGAGACCACCATCGAGCTGCTGAACAGCGGCACCTACCGAACAGGTCGGATCAATTTTCCCAACGGCGACATGGTCGGCCACACCGGCGATCTCAAGGCAACGATCGAAGCGGTCCAAGTACTCGACGACTGTGTCGAGCAGCTCATCAACAGCATCGATCAACTTGGCGGCGTGCTCATCTTTACTGCCGATCATGGCAACGCCGACGTCATGTACACCGAAGCCGCTGACGGCGAGATCACGCCGAAGACGAGCCACACGCTCAACCCGGTGCCGTTTGTGATCCACGATCCCCTGTTCGCCGGCGAGTATGTCCTCGCCGACCTACCGAACGCGGGCCTGGCGAACGTGGCTGCAACCGTGCTCAACCTGCTGGGTTACGAACCGCCGTCCGATTATGAAGATTCGCTCATTCGCATGGCGACGTGACCAAATTCTCGACCGTTGGCCTCAACATTGGGCATTGTTGAGAGACGGGACTACAGCAGAACGTCAAATCTGCCGAACCTGGTTCTATGGCGCCGGATGGTTTTCCATCAGACCAGCGCCAGTGGGCAAACAACGCAGGTGGTGTGACGATGACAGCTGTACTTCCAGACGATGACCAAACAGACGCTCGCTACTACAGCGCCGCGGCGACGAGGCGAGCCCAGTTTGAGGCCAGCCGAGGTGCAACAAGCCCGGTAGCGGTTCGGATCCTCACCCACGTCACAGCCGCAACGGTGTCGCCTACGTACCCGTTGATGCTTGGCCTCGAGGGCCCCATCGGGTCGGGCAAGTCGTTCCAAGTTCCGAACGCGATCGAAGAGTCGGGTTTCGTGGTCGTCCGAATGGCGGGGTGTGACCTCAACGGCAACGGAACCGCCGACACGGGCTCGATTTTCGACGGCCTCTGGAAGCGGGCGGTCGACGCAGCGTCCGACGGCACCAGTCGCCACCCGGTCATCTTGATCGACGACTTCGATCTGAGCCCGGCGGGGCTGTACGGCACCGACCTCGAAAGTCCCGAGGCGCGACTGTTGACCAGCGCGCTCATCAAGATGGCCGACGACCCGAGCCACTCGAGCCTGCCGAGCGGCCTGCGCATTCCGGTCATTGTCACCGGCACCGACTTGTCGAGCCTGCATGAACAGCTGACACGTCATGGACGAATGGACCTCGTGCACTGGACACCAAGTCCGGCCGAGATCGCCGACTCGGTGATGGCCCAGCTCGCCATGGGTCGTATCGCCCGCAGCCGCGGGGCGGTGGAGCGCATGATCTCCACCTACCCCGACGCCATGCCGGCCGACTTCTCAGGTGCGATCGGCAGGGCGCTGGGCGGCAGCATCTATAAGTTCTCAGCCGAACACGGGCTCGACTTTGACGAACTCAAGTCGTTCCTCGACCAGGGAGCTGGTGTGACCATTCGCCACGTCGAAACTGAGCTTCGCTCCCTGCTCACCACCCGCCGCTAGTCACCGCGAGCACCAGGTGACGGCCTGCAGGGCTCAGATGATTGGGTTCTTGTAGGTGTCCAAATAGGTGATCTCGCTCACCGGACCCCGGGCCGCGGGCTTGAAGTCTGTTCCCAGCGTGTAGGCCACGGGAAGCAACGCGCACTGGGTCATATGGTCCGGGATGCCGAGCAGTTCGGCCGCTTCGGCTTCGAGGCCGAGGTGCAAGGTGGTCAGGCACGTTCCGAGGCCACGTGATCGCGCCGCAAGCTGGAAGCTCCAGATCGCGGGAATGATCGAGCCCATGAGGCCCGCAGCGTTGGCCGTGGTTCCATCGACTCGGCCCACGATGAGCGGTATGAGCAGTACCGGGCATTCGGCCAGGTGTTCGGCCAAATACTGGGCTGACGACACGACGCGACCCTGCTGGGTGTCGGGGTCGATCTGGCCGTCCATGGCCTTGAGGTATTCGCCGCCGGCGCGCATGTACATCTCGGCCAGCGCGTCCTTCTTGGCCTGGTCGCGCACAACGAGCCACCGCCAGCCCTGGGCGTTCGAGCCGGTCGGGGCCTGAACCGCGAGCTGGAGGCATTCGAGAATGACCTCGTCTGGAACGTCACGGGTCAGGTCGAGCCGCTTTCGCACGGCCCGAGTGGTCGACAACAAGGCATCGGTTTGGCTGAGATCAAAGTCCACGTGGGTCCCCCTGGCTGGGCTGGACGATCCAGCCGACCCAGGACCGTAAACCACGAGGTCTGTCCGGCACCAGTCGAGGCGTTCAGCCCGTGATGGCGACCAGGCCCGCGGCGTGGATCCCCGCCACGGCCGCCTGCTCGTCGTTGTCGGAGTTGTCGCCGCTCACGCCAACGGCTCCGAGGGTCTGGCCTGCGCTGTCGCGGATGAGTACGCCACCGGGGACGGGAACGAGATATCCGCCAACGGCCGCGGTAGCGGCAGCCACGAAGAACGGTCGGGCTTCGGCCATGGCGTTGAGCGAACGCGAACCGATCCCAAAGCTGAGAGCGCCGTGGGCCTTTCCGCGCGCGATGTCGAAACGGCCAAACGACGCCCCGTCCTGGCGTTCGAAGGCCAGCGGGTGACCTCCGGCATCGAGCACGAGGATGGCCAGAGGCTGCATTCCGGCATCGGCCGCAGCGGCGAACCCGGCCGAGATGATGGTGCGGGCCTGTTCGAGGCTCAAGACGGTGGTCATGTGATCTCTCCTGCGAGTTGACGTTTGCGGGCCACGCGACGGGCGTGAAGGATTGGTTCGGTGTAGCCCGACGGCTGCTCGGTACCGCTGAACACCAGATCGGTGGCAGCAGCGAACGCCTCGCCGTCGAATCCGGGCGCCATGGGGACATAGTCGGCATCGCCAGCGTTCTGCTGATCGACGACGGAGGCCATACGTTCGAACGTGGCCCGAACCTGGCCGCGGTCGACGACTCCGTGCAGTAGCCAGTTCGCGATGTGTTGGCTCGAGATCCGGCACGTGGCCCGGTCTTCCATGAGGCCAACGTCGTGGATGTCTGGCACCTTCGAACAGCCCACGCCCGCATCGATCCATCTCACGACATAGCCCAAGATGCCTTGGGCGTTGTTGTCGAGCTCGGCTTGGATTTCAGCATCGGTCCAGGTCGGGTGATGGGCGACGGGGATGGCGAGCAAGTCGTCAACCGTCGCCCTCGGCCCTGCGTCGACCAACTCCTGTTGGACGCGGGCGACATCGACCTGGTGGTAGTGGATGGCGTGCAACGTGGCGGCCGTGGGTGAGGGCACCCAGGCGCAGTTTGCGCCGGCTCGCGGATGGCCGATCTTGTCGGCCAGCATCTGGTTCATGCGGTCGGGCGCAGCCCACATACCCTTGCCGATCTGGCCTCGGCCCCGCATGCCACATCGCAACCCGACGTCGACGTTCCAGTCTTCGTAGGCCGAGATCCAGCCTTGGGCCTTCATGTCGGCCTTACGGACCATGGGCCCGGCATGCATCGAGGTGTGCATCTCGTCGCCAGTGCGATCGAGGAAGCCGGTGTTGATGAACACGATCCGGTCGCTCACGGCGCGGATACATTCGGCCAGGTTCAGCGTGGTGCGACGTTCTTCGTCCATCACCCCAACCTTGATGGTGTGACGGGCGAGCCCGAGGAGGTCTTCGACGCGATCGAAGGTGTCGTTGGCGAAGGCGACTTCGTCGGGCCCATGCATCTTGGGTTTGACCACATAGATCGAACCGGTCTTGGTGTTTCGGCCCATGCCGGGCATCGCGCACAGCCCAGTGAACACCGCGTCGAGCATGCCCTCAGGCACCTCAGCTCCGGTTGAGTCGATGATGGCGTTGCTCGTCATGAGGTGGCCGACGTTGCGCACGAGCATGGTGGCCCGACCCGGCAGGGTGACCGTGGTGCCACCGGGTCCGTTGTAGGTCCGGTCCGGGGCCATGGCCCTGGTGAACGTCGAGCCGTCTTTCGTGACCTCTTCGGTCAGGGAGCCATCCATCAGACCGAGCCAGTTGCGATACGTCACCACCTTGTCGTCGGCATCGACCGCGGCCACCGAGTCTTCGCAGTCCATGATGACGGTGATGGCCGATTCGACGATCACGTCGGCCACACCCGCGGGGTCGGTGCTGCCGACAGGGTCGCGGCGATTGATCACCATCTCGACGTGGAGGCCGTGGTGACCAATCACGATCGACGTCGGCTCACTCGCAGCACCCGTCCAGCCCACCACGGCGGCACCGACATCCAGGGTGCTCGTGGCGTCGCCGGCGTGACTGACGACGAGTTCGGCTGGGCTGGTGCTGCCATGATCGATCACGCGGTAGTCGGTACTGGTGAGGTGTGATGCTCCAGCCAGCGGGGCGGCATCGTCGAGCATCAGGCGAGCCGCGGCGATCACGTCGGCGCCTCGGGTCTCGTCATAGGGTCCGCTGGGTGGCGTTGTACCCAACGCGTCGGTGCCATAGAGGGCGTCGTACAATGACCCCCACCTGGCGTTCACGGCGTTGATGGCGTAGCGGGCGTTCATGACCGGCACGACCAGCTGCGGGCCAGCGGTCGTGGCCAACTCGGCGTCGACGTTCGTCGTGCCCACCTCAAACGCGGGCCCCTCCGGCACGAGGTAGCCGATCTGTTCGAGAAATGCCCGGTAGGCCGGGTGATCGTGGGGTTGTCCGGCCCGGTCGAGGTGCCAGCGATCGATCGCAGCTTGCATCTCGGCTCGGGTCTCGAGCAAGGCCCGGTTTCGTGGTGCCAGCTCGGCAACGAGTTCCGCCAGCCCGGCCCAGAAGCGATCTGGGTCGATTCCGCTGGCGGGCAGGGCCTCGTCTTCGGCGAAGGCTGCCAGCACGTCGGCAACATTGAGTCCGTATCGGTCGACTCGATTCACTCATGACCTCCAGCGCTGGCACGCAGCGCATCGTCGAGTAGCTGCATAGGGTGTCGGGTGGGCACTCCGACAGCGCCCAGATGCATCGAACACCCCGGGTTGGCGCTGGCCACGATGTCGGGGCGGGCCCGATCGATGGTATCGACCTTGCGTTGGCGGATCGCGGCGGCCATCTCGGGCTGTAACAGCGAATAGGCGCCGCCCGCACCGCAGCACAGGCCCTCGTCGTCGAGTTCGACCAGCTCGCGCACCACGGGGGCCAGCACCTCTCGGGTTGCCATGTGAACCCGCTGGACGTGACGCAGGTGGCAGGGGTCTTGGATAGCCACCCGAAGATCGAGTGCGGCGACCGTCGGGAGGCGGTCGAGGTGGGCGGCGATGAACTCTTGGGCGTCGAACACTCGGGCCGCGAACGCTGCGGCGTCGGTCGTGCCGAGCAGGTGCCCATAGTCTTTCATCGCGGCCCCGCACCCGGCGGAGTCGACCACGATGGGATCGGTGCCGGCCAGGGTCTGCATCATCTCGACCGCGGCTTGGCGGGTGGTGTCGGCCAGGCCTGCGTGGGCATGCAACGCCCCGCAGCAAGGTGCTAGATCCGATGTGGGTTTGACGTGGAACCCGGCGGCTTCGAGGTTGCGTTTGGTCGCTTGGTGAACGTCACGCTGCCATGAATCCATGACACAGCCGGTGAACATCCACACCGTCTGGGCTTGGTGTGGGCTCGGCGCATAGCGCTCGCGGCGGATCGAAACGTCGGTCGGCAGGCCCAAACGACTGGGCACGAGGTGGGCCTTGTTAGCAATGGCGAGGGCAGTCGACCCGGCGCTCACGAGACGGGGATGGGTGAGCGGTGCCAGCCCGATCCGGAGCCATTGAGGGCTGGTCTTGCGGGCGTCGGCGAGGGTTTCGCGGGCCGATTCCATCATGTGGCCATAGGGCACACCGCTGGGGCAGGCCGGCTCACAGCCGCGGCACTGCACACACGTGTCGAATGATTCGAGGACCTCGCTTGTCAGGGGTGCGTCATGGTTCTGCACCTCGCGCATCAGGGCAATACGGCCCCTCGGCGAACGGGTCTCGTCGCCAGTCACCCGATAGGTCGGACAATGAGGCAGGCACAGCCCACACTGCACACAGGTGTTGAGGTCGTCGGCGTCGATGTTCAGGTCCACAGGTTCCGCCCTGGGTTGAGTCGGCCCGTCGGGTCGAAGGTGGCCTTCATGCGGCGACCAACCTCAGCTGCCGCGGGGTCGAGGTTGCGGTGGGGCTGTGGCTGGTCGGCCCACACAGTTCCGACACCAATGCTGGCAACGAACTGTGGGCCATCGACCTCAGGTAGGGAGGTCGCGGCTGAGGCT
>CAYGMW010000067.1:0-13856 GCA_964350975.1 uncultured Acidimicrobiales bacterium | reverse complement strand
GAACCCAACCACCTCGAGGACTCGTGCGAGATCACTACCTACAGCAAGCAGTCAACACCGCCTCGCCTGCGAGGCTTGTGACCATGCTGTACGACCGACTCATCGTTGCTATCGATCGTTCGACAGTGGCTCTTGAATCGCCATCGACGTACTTCATTGCACACGACGAGTTGATCCGAGCCCAACGAATCGTCGACGAACTTCGGTTCGCACTCGACCTCGAAGCGGGCCAGGAGATCGCAGCGAACCTGCTGTCGCTGTATGAGTACAGCCACGAGCTGCTGGTCAGAGCCAACACCTCGAAAGACAGCAGCTCCCTGGGAACAGTTCGCACGATCTTTGTCGAACTGCGCGATGCCTGGCGAACAGGTGTCGAGCTGGGAACAGCGGCCGCACCAGCCACGACAAGCTGACCGCTGGTTTTGACTGTGCTGGTTTTGACTGGGCTCGTTTTGACTGGGCTCGTTTTGACTGTGCTTATCTGAGCCGGCGACGCGTCGACCATCCCAAGCAAGCGCTCACAGAGACGACCACGACGGTCGTTGGGCACAGGCAGGGAGGGACCCCATGCGTATCAATCAGAACCCAGCAGCATTCGCGGCATACAAGAGCCTGACGACGAACAATCAGAACGTCGAACGATCAATGGAACGACTGTCGTCGGGCCAGCGAATCAACCGTGCGACCGATGACGCGGCCGGCCTCGTCCGCTCCGAGAGTCTGCGCAGCCAGATCAGCAGCACGGTTCAGGCAACCCAAAACGCCCAAGACGGTGTGAGCTTCCTGCAGACCACCGAAGGTGCGCTCGGCGAGATCCAGGGCCTGCTCCAGCGCATGCGCACCCTTGCGGTTGACGCGGCTAGCAGTGGCACCACCGATGGCGTGGCCCAGCAGATCGAATTCACCGAACTGGCGGCCGAGATCGAGGCCATCGGCGATCGTTCGACCTTCGGGGGTATTGACTCCTTCCAAGACTTCAGCGTCGCCCCGCTCGTGTTCCAGATCGGCACCGAATCCGGCGCCGCAGAACGCATGGAGATCGATCTCGACCTGAGGACCACGATCGCCGACCTCGCCGGTGGTGCCCTCGTTGGCGCCGACTTGTCAGTCGACCCGGACGCAGCCCTTGCCGCACTCGATGTGACCCTGGCCGAGGTGTCATCACTTCGCGGCGATCTTGGTTCCAAGACCTCACGGCTCGAACACACCATCGACAACTTGTTGGTGGCCCGCGAGAACCTGACAGCGTCCGAGAGTCGGATCCGCGACGCGGACATGGCGCTCGAGATGGTGTCGTTGACCAGCGCTCAGGTGTTGTCGCAGGCCGCGACCTCGATGCTGGGCCAGGCCAACACCATGCCATCGCGCATTCTTGACCTGTTGAACTAGGGCGCCATAACCGCCAACTCGACCTCAAGAATCGCCGCGGCGGGCCGATAGCAACCACGAGGGTGTACCTCGCCGGCCACCGGTCGGTTTCGCCTCGGCTCGTTCCGCAAAAAGGTCAGCAATGGTTTCGCCAACAGTCACCTTCACCGGGCTCGCCTCGGGTCTTGACACCGGATCACTGGTGACGAGCTTGATGCAACTCGAGCGAGCACCCATCAACCGCCTGAACGTCCAACGCGCCCAGTATGAAGACAAACGCAGCGCATGGACCTCGATCAATTCGAAGCTGAGCGATTTTCGCAGCGCGGTCGACGCAGCCCGAGACACCTCGGACTTCAACAACTTCGTGGCCGCGTCATCGTCGAACGAGGACGCGATCTCCGTTGCCAAGACAGGCAATCCCTCCCCCACCTCGCTGTCGCTGACCATCGAACAGTTAGCCGCAACCCACCAGGTCGCAACCGGCACAGGATTTGCTAACAGCACCGCGCTCGTTGGCACCGGGAGCTTCTCGCTCGACGTTGGCGGAACAGTCACCGACTTCACAACAGATGGCGACACGACGCTGGCCGACCTTGCTCGCCAGATCAACGCCGGCGACGTCGGGGTGTCAGCGTCGGTGATCCAGGTGGGCGAAGGCGACTCCCGGTTGTTGCTCACTGCGACCGAGTCCGGTCTGGACGCATCGTTCAGCGCCACGAGCGACCTGGATGGGTTCGCCACGATCGACACCATCTCAACGGGACAGAACGCGATTGCCCGACTGGGCGACCCGCTTACGGGTCTCCAGCTCACGCGTTCGACCAATGTGTTCGCCGATGTGGTCGAGGGGTTGACGTTCACCGCTCATGAGGTCACGAGCGGGCCAGTGACCGTCGCTGTGGGACGCGACATCGACGCGGCTGCCGAGGCCATCACTGAAGTTTTCACCAAGGCCAACGCCCTGCTGAACGAGATCGACCGCCAAACCGCGTACAACGCCGAGTCTGAGTCATCGTCGCCGCTCACGAACGACCGCACCGCACGCGACATGGTGTTGAGCCTGCGCAACGCGCTGAGCAACGTGATTTCGAATTCCGGGCCGAACTCAAGCATCGGCGACATCGGTATCGAATTCGAACGCGATGGCACCTACACCGTTGACTCAGATGCGCTCAAGACAGCGCTCGAGGACGACTTCAACGGGGTCGTGTCGTTGCTCGCGACGAGTAGTGCCTCAAACAACGACAAGGTTCAGCTGTTGTCGAGCAGTTCGGCAACCGCGACGGGTTCCTATGACGTGGTCGTCGATACAGCCCCTGAAGTGCCGACCATTGCCGGCACCAACTATCAACAGCCAAGCGCGCTGGCTGAACTGAACATCCAGTACAAGGGAATCAACGCCCTGGTCACGGTGTCGCAGAACGCCACCCTGCTCCAGGCGGTCGACTCCATCCGTCAGGGACTGGACTCATATGGCTTGCAAGCCGTCACCGTCGACACCATTGGTGTTGTTGGCGGCGATGCGCTTCGGCTGTGGGTTCCCGACGCGTTCGGCTCGGCTGAAGAACTTGCAATCTGGAACGACAGCAACTTCGGTCTGAACTCCGTCGCCAACGGGGTCGACATCGTTGGCACCATTGGCGGAGCCACGACAACTGGCCTTGGTGACGTTCTACAAGCAACCGACGGCAACGCCAACGGGATCAAGGCCCGCGTATCGGTGACCGCTGCCGAAGTCGGCGCTGGCGGCTACAACGCCGGAACTGTCGGTGCAAGCCAAGGACTCGGCGGGCGACTTGATGCCTGGCTCGACGGATACGAGGGCATCGATGGTGCCGTCGATCGAGCCAGCGGCGAGTGGGAAACCCGGATCGAGGACATCGACGAAAGTGTGGCCGCCTACGAGATTCGTATGACACTGCGCGAAACCCAGCTGCGGCGCCAGTTCACGGCGATGGAAACCGCGTTGTCGTCACTCCAGAATCAGACCTCGTTTCTGACGGGCCTGACCACGAGCAGCAACAACAACAGCTGATGAGCGACAGCGTCATGGACCTAGTACTCGACTGGGACGACCTCCTCGACGACTTCGAAGACCGCATTGACGACCTGTGGTCGATGCTCGACCACCTCGAGTCACATACAAGCGACGATGCCGACTTCATCGCTAGCTGCGAGCCGTTCGTTGTTCCCGATGGCGCTCCGCCCGAACCCAACGCCGACCAGCTTCGCCGGCTCGCCGCGCTACAGCACGACGCCAACGAGGCCGCCGCCGCCGTTGCGGCCCGAAAGAACCTTCTCCTGGCCGAAAACGATGCCCTACACCTCGCGTCGAGGGCCCGGAGGCGGTACGCCACCTCAGCTCGACTCGGGCGATAACCACGTCTAGCCCTACCCCTGACCCTCGTTCTCAGATTGTGACTTGACCAACCCAAGTCGCGGTCGACAACAGATTCACAACCAACGCGTGCTCAAGGATGAGCCTCGACCCCGGCAACGACATGTTGCCCAGGTGCTTGTCGAATGGCCGATCCATCCACCAACCCACGTGACCGATTCAATGCGATCTTCAAGGCGTTGCCTTTGGCGCACAAGGTCGCGATCGGTGCCGCCGTCGCGGTTGTTGCGTTGGCTGGGTTCCTCTTCGTGAACTGGATCTCGTCTCCGACGTACTCCGTGCTGGTATCTGGCATCGAATCGGACGAACTCGCCGAGGTCACCACCGAGCTCGACAAGCTCGCAATCCCGTACCAGGTCGAGGCTGCTGGCACCCGAGTGACCGTGATCCGGGCCGAGCTCGGCACCGCTCGTGCCGCGTTGGCAGCGGCGGGAATCACCACCGGCGACAGCAACAGCCGCGCTGGTTATGAACTGCTCGACAATCAGGGCCTCGCAGTCAGCAGCAACCTCGAACGAATCAACGTCCAACGGGCCCTCGAAGGCGAGCTGGCCCGCTCGTTAAGCGATTTCGATCGCATCGAAGCCGCAACCGTGCATCTCGTCATTCCCGACACCGGCCTGTTCGGCGATCCCGCTGATGCCGAAGCCTCCGTCATCTTGGACGCCGCCAGCGACTTCTCACTGTCCGAAGTCGACGCAGTGGCCAATCTCGTTGCTGGTGCGGTCGAAAATCTGTCTGCCGACAGCGTCACGATCGTCGACCTTCAGGGACGAACCCTGCGAGCGGCAAACGAGGGTACGAACTCAGCCACCGCTAACGGACGAGACGTGTTGCGAACGGTCGAGTTCGAGCAACGCCTCGAGTCCGACATCACTCGCCTACTCCTGACCGCTGGCGCCGGAGAGCGGGCCAGCGTCATGGTCCGCGCCGAACTCAACTTCGATCAGGTCGAGTCTCGCACCGAGACCTATGCCCCTGACAGCCAGGTCGCCCTTCGCGAAAGCTCCTCAACTGAGAGCTTCACCGGACCAGGCTCAGCCGCACCCGGTGGGGTTGCCGGAGTGGACGGCGTCGACACGGTCGGAACCGATGGCACCGATGCCATTGACTACGAAAAGATCGACACGGCCATCGAATACGGAATCGACAGCGTCATCACCAGCACCGTCCAAGCGCCGGGCGAGGTTGAGTCACTGCACATCGGCGTGGTCATCGACGATGGCACGCTGACTGGTGCGGTCGTGCCGAGCGCCCAGGTCATCAACGACCTCATCACCGCTTCGCTTGGTCTGCAGAACGCCCGGGGCGACAGCCTGGTCGTCACTGCTACCCCATTTCCTGTTGTCGACCTTGAAGCCGAAGGCAGCGCCCTTCCAATTGCAGCAACCGCCCCGGCATTTAGCCCGCTGGACCTCATTCCTCAGGTCGCCGGTGTGCTCGCCATCTTGATCGCCGCCATTGGTTTGTTGCTGATGACCCGAGCCAAGAAGAGCCCGGAGCTTGAGGTCGTCGACGCTGACGGACCTGTTCCTGCAACTGGATCGGCAACCACCGACAGCGCGGTTGCTGGCGAACTGTCAGGAATCACGCTCGGCGAGGCAACTGGTGTCCGCGCCGAAGTGATCGACCTCGTCCAACGTCAGCCCGAAGAGATCGCCACCGTCTTGCGCGGCTGGCTGGCCGGTAACTGAGGCTTGGCGTGGCGTCTGACGCACTGACCGACCGCCAGAAGGCGGCAGCCTTCTTGGTTGCAATCGGGCCCGACAAGGCCGCGATCATCTTGTCGTACCTCGACGAGATCGAAGTCGAGTCAATGGCCCAAGAGATCTCTCGTTTGGGCCGCATCGCTGGATCGACCCTCGATGAGGTCGTTGACGAGTTCTGGCTCAAGCTGACCGGCGACGAGGGCGCCAGCGCTGGTGGTATCGATTTCGCCAGGACCTTGCTCGAAACATGGCGGGGCAGTCGAAGCGAGGAGATGATCCAACGTCTCGTCGACGCAGCCCAGAACCGGCCCTTTGGCTTCTTGGCCCAGTTCGAGGCCAGCCAGATCCTACGGTTCTTAGTCGAAGAGCACCCCCAAACGGTCGCTCTCGTGATCAGCCACCTACCGACCTCGCTTGGTGCCGAGGTGATGGCCAACCTGCCTGAGGTCCTCCAAGGCGACGTCGCTCGCCGGATCGCCCGCCTCGAACCAGTTGCTCCTGACATGATTCGCACCGTCGAGTTGTCGCTGCGAACCAGGCTCGGAAACGTCACGGGCGCCGACTTGGCCAAGGGCACCACGGGCGCTGGCGGCCTCGCCGAGTTGTTGAACAGTGCTGACCGGACCACCGAAAAGTCGATCATGGCCCACCTCGGTGGCACCGATCCGGACCTCGCCGAAGAAGTCCGAGCCCTGATGTTCGTGTTCGAAGACATCGTCGAGATGACCGACAAGGATCTCCAGGAACTGCTCCGCATGGTGGATGCCAAACAACTGGCTATGGCCCTCAAGGGCGTCAAAGAGCCCGTCAAGGAGGCGGTGTTCCGCAACTTGTCGGAACGTGCGGCAGAAGCACTCAAGGACGAGATCGAGTTCCTCGGTGCAGTCAAGGTGTCCGATGTGGATGCAGCCCAGACCGGTGTGGTGGCCATGATCCGCCAGCTCGAAGAAGAGGGCAAGGTCACCATGCGTGCCGGCGCTGACGGTGGTCTGGTCGAATGATGCCATCAACACACACCCGCACCGAGCTTCGACCGACGGTCATTCGGGCCACGACGCGCACCCAGACCGAAGCGTCGTTGTCGTCGCGTCCCACCGTGTTGCCCCGCCAGCTTGCTCCCCTCGTGCGAGAAGAACCCCTCGAAGCACCACCGAGGCCCGCGGCACCTCGTTCGATCACACAATCGTCACCGGCAGATGTCCTTCGCCTCGACCCAGCGCTCGCCGCCTACGTCGACCAGCTCATCGCCGAGGCTGCAGCGAGCGGCTACCAACGGGGACTTGATGAGGGTCGATCCCATTCGTCCCAGCAGATGGCTGCGCTGGAACGCTCGATCTCAGCCGGACTTGCCGAACATCGACACCTCGTCGTCGAACACCGCGAGCAGTTCGGCGCCGATGTGGTCGATCTCGCCGTGGCAGTAGCTACGGTCGTGATCGACCGCACTCCTCACGACGGCGGCCGCGCTCTGCTCGAGCGGGTGGCCGACGAGCTCGATGCGATCCCAGCCGGCGCAGCAGTTGTGGCCGTCCATCCTGACGACCTGTCCACCGTGGCCGCAGCCGTGAACGATGACGATGTGAGCGTCGTCATGGATCCACGCCTGCAGCCCGGCGAGATGAAGATTCACACCGAATGGTCGACCGTCGAACGGACTCGAGAGGCGGCATGGGACATCATCGGCCAAACTCTCGCAGCCCCTGACGATTCGCCAAGCACCGGTCTGGCTCACTAGCCCCGGTGGCTACATGAACTGAACGCTGGCCTCTGACCGGTCAAGCATGCCTTCGATGGCGTCGAACACGTCCACAACTTGCAGATGAGTCGGGCTCTCGACCACTGATACCGCACACAGCCCGGCGGTGAGCTCGACGTCGACGCCAGCGCGAGCGGGAAGCCCGCTCAACAGCGCCCGGGTGCGATCGGTCACGGTAGTCACGTGGTCAGCAGGCACGTTGGCCAAGATGACAGCGAACGTCGCATCATCAAGCCGGCCAACCCGATCGACGTTACGCAAGCTGGCTGCGATCAACGCGCCCAGGTCGCGCACCGCGTCGATGCGCTCTTCGGTCATGGTGAGGTTGGACAACCCAGGGAAGCGCACACCCACAACGGCAAAGGGTTCACTCATCCGCTGGAGTCGGTACAGGGCCATCTCGATCGAATCGACCAGCCCGGTTCGATTCGCTAACCCGGTCACCACATCGGTCGATGACATGATCGCCAGCTGCAACGACAGGTGGGCGTTTTCGTCTTCGAGATCGGCAACCCGGGCCCTGAGGCGCGACAGTTCATCCGTCATGACTGCACCTGATTCGTCTCGTAGGTCGATGCTGTCGGTGGTCAGCGTTTGATCGGCCAAAGTCTTGTCGTTCATAGTCCCTCCACGCAGTGCCAGTACCCCACTGGTCCTGCGAGCGTGTACGTCGGCGGTTCGAAGTGCGAATCAAGTGATTCAGAAAACATTTTCCTGAATCGCTGGGTTGGTGGCGCTTGATCGCGGTAGCTGGCTGCCGACGGACACCAGTGTGACACCACCGACCACCGCTCCAGGGTCATCCGCGACGGCTGCCGCTCCGCGCGGATCGTTCGATGCTGCCTTCGACGAACTCGTGGCCCAGCTCAACGACTCCGTCGAGTTGCTCAGCGAGGTCCAATACCGAGCCGTTCTCGTCACCATGGTGGCCGCAATCGATGACCGGCCACGAGTCGAACTCACCAGCGAACAACTCGCGCTCTCCCTCTCGGACTTTCGAGCTGGCGCCGAGGCCCTCGAACGACTGGTGCAACGCATCGGTGTCGCCTTCAACCTGTCGATCGATGACCGCCAGTTGGCGACCCTTATTCCTCGCCTGCCTGAACCGTGGCGCGCCCAGGTCCACACTGCGTCCCAACGCCTCGTGAACCGCTACACCCAGGCCAAGGCCGACATCGCCCGAGCTCAAGGGGTGACCAGAGCCAATCAGCGCCTCGTTGAAGCATCGATGGATGCCGCTCTTGGCAACCCTGGACTGAGCCAGCCAGTCACCTACGACTACAGCCGGGGCCGCGCCAACGCGCCGCGCCTGGCTGACGGGCGGGCATAACCCATGTCAATCCAGAGTTTGCGAACGGGCTACACCGGACTTCGGGCCGGCCAAATCGGCCTCGACACCGCATCTAACAACATCGCAAACGCGAACACTGACGGGTACACACGCCAACGGGTCGAACAGGGTCAGCTCCTCAGCCGCGACATCATCGTGGGTCGGGTGGGTCAGGGAACCTCGGTTGAGGACATCAGTCGCGCCCGCGACGCGTTCTTGGACGACCGGGTACGCGCGGCGTTGTCGAACAGCGCTGCGTTCGACACCAACGCTGAGCTGCTGACTCGCGCTGAATCCCTCCTCGCAGAACCCGAGTTCGGTATCACGTCGGCCATGGACGACCTGTGGTCCGGTTTTGAGGATCTCGCCTTGGACCCCACCGATACTGGTCGTCGCACCTCGGTGCTGAACCAGCTCGACGTGCTCACGAGCCGCATCAACGCTGTATCGAAAGGGATGGACGACCTCGTCAATGACACCAGCGCTCGAGCGGCCACCGATATTGACGCAATCAATCTGTCCATCGCCGAGATTGCTCAGCTGAACGCCGCGATCGTGCGTGCTGGCAACAACGGCTCGACACCAAATGACCTCTACGACCAACGCGACCTCGTGCTCGACTCGATCGTCGAAGAAATCGGGGCCAAGGTCACCTACCAAGACGACGGCAACGTGCGCGTCAGCCTGAACGGCATGGCCCTCGTTGACGGGATCACCCCAAACGCGTTGTCGTGGGACATCACCAACCAGACCTTGATGCACTCGACGGGCCACGAACTCCAAGCCGGCGGCCGATTCGGCGGGCTTCAGACCTTCATGGCCCAAGATGCGACCGAAATCATTGGCCAACTCGACCAACTCACGATCGATATCGCCGACGCGCTCAACAGCTACCACCAGGGCGGTTTTGTCGATAGCGGCGTCGCCGGTGGGGCCCTCGTGTCGTACTCGGCACTTGACCCGGCTGGAACCATCTCAGTCGTCTTGACTGACATTGCCGACTTTGCCTTGTCCAGCATCGACGGCACCCCGTTTCCGGTGCACAACGGCGACAACGCGCTACGGCTCGCAAGCCTGCGCAACGATCCCGTTGCCGCTACTGGTGACTCACTGCTCGGCGCAGCCCGAGAACTGGTCTCAGACGTCGGTGGTCGAACTGCGGGAGCAAAGGCCTCGGCCAGATCTCAAGGCGATCTCGCGGCCACCGCAGAACTGTCGCGAACGTCAGCCCACGGCATCAACATCGACGAAGAACTGATCGATCTGATCCGCTACCAGCGTGCCTATGAGGCCGCTGCTCGCGTCATCACCACAGCAGACCAAGCCCTCGACACCCTGATCAACAGAACCGGCCTCGTCGGTCGCTGACGGAGATTCCCGTGCGCATTTCGACCCAAACCCTCGTCGACCGAACTCTCGACCGACTCCAAAGTCGAATGTCGAGCTTCGAGGCGTCACAGGATCGCCTGGCCACTGGCAAGAACTTCACGGTGTCGTCGCAAGACGTGGCCGGGATGAACACCTCGTTGGCGCTCAGGTCAGAACGTCGCGCCGTCGAACAGGCCACGCGAAATGCCGAAGACGGCCAGACACGCGTCAATATTGCCGACACCAAGATCCAGCAGATGCTGACGTCACTGAGGCGGGCCCGAGACCTCACGATCCGAGGCTCAAGCTCGTTGCAACAGAGCGAACGCAACGCCATTTCCCAAGAACTCGGATCGATCCGGGAGGAAATGGTGCAACTGGCGAACTCGAACTACCTCGGCCAGGGACTGTTTTCTGGCCACCTCGATGGAGCAGCCGTCACTGACATTGCGGGCACCTGGACCTACACCGGTGACACTGGAGCAGTGATGCGCCGTATCACTGACACCGACGCCGTGAAGATCAATGTCACCGGCAACGAACTGTTTGGTTTTGATGCGGGCGAAGACATCTTTGCCGTGCTGGACCAGCTGATCGCCGACGTCAACGCCGGCGACCCTGTGGTGGTAGCTGGCTCCTTGGACGCTCTGGACCGTGCCAGCGGCCGGCTTGAAAACGGCCTCGCTCGACTTGGCGCGGTCGGCAATCGCATCGAGACGGCAATGGGCCGAAACCTGCAAGTCGACGAGACCCTGCAACTCCAGCTCTCGAACATCGAAGATGTCGACATCGCCGAAGCGGTGATGGAAATCACCACCCAAGAGGTCGCACTCCAAGCCACGTTGGGAGCCGTTGGGCGGGCCCTTCAGCCGACCCTGCTGAACTATCTGTGATGATCACACCACAAGCCGTCGAGACGCGAGACAATACAGAGATGGTCACGACCGACGAGCCGACGATTCTCCGGTTCAACGATGGTGTGATCGGCCTTCCGGCCGTGACGCAGTTCGTGCTCACCCAAGTGAGCCCCGATGCGCCACCCGACGCGCTGTTTCAGCTGCTTCGGTCCGTGGACGGCTCGATCTCCATTGTTGTGACCCAACCCTGGGCCCTGTTCCCCGACTATGCGCCCGAACTGCCCGATGCTGAGCTCGCCGAGCTCGACATCACCGACGCTGCGCAGATGACGCTGTTCAACCCGGTTACCTTGGACGGCGAGCATGGCTGCGTCTATGTGAACCTCATGGGGCCTTTTGTCGTGAACACCAACACCCTTCAAGCACGCCAGATCGTGCTCACCGATTCCGAGTGGCCATTGCGCGCCCGGGTCGCGCTGTAATGCTGGTCTTGTCGAGGAAAAAGGGTGAAGCGGTCATCATTGGCCACAACATCACCGTTCGGATCGTTGACGTTCGTGGCGACCAGGTTCGAGTGGGCATCGACGCTCCCCGCTCGGTCACGGTGCACCGCGAAGAGGTCTACCGCCAAGTCGTCGAAGAAAACGTCGCTGCAGCCCGCTCGGCCGATCTGACGTCTCCCCTGCTCCAGGCCCGTAAGCCGCCCCCACCACCCCAATAGCTATCCACGAGCTATCTCGGGCCGTACGTCACACGGCCCGAAGCGACCCGCTCGAGTTCTTGGCGGCGGCGCTGCAAGGTTTCCAATGCAACGCGAGCACCCTTGGTGATTGCGGCGTTGACCTCGACCACCTCGGCGAGGGTCTTGCGCTGGCTGTCGAGATGCAAGGTGACAATGTCACGGATCGGGCTCGGGCAGCGCTCGATCAGTTCGGCCCGGTTTGAGACCTCGCCAACCACAGCGCCAACAGCGCGTTCGCGCGACAGCGACACCGTCGACAGCGCCGACGAAGCTACATCGAGGTCGCGCACCGCCCGGTCGAGGTGGTCGAACTGGGCCGCGGTCTGCAACAGCAGCACCGAACGAGCTCGGGTCAGCACCATCTCGAGGGCCTCACCCTCAGCAGCCATGGCGTCAACCATCGACCGTTGTTCGATATCGATTCCTTCGGGGCCAACAACTCGGCTCATGGCGACACCTGATCTGTGGACGACAGGCCCAGTACTAACGACTCGGCACCTGCCATCCATGGTTGGGGGTCGATGGCTTCGCCACCGACACGCAGTTCGAAATGAAGATGGGGTCCTGTCGATCGACCAGTCGACCCCACAGCACCAATGACATCGCCGGCATTCACCACATCACCAACAGCGACATCAACCCATGCCTGGTGGGCGTAGCGGGTTTCGACGCCGTTACCGTGATCAACAATCACCAGCTCGCCGTAGGAGCCCTGCTCGCCAGCCCACGTCACCACTCCTGGCGCCGCAGCCCGAATCGGTGTCCCGGTCGGAGCCGAAAAGTCGATGCCACGGTGCATCCGAGACTCGCCGGTGAAGGGGTCAGATCGCACGCCGAACTTTGAGGTCAGGTCGCTGACGTCGAGCGGACTACCCAACAGTTCAGGAAGATCGGTCGACAACCCCAGCTCAGATCGCTGAACAGCAAGTGCGTCAACAAGAGCCCCGATGCTGACACCGGTGCTGCCCGCGCCAAAATCAGCTGTGCCCAATCCGCCCACGGCGGCCGCCAGTGCCGGAAGATCGTCAATCCCCGCGATCTCGGCAAAGTCACCGGCCGTTGGAGCCAGGTTGAACGTGCGCGTCGACACCCCGAACCGAGACTGGATCTCGGTCATACGCGCCAGCACGTCGGAGATGCTCATGGGTGATTACGTCGACCGGCAACCCGGCTGAAAAAGGTGACGCGGCCAAGATTTGACAAAACCGCCTGCAGATCACCTACCCAGTGCGACCAATGCGCCACACTGGGTCGCTGGACCGAGCTCGAGACAAACCTGCGCGAAGCACTCAACTTCTTCATGAACGCGCCGACGGAGTCAACGCGCACAGCGCAAACGAGACACCCAGAGGGAGGGCGTCAACCGTGCAACAAGCATCGCGTGACAGCGACCCACATCTTGAGATGAACGACCTTGCGGCCGATCACATCGAGCTTGTGCAACAGATCGTGAACCAGTTGGCTACTCGCTACCCGCGTCACGTGGACCGCAGCGAACTCTGGAGCGCTGGCGCCATCGGCCTGGTCGAAGCGTCGCGTTCGTTCAAACCCGAAAACGGTGTGCCGTTTGCGCGTTACGCAGCCATCCGGATTCGCGGGTCCATCATTGACTCGACTCGCAAACGCGACTGGGCCGTGCGCAGCTTGCGCCGACACATGCGCGAACTACGAGAGGCCGAAGAGCGCATAGAGATCACCAACGGACGCCACGCTACCGACGAAGAGATCGCCCAAGCGTTGGGTATCTCGATGGACGACCTCGCGGCGCGCCGTACCGCGTCGATTGCATCGTCGCTGCTCCATCTCGACCAAGAAGACCCCGATCGGGTCTCACTCGGCGAGCGCATTGTCGAAGAAAGCGCCGAACGGCTTCCTGATGAGGCGCTATCGAATCGGGAGATGCTCGGCACCCTTCGCTCGGCGATGGAAGGTCTTCCCGATCTTCAGCGCGACGTCATCATGAGGTACTACATCTCCGGCGAGATGCTGCAGTCGATCGCCCATGACCTCGGTGTGACCGAAGCTCGCGTCTCACAGATCCGCGCTGAAGCAGTCAACGCCATGCGCGGCTTCTTCACCACGCTCTACCAAGGCGTCGCTGAAGTGCCCGAAGATGCGCCAGGCCGCCGCGGCCGAGCCGCCTACCTTGCCACCATGGCCGCACGCTCCACGTGGATCGCTCGACTCGAAGCTGCCGACCTGCCACCACAAAGCGACACCGCCGTAGGGTAAACATCTCGCCAGAAGGTGCCGATGGGGACCCATGGCTGGAAGCGTCGAGATAGCTGCGCTGTGGTTGGCGAGAGCCTCCAAGGAGCGAATCGC
>CAYGMW010000066.1:6733-13899 GCA_964350975.1 uncultured Acidimicrobiales bacterium | reverse complement strand
TTGGGCAAGTTCAAAGACAGCATCGTCGCGGCGAACTGGGATTCAATCGTGTTCGTCATCGCGTCGCGGACCTCGTCGTCGGTGACGATGCGCTGCATCCCCAACTTCGAAAACAGATTCTTCGACGGGCGCAGGTCGTGGAACTGAAGGTCGAGAGCCCTGACCCTGGCATCGTCCCAGCCCAACCCATGGCGGTCCATGAAACCCTGCATGAGGCGAAGTTTGGCAACCCAGTCGAGTTGATCAGCGAGTTGCATCGGGTCGGTTTCGAGGGCGGTCAGCACGTCCTCCCATCGCTGCATCACGTCGTGACCGATGGCGTCGCCGCCAACCGCGTCGAAGCCATACTCCTCGCCGTATTTGCGGGCTAGGTCGAGGTATTCCCACTGGACATCGAGAGCGGTCATGGTGCCGCCGCTAGCCATCTCATAACTCTGGCGTAGCGTGAGGTCGTAGCTGACCTCGTGCATGGCAACCACCGGGGAGCGAAACACCAGGTCGCGAGGCAACACGTTGTCGTCGATCATGGCCAACACAATCGAGGCCGTGCCGACCTTCAGGTAGGTCGCGACCTCAGACTGGGTGGCATCGGCGTTGATGACATGGAGTCGCCGGTACTTGCGCGAGTTCGAGTGCGGTTCGTCTCGGGTATTGACGATCGGTCGTTTGAGGGTGGTCTCGAGCCCGACCTCTTCTTCGAAAAAGTCGGCCCGCTGGGTGATCTGAAATGGCACCTGGTCAACGCCAAGCCCCGGCACTTCTGATCCGACCTTGCCGCTACCTGTGAACAACTGGCGGGTGATGAAGAACGGTGTGATGTGCTGGACAATTCGCCCGAACGGCGTGGCGCGGTCCATCAGGTAGTTCTCGTGGGTGCCGTAGCTGTTGCCCTTGCCGTCGGAGTTGTTCTTGTGGACAATCAGCTCTTGACCATCGGGCAATAGCCGATTGGCCACGTCCATCGACGCCTGCAAGATGCGCTCAGACGCGACGTCGTAGATCACGGCATCCCGAGCGTCGTAGCACTCTGGCGACGACATCTCGGGATGCGCATGGTCGACGTAGTAGCGGGCCCCGTTGGTGAGAACCGCGTTGATCAGGTGGGTTTCGACCTCGGGCGCGAGGGCTTCGTAGTCGTTGAGTCCGCGGGCGTCAACGTCGGGGCTTTCGTCATCGAAATCCCAGCCGATACGGCCTTGCAGTCGCTCGTTGACGAAGGCGTTGATGAGCATCGACGACGCCGACACCGGGTTGGAGTCGCCACCAGGCACCTTGTGCAAGATGCCGAACTCAGTCTCGATGCCACAAACCTTGTGTACAGCCACAGCCGATGAGGGTACCGACCCCCGCTGCGGCAACTACAGGCAGCCGAACATCACTGTCGTGAGGACCTCGATGTCCTCGTCGGGGATCTCGTCAGCTGTTTCAGCCGCGGCCATCCGGTTGAGCTGTTCGCGGTCAGTTTGTTCGAACAATCCGTCAACGATGCAGGTGACCTGTTCACCTGAAACATCGTCAATGTCGCTGAGGTTGTCGATGAGAGCCTCTCTCAGCTCTGCATCTGACATCTCTTCAACAGAGTCCGAACAGGCCGCCAACGTGAGCGGCGCCACGACGAACGCTGCTGCGATGAGCAAGAAACGGCCCCTGGCGGTGGCGGTGGGTACGACATCAGCATGTTGTTTCATGCACAAAGTTGTACGAATGCAAACGGGAATGGTCGATCCCATTTCCGTTCACACATCGACGTCCAACATCTTGGCGAATACGTCGACACAACGATGGGCCAGATGGTCGTCGGTCCAACCCAAAAATTCGACGAACGGTGCCGGTGGCTGCACCGCAGCATGGATCACCGACGACAGCGCCAGCAGGGCGAATGCGACCTCGGCGGGATCGGCTTGGACCCGCTGGGCGAGACGGTCGGCCACCAGCGTCAGGTTGGCACGGTCGTTTCGCATGCGAACCGATGCCAAGCTCGGGTGGGTGACCTGCACCCTGAACATCGACAGCGCTCGCGGGCTGTTCTCAGCTCGATCAGCGATATAGATCCGAGCGATCAATAAGCAGATGTCGTGAGCGCTCATATCGTCCCATGGCAGCTCGTTGACCAGGCGTTTCGCCGATTCGGCCCGATTCGCGAGCCATCGCCGATGCATCTCTTCGAGCAACGCGTCCTTGGATCGAAAGCGCCGATAAAACGACGACGGTGACACCTCGGCGGCCAAACACACGTCTTCGACAGTGATCGTCTCCCAGTCGCGGCCATCAAGCATGACCTCGGCCGCGGCAACAATGCGTTCAAATGTTGCTCGACTACGAGCCTGGGAGCCGCTGTCAATCCTCGGTCGGTCACTCACGGCGCGTCAGCGTAGAACGCCCAAACACCGGCGTTGGGTTTCGCTCAGAGGTACTGGCCGGTCTGGACCCGCTCGATTGCTCGTCCACCCGTCGGGTCGGCGTTGTCGTTCTTGCCGACCAGGGTGCGAATGAACACGATACGTTCGCCCTTCTTGCCCGAGATCTTGGCCCAGTCGTCGGGGTTGGTGGTGTTCGGCAGGTCCTCGTGTTCTTTGTATTCCTGCTTGATGGACGCCAGCAAGTCCTCAAGCCGAATCCCGTGGGCGCCCCCGGAGATCGAACGCTTGATTGCCAACTGCTTCGACCGGCGGACGATGTTTTCGATCATGGCTCCGGACGCGAAGTCCTTGAAGTACATGATCTCCTTGTCGCCGTTTTGATACGTCACTTCGAGGAACTGGTTGTCCTCGTCGTCGCGGTACATCTCTTCAACGGTGCGTTCGATCATGACCCGAACAGCCTTGTCCCGGTCGCCGCCGCCGAGGTCGATGATCTCCTGGGGGTCAAGGGGCAGGTCGGGCCGCAAGTAGGTCGCAAAGATCGGCATAGCGCCAGACTCGTCGGGCCGCTGGATCTTGATCTTCACGTCGAGGCGTCCGGGCCGCAAGATCGCGGGGTCGATGAGGTCTTCTCGGTTCGACGCACCGATCACGATCACGTTCTTCAGACCTTCGACACCGTCGATCTCAGCCAGCAACTGCGGAACAATCGTCGATTCCATGTCAGAGCTGATGCCACTGCCGCGGGTACGAAACAGCGATTCCATCTCGTCGAAGAAAACAATGACCGGCCAACCCTCGCTCGCCTTTTCGCGTGCCCGCTGGAAGATCTGACGAATCTGGCGTTCGGTCTCGCCGACGTACTTGTTCAGCAGCTCTGGGCCCTTGATGTTCAAAAAGAAGCTACGCCCGCTGGTGTCGCCGCTCGCGGCCGCAACCTTCTTCGCCAGCGAGTTCGCGACCGCCTTCGCGATCAGTGTCTTTCCGCACCCCGGCGGGCCGTACAACAAGATGCCCTTCGGGGCGGGCAGCTCGAACTCCGCAAACAGGTGTTGGTGCAAGAACGGCAGCTCGACAGCGTCGGTAATCTGTTCGATCTGTTCGGTGAGCCCGCCAATGTCGGAGTACGACACGTCGGGGACCTCTTCGAGGACCAGATCTTCGACCTCGGCCTTGGGCAACTTCTCAAGCGCCAAGCTGGCGCGGGAGTCAATCAGCAAAGAATCGCCGGACTTGAGCCGCCCGGGCCCTTCGAGCATGGTCTTGAGCTGGCCTCCGAGCTCGACGACGCGTTCTTCGTCCGCTCGGCCAACGACGATGGCCCGGTCGCCTCCTTCGAGCACTTCTTTGATGGTTACGATCTCGCCGGCAACGTCGGGGCGACGGGTCATCACGACGTTGAACGATTCGTTCAGCAACACCTCAACGCCCGCTTGAAGGTCGTTGTCGGTGAGATCGGGGTGCACCGCGACGCGCATCTTGCGACCACTGGCGTGCACATCGGCGGATCCATCGTCGTTCATGCCCACCAGCGTTCCGTACGCCGCTGGAGGCTGGGTGAGCTTGTCGACTTCCTCGCGCAGGGTCGCAATGTGCTCACGAGCCTCCCGAAGGGTGTAGGTGAGCTTCTCGTTTTGGGAAATCGCCTGCGACAGCTGACCCTTGGTTTCGAGCAGCCGCTCTTCCAACGTTCGCACTCGCTTCGGGGCATCGTGCAGGCGCCGGCGCAGCAAGATGACCTCTTCTTCGAGCGCGCGCAGCTGGGCCCGCATCACCGCGTCGGCACCAGCTCCGGCCGAAACTGGCTCAGGAGTGGCGTTGTCTGGGTGCTCTGCGTCGAAGCTGTTCGGCATCGTCTCTCCACGTGGCGGTTGTACACCTGACGTCGGCGACCATACACGCGACTTTCGTGTTCGTAGATGTACAGCTGACCCAAGATCTGCCGATACAATCTCAGAAGCCTGGTTGGAGAGAAAGAGGCACCCCCCATGAAGGTCTGGATTGACCAAGATCTGTGCACCGGCGATGGCCTGTGCGAAGAGATTGCTCCCGATGTGTTCGCTCTGCTTGACGATGGCCTTGCCTACGTCAAAGAAGGCGACAAGATTTTCTCTGATCCGGGCGGCCCCGAGGGGCTCGCGAACTTCCCTGACTCCCAGCTCGACGGGGTGATCGAGTCAGCCGAAGAGTGCCCCGGCGAGTGCATCTTCATCGAGCCGTAATCCGGCACACACGCTGATTTCTTTCAGAGCCCGGCTCCCGAGGGGCCGGGCTCTCACGCGGTCACACCGAAGTCGACTACCCGCCTACAGGCAGGCGCTCGGCGGTGCAGGCAGGGTCAGGTCGTGTTCGGACAGAAACATCTCGACCTCGGCGGTGGTGACTGCATAGGCCGTCTCGTCGCCATCGGGAGCAACCGCGAACGCCACTCCGACGACGAAACCGTCGGTGTTCACTACCGGTGCTCCTGAATCTCCAAGCCTCAGCGACACCGCCAGTACCAGGACCTCACGCATGGTCTCAGAGGCGTCGTACAGGTCCCGGCCACGGGCCCGCAGCACGTCGGCCACAACCGTTGGCGCAACCCGCAGGCTCGCGCCACCGGGATGACCGAACGTCGCCGCATCAGTACCCGCGAGCGGTGTTGTCCACGGCAGTGGCTCGAGACCTAGTCCGGGAATCCGGATTGCGGCCAGGTCGCGTGCGGCGTCGAACCCAACCACGGTGCCCGAGTGGGCAACTCCGGCCTCGTCGAAGGCCGTGACCTGCGAGGCACCAGCCACGACATGGGCGTTGGTCACGATGAGGTCCGTCGAGTGCACATACCCCGTCCCCTGCTGGCCACGCCCACATGCTGCGACTTGGATCCGAACAATCGATGCCGAGGCTCGTTCAATGACCGCAGCGTCGAGGCTCAAGAACGTCGGCGCGGGCCCCGGATCGACAAGACCCGATGAGGCATCGAACACCGTGGGGAATGAGCTTTCGCCGACGGTGTTCCGAAGCGCCTCGAGGGCGTCCGGTGGCTCCGGCAGAGCGGACTCAACGAGGCGTGCCGCTAGGGAGTCGTCAACCTGTTGGGCCGTCCAACCCGGCACTGCGGCCAGTGTTGGCAAGAACAACCAGAACAACACCATGACGCCGGCGCCTCCGGCGATCGCGCCAGCAAACCGATCGGCTGGACCGATCCGAGACGGCAGCGACTGTTGAGCCCGATCGCCGAGCTGTAATCCGACCACTTGGCCAGCGGCGGCCGAGGCGACCAAGACCGCCAACGCTGCAAGGAGCACCCACGCGTCGTCAAAGGCGTCGAACAGATCGACGACCAGCGGGATCAGCAAGACCGCAAGAGTGAGGCCAGCGAGCAGCCCGGCCCAACCAGCGGCTCGAGACACAAACCCCGCGCGGTATCCACCGAAGGCAGCTGACACGACGATTAGTGCGACAAGGAGGTCGAGGAGGCTCATGACGGTGGTTCCGGCCCAACGGGGTACCACCCCATCGGCTCAGATGCAGGTCGGGTCAACCCAGGTAACGCGCGTGGGTCAAGAAACCGGTGTGGCCGACCATCCGGTGATCGGGCCGGACAGCCTGGCCATTGACGTACCAACCCCGCTGCATGATCTCGTTGGTTTCGATCATGGTGAACGACGAGCCATCAAGGGCATCGCGGAAGCGCATGACCTGGGCAATCGACGGGGTGTACGCCAAGATGATGCCGCCAGGCAACAGCTGGCCGCCGACATGTTCGACCACATGCCAGGGCTCGGGCAGGTCAAGAACGATGCGGTCATACGGGCCGCCATCAATGCCTTGGTAGATCGACCTGAGCTCAACGTTGTAGTTGGCCAACGCGTCCGCGCCAAGGAACGACTCGACGTTTTCGATAGCAACCTCGGCGAAGTCCTCGCGAATCTCATAACCGGTGACGCGAGCACCAGCGCGAACCAACGCCGTCGACAACGCGCCGGACCCCACACCACTTTCGAGCACCCTGGCGCCCGGAAAGATGTCGGCCTGGATCAGGATCGGGCCGATGTCTTTGGGGTAGATGACTTGGGCGCCGCGAGGCATCTTGAGCACGTGGTCAACCAGGGTGGGCCGCAGTGCCAAGAACTTGGCGTTCGACTGGGTTCGAAGCTCGGTTCCTTCGGGGAAACCAATGATGTCGTCGTGAGGAATCAGCCCAGCGTGGCTATGGAAGCTCTGGCCGGCCTTGAGATGAACGAGGTAACGACGATTCTTGCCGTCGATGAGCAGGATTCGTTCGCCATCAGCAAGGACGGAACGATCGGTTGGCGAGGTGGTCGACATCAGCCCCTGGGCCGACCCAGTCGATCTTCGAGCAGGTGGTTGATGTTGAGACTCTCGCCTGGCTTGAGGACTTGGGAGAACACGACTTCACGCTTGCGGGTCCCGAGCCGGCGCACGAGGCGAAATCCGCCGGTGACGACCGCGATTGCCAACCAAGCTCCGCTACCCGACGCACCGCGTCGAACACCGGTATCTGTCAGCCGGCGGGCCTGCTGGGCTGCGATCTTGGTAACGAACGACATGGCTCAGACCCGGACGATCTCGACGACAGTGGTGCGCTTTTGGCCCTTTGAGCGACCGAGCAGAAAAAACAAAATGATCAGCGCCATAACGAGGGCCGACCCGCCAGCGACGGCAACCTTCGTCATCGACTGGGCCTTGTCGTTCGCATCGCCGGTGATCTGGCGGAACTTGGCTTCGAGATCGTCGCCTCTGAACTTGGGCTCGGCGCCGACCACGGGACTCGACATGGTCCACTGGTTCGCCTGCTGG
>CAYGMW010000066.1:4692-6723 GCA_964350975.1 uncultured Acidimicrobiales bacterium | reverse complement strand
CCCGGGACTCGACTTGTTCGACTTCTTGCTCTTGAGGCACCGCCATCAGGGGTGCGCATGATGGCCCTGGCCGCGAGGCCAATCACCAGTACCGCTGCGACCACCGTTACGAGGTAGGGAACCCATGACCAGTTGCCGGTCAGTGCGGTACCGGTCTGGGTTTGGAGCGCACGAAGCGCGGACAACAGCAAGAACATGACACCAAGCGCGAGCGCCAGCGATCCAGCAACGCCAAAAGCGAGGTACCGCCCGACGCCTTTGAGCGGGCCGAGCGTTTCTTGTTTCGCATAGTTCTGAACGAGGGCGACCAACGACTTGACGTCGTCGATGAAACCCTCGTCGTCGGTGTCTATCTTCGGCACCTTGCCTCCGCCGTGGTCGCAGTTCGGGCGACATCATGCCACGGCCGGCAGCGCTTCATGCGCCCGCGGCCAGAACTCGATGCAGTCGCTGCCAAAACAGCGGTGAGCGCGACGCCACGTGGCCGGGCGTTCACGCGCCTGGATCGGTGCCGTCGTCAGGCGGTGGCTCGTCGGCTGGTTTGGTGCCGGCTTCGGCCTGTTCGACCCACTCGGCCAACGCACCGTCGAAGTCGACGTCGTCGTGGTCGGTGTCGCCCATGTGGCTCAGTTCGTACTGGATGACTTCGCGAGCACCGGCCAGGAGTCGGCCAAGCACCTCGTACTGCTCGATGGGGTCATCGAGTTTCACTACCTGGTAGCGGTCATGGTCGCCAATAGGAGCGAGCTCACAGATTGCCCACAGCGCCTCGGTCGGGTCAGTTGGCAGCTCGGTGGTCGACGCGGCGACGTGTAATCCCGCTTCGGCGCCCAAAGCCAGCGTCCGACGCAGCAATGTCGTCAGCTGCCCAATGCGTTCGGCGGCGAGATCGCCAGCGACTGGACGGTCTTCAAGCAGCCTGATCGATGCTTGAGGAAATGGGTCGTCGTCGTGCCACTGGACCACCGAGAAGCGCTCCGTCCCGCGACATAACAGACCCCATCGGCCGTCCTCGGCGCGCACCGCATGCTCGATCACGGCCAGACAGCCCACTTCGTGACGCACATCACCACCGCCGACTTCGGACCCGCGGGCGATCAACATCACGCCGAACGGCGCCTGGTTGTCGACACAATGCTGGGCCAGAGCCCGGTACCGCGGCTCGAAAACGTGCAACGGCAGCGACATGCCCGGCACCAGCACGGTGCCGAGGGGAAACATAGGTGTTGGCCCCTGCCCCGTCGTTGCCATGGATCACACGTTAGAGACACTCGGGCCAATCCATCGAACGCCAAGCCCCTGAATCTCGACATTCGTCGAACGACGTCTGAGTCAACGGGCCTGAGCTGCTGGATCAGGCCGGGTCGAGAGCAGCGATCTGGGCGCGAAGCTCCTCGATCGTGGCCCCCGGAGCAAAGGCCACCAACTCCTCAGCGAGGGCTTCTTGGAGCTCGATGCCTTCGCGAGAGTTGAGTGGAACGCCGTTCTGGAGCTGGGCAAAGGTCACGGTCGTGCCGTCCACTGTGGTCACGAAACCGGCCAGACCGTTCACATTGTTCAACAATCCGGTTTTGGCGCTCATGCGCCCCGCTACTGGTGAATCGCCGAAACGATGGGCCAACGTGCCGGTTCGAGCCGCCACCGCCAGACCAGTCCCGATCACCGAATCCGGGCCCGCTTGTTCGAGCAACTCGGCCAGCACGCCACATGACACCCGGTTACCCCGGTCGAGACCCGAACCATCCACCACCACCACGCCGCTGGTGTCGAGCCCGCGGCGGCCAATTGCAGCAATCACTGCTCGCGCCCCGCCGTCAGTCGTACCAATGCCATCGACGCGATAGCCAAGCTCCTTCAACAGCGATTCTGCGGTGTTGTTGTCGGACTCTCGCAACATCTGCTGCACGATTTCGCCGACCGGCGCACTCTCGACGCGACCGACCTCGACCAGGTTGCCGAGCAGTGCCCGATCTTCGTCGCTCGAGCGGCGGACAGCACCACCGGCACTGATGCCTGCCTCGGACAGAGTCA
>CAYGMW010000066.1:0-4592 GCA_964350975.1 uncultured Acidimicrobiales bacterium | reverse complement strand
CTGGGGCTGGCGGGGATAGTCGTCCGCGTAGCGCTGCTCGGCAAGCATGGGATCGCCGCCGCCCACAATGTGCAGATCGCCCTGCACAACCCCGTCGACGACAGCGCTCGCGAACATCACGGTGCTCAGGCGCTCGTCGGGCCCGATGACATCCAGCACTGCACTCGCGGTCAACAGCTTCTGCACCGACGCCGGAATGAAGGCGCCCGGATCGCCAGCGGTAGCCACCACCTCACCGTCGACACGAATCACGGTGCAGGCAGACTCGCCAAGGCCCAGCTCGAGCTGCTCAACAGCATCGGCCAGCCGACGGTTCCAGACGGGTTCGGCGAGGCTGCCGGCGACCCGCTCCGTCGACAGCAATGGCGAGTCCAATGCCAGCGGCAGCACCTGGTCGTTATTGAGTTCGCGCACAACATTGCGGGTCGCGGCTGCGTCGGCGCGCGCCGCATCGCGGCGAGCTGAGATCAGCCCCGGTAGCGGCAGGACCAACAAAACGGCGGCAACCACACCTATCGCAACAGTGAGAGTCCGACGCATCTGGCCAAGAGTGCCACTCCCCAGGGCCTAACGCTCGCGATGCTGGACGTACCTCCACATGGCGTCAAGCGCCGCTACGGCCCGGTTCGCTGACGCGTAACACACCCGTCCGCTGGCGCGCACCGCAGCGGGCCCGGCATTGCCGGGGTCAGACACCGCAAGCTCAGTGGCAGTCAGGATTGGTTTGCCAACAGCCTCGCTGATCTCGGCTGCCGCTTGGGCGAACCGGGCGTCTTGGCGCTCGTGGTATTCGACAATGCGCTCAAGACCATGATCGGGGTAGAAGGCCCCCCGTCGCATCATCGCGGCCTGGTTCGATTGGATACCGAGACCGAGGTACACAATCGCGTCGATCGATGGGTGCCCAGCGATCAGCGCCATCACCGTCGGGATGGTGTCGCGGGTTTCGCCGCCAGCCAGATCGACCGGATTGTTGCGGCTCCAGCGCGGCGGCAGGTGTTCGTCAATTGCCGCCAACAGGTCCTCGGGAAGCTCGACCAACTCAAGCGACGACGAGTGGATGGCGTCGGCGGTAACGACACCCCAACCGCCAGCCGTGGTCATCACACACGTCCGCGGCCCCTTGGGCAGGGGTTGGGTGGCGAAGGTGGCGGCATATTCATATGCCGCCTCTACCGTCGGAGCCCGAACCGCACCCGCTTGGCGAGCCATGCCGTCAAAGACCGCGTCGTCGGCGGCCAGAGCGCCGGTGTGGCTTGCAGCCGCTCGCGCTCCGCCCGCTGTGGCACCGCCCTTGATCAAGACCAGCGGCATGCGTGACGCAATCGACGACATCCGGTCAAAGAACTCTCGACCATCGACGATGCCTTCGACGTAGGCCAAACCGACCGCGGTTTCGTCGTCGCTGGCGTAGAAGTCGAGATAGTCGGCAACGCCAACCTGGGCCGCGTTGCCCGCTGAAACCGCCCGGCTGATGCCGACACCGGTTGCGGTGGCGTAGTTCAAAAACGAGCTGACGAAGTTGCCCGACTGGCTGGCAACACCGATACGACCCGCTGGCGGGTAGGGGGCCACGATCTGGGCACACAAGTTGCTCGGCGTCGACACCACTCCCTGCCCGTTTGGTCCGGCAACCAGCAGGTCGAGTTCGCGGGCCAATTCGACCAGTTCGGCTTGGGCCTTGATGCCAGCTTCGCCGGCTTCGCCGTACCCCGCCGACGTCAAGAAGACGGCCTTGGCGCCCTTGGCTGCCGCCGATCGCAGAATGTCGGGATTGGTGGATGCAGGCGTGCAGACAAACACCAGGTCGAAGGACCCGTCTGGCAGTTCGTCGAGTGAGGCCACCGTCTCGATACCGAGCACGGTCTCGCGCGACAGGTTCGTGGCCATCACCCGGCCCTGGTACCCCGACGCCAAGATGTTGTGAAGTGACACGAACCCGAACTTGCCGGGATGGGTCGATGCGCCGGCCACTACCACCCCGGCAGGATCGAACAAGGCTGCGAAATGGGCTTCAGTGAGCTGCCCGCTCATAGGTGTGCTGCTCATAGCTGTGCTGCTCATGACAAGACCTCCACGAGGGCATCGACTGCGGTGGGAACGCCGTCGCAAACAATCAGGGGGTTCAGGTCGGCAGAAACAATGGTTGAGTCGGCCATGGCTGCGGCTGACAGGCCAACAATCACGTCGATGAGAGCCTCACGCTCAACTGGAGGTTCACCCCGGAACTCGTCCAAGAGACGTTGGGTTTTGAGGTCGTCGATCATCTCGGCCGCATCGCGACGGGTCACCGGAACCAGGCGGAACACGACATCGCGAACAGCTTCGGCCAACACTCCCCCAACACCCAGCATGACCGTCATTCCGAACACCGGGTCAAGGTGCAGCCCCGCAATGAGTTCGCGATTGCCACTCACCATGGGAGCCACCAGCACACCAACGTCGCCATCAGCGGGCGTGGCCGCCGCGAGCAGTTCGCCAGCGGCAGCCTCAGTCGCGGCCGCATCGCGTAACCCGAGACGCACCAGACCGCGTTCGGTCTTGTGCGCAATCGCGTCGCCGCACAGCTTGACCACGACCGGAAACCCCATCGCTGCGGCCGCGGCTGCGGCGTCGGCAGCAGTGTTCACCACGACGTCGAGCGAAAGCGGAACCCCATGGCTGGCAAGCAGCGCCTTGGAGTCGGCTTCGGAGAGTGTCCGAGTGAGGTGTGCGGGAGGCCCGCCACCAGATTCGGCCGATGAATGACCTCGATGATCTGTCGACATGACGTGCGACGGTAGCGTTCGTTCCCGTGGGAGTTCGAATGCAGCCGTCACGATCCGCCGACCATTCCATCAAGGCCCAGCGGGTCGTCACTCCCGACGGTGTCATTGGACCCGCCACCGTTGAGGTGCGCAACGGCGCCATCGCTCTCGTGCGCCCGGCCCACGGAACAGTTCCCGACGTCACCCTCGTACCAGGATTTGTCGATCTTCAGGTCAACGGGGTTGGCTCAGTGCATGTTGCCGACGCGGTCGACGACGACTGGATCACCATCGGACGCCAACTCGCGGCGAGCGGTGTGACGACGTGGCTGCCAACGGTCACCACTCGCGAACTCGACGCATACGCACCCATCCTCGATCGAATCGCCGCCATGGTTGCCTCCGTTGGCGACCTCGGCACCGCTGGGCCCGACATTGCCGGCGTGCATCTTGAAGGGCCCTTTCTGGGCGAACGACCAGGCGCCCACCCAGCCCACCTCGTTGCGCCGACGAGCCAAGCGTTCATCGACCAGCTCCACCCGATCGTCAAGCTCATGACACTCGGCGCCGAAGCCGAAGGGGCAGTTGAGGCCACGCGAGCCCTCGTCGATCGCGGTATCAGGGTTGCCATTGGCCACACTGCGGCGAGCGACGAACGCCTCGATGCGGTTCGACGAGCTGGCGCATCGCTCGTCACCCACCTCTACAACGCCATGTCGGGCCTACACCACCGCGAACCGGGCGTTGCGGCGTGGGCTCTCACCACCGACGCAGTCTCGGTGAGCGTCATTGCGGACCTTCACCACGTATCGCTGCGGGCCCTCGACGTAGCGCTCAGGTGCAAACCACCCAGCAGGCTCATCGCGGTCAGCGACTCGGTGGCCCACCAGCGGCGTGGCCTCTTCGACGGCGGAGGCGGCCGCCCGGCCCGCACGGCCGATGGCACCATTGCCGGCAGCACGGTTGGCATGGACGGCTGCTTTCGTCATCTCCGCCTGGCTGGTGCCGACCTCGTCACCGCATCACTTGCCACGGCCACCAATCCGGCCCGGCTGATCGGGCTCGCCGATCGCGGCACCATCGAAGCTGGCCGTCGAGCCGATCTTGTGGCCCTCGACCCCGACGATCAGGTGAAATCGGTCTGGGCCAACGGGATCCAGGTCTCGCCGAATTGATGCAGTTCGGTGGTTGGGGCATTCTCCGTCGCACCTGAGTGGTCGAGCGCGGTGATCCACGCTGACAAGGGCAACGACAGCACAGCCAGCAGCAACAGGCGCTGGGCGCGTCGACGACGTCCGCCCAACAGCGGGCCATGGCTCGGTTTGTTGTCATCAACGCGGCCCGGTGTGGCCGCATCCGAAAACAAATTCACACTGAGCCATCGGCGGGATCGGTTCGGTACTGAGTTCTTTGCCAAACCGGGCCGCTACCCTCGGCAGCCATGCAAATTGTCTCGGCTCTCTTCGTCGACCAGTTCGACATCCGTCAAGCTGCGGGTGGATCGGCACGACTCGATCTGACCGGCGCCTACTTCTCCACCGCCGCGCCTGGCCCGTTCCCCATCAGCATCGAACCGCACCTGCTCATCATCGTGCGATGCCCCGAGGGTCATTCAGGCATGGGTGCGCTCGAGGTTCGTTTCATGCGAGACGACGAACAGCTGGCTCGCAACGTGCAGCCGTTGCAGATCGAGCCTGGCAAGTTCAACTACCGCCTCGTCAAGGCCGAACTCAGCTGGGATGCTCCGGGCACGATCGAGGCCCATTGCCGCATCGACCAGAACGACCCGGTCATTGTCCCGCTGACCGTCAACGACCCAGCCTGACCCCTGCGTTGCAACAGCTG
>CAYGMW010000065.1:12928-14053 GCA_964350975.1 uncultured Acidimicrobiales bacterium | reverse complement strand
CCATTCTCGACCTGGTCGAACTGCTCCACCCGACACCCGCAGTCGGGGGCGCACCCCACGAACGTGCCGTCGACTGGATCCGTGACCATGAGCAGCTCGACCGGGGCTGGTACGCGGCGCCGGTGGGCTGGACCGACATTGACGGCAACGGAGAATTCCGGGTCGGTCTACGGTCTGGTCTTCATGGGCCCGATCGCACCCTGCTGTTCGCCGGCTGCGGCATCGTTGCTGGCTCTGATCCTGACGCAGAACTGGAAGAAACCATGACCAAGTTCGGAGCCTTGCTCGGAGCGATCGCGCCATGACTGGCGATCTCACTGGCGATCTCACTCGGACTACCAATCACCTCACTGCTCGCGACCTTGTCTATGAGTCAACGTGTGGCGCCATGGCCGAGTTGGTCGCCCACGGTGTTCGCCACGCTGTGGTGTCGCCAGGATCGCGTTCGACCCCGCTCACCATCGCGGCTCGCTGGACTGACGACCTCGAGGTGTCGATGCACCTCGACGAACGCTCGGCTGGTTTCCACGCCCTTGGCCTCGCGCGAGCCACCGATCGGCCCGTGGTTCTGATCTGCACGTCCGGCACCGCCGCGGCCAACTATCTGCCCGCCGTCATCGAAGCCCACTACACGGGTGTGCCCTTGATCGTATGCACCGCCGACCGTCCCCAAGAACTGCGCGACATTGGTGCGGGCCAGACCATCGACCAGGTGCACCTCTTTGGTCGCCACGTTCGCTGGTTCGCCGAGGTGCCCGTCGCAGGCGAGGTCGACCCCGTGCATCACCGCCTCGCCGTCGTGCGAGCAATCGATGCTGCGATGTCGCCCAGGCCCGGCCCGGTGCACCTCAACTGGCCGCTGCGCGAACCCCTCGAACCGCGCCACGGCCGACCCGACATCGACGCCACGTCGGTGCGTCGAATCGTCGGGGCATGCCCCGCACCAACATCGGCTGGGGCCACGATGTTGCGCAACCTGGCCGAGACCTATGAGCGCGGCGTGATCATCGCCGGACCGTCGGCCGGACGCGTCGAAGGTGCCCATCGGGTCATCGAGTTTGCTCGGGCGGCCCAATGGCCCATCTTGGCCGAACCGCTGTCACAGTTTCGGCGTAGGGGAACGAC
>CAYGMW010000065.1:9706-12918 GCA_964350975.1 uncultured Acidimicrobiales bacterium | reverse complement strand
GGAACGACCGCGTTCGAGACCACTGGGATCGATACCGCCGATTCGCTCGTGCGTCACCCGTCGTTTGCCGACAACATGGCTCCTGACGTGGTGATTCGGATCGGCAATTCGCCAACGAGCAAGCCGATTCGCCAATGGCTGCAACGCATCCCACCAACCCACCACGTTCTGGTCGACCCCGACGAACGATGGAACGACGCAACCTTCCTTGGCGGCGCAGTCATCCGCGAAACCCTGTCATCGGCGTTCTGCGACACCCCGACGGATCGTGTTGGTTCCGACTGGCTGACCAACTGGCGAAGCGCGGACCTGTTGGCAACAAGGATCATCGATGTCGACATTGCATCGCATGACCTCCTCGAAGCTGGTGTTGCCCGGCAGGCCTATGCCGCAACCCCCGACGACGGGATTTTCTATGTGTCGAACTCCATGCCTGTGCGCGATCTCGACACCTTCGCCCAAGGGCGCGATGTTGTCCCCTTGACGCTCGGCAACCGTGGCGCCAGCGGCATCGATGGGGTGATTTCATCAGCCGCGGGCGCGGCCCGAACTGGCCGGCCCACGGTGCTGCTCATTGGCGATATTGCGACGGTGCACGACATTGGCGGCCTGCTGGACTCGACCCGTCGCGACATCGACCTCACCATCGTGATGCCCAACAACGATGGCGGCGGCATCTTTTCGTTCCTGCCCGTCGCCAGCCATGACGATGTTCACTTCGACGAGCTGTTCCACACCCCCCACGCCACCGTGTATTCGACCTTGCCTGGAGTCCGCCACACCATGGTCAGCACGGCCGACGAACTCGATGCCGCCCTAGCCGCCTCGATCGGACGCCGCGGGGTCGACCTGATCGAAATTCCGGTCGATCGCGACGCGAACCTGGCCCAGCACCGCCGAATCGCGGCTGCGATCGGTGCCGCACTCGACATGTTTGGTCAGTCATGACCGACCGTTCGATCGACGTTGACGGGGTCCGCATCGCGTTCAGCGATGTCGGCGAGGGGCCCATCACGGTCTACCTGCACGGGTTCACCGGCGATCGGTCGACGATGGAAGTGCTGGCCGACGCCATCGGAGGCCGCCGCATCATCATCGACCTGGTCGGCCATGGCGACAGCGACACCCCTGATGAGGCCGATGCCTTCACCATGGATGGCATGGTGAACCACGTCCGCCGAGTCATCGAATCCCAAACCCAGTCGCCCGTCGACATCGTGGGCTATTCGATGGGCGGACGCACGGCCCTGTCGCTGGCTGTGGCTCACCCCACCCTGGTGCGAGCAATGTCACTCATTGGGGCCACGCCCGGTCTCGAGGCGACCAAGGAACGACGCCTGCGCATCATTGCCGACACCAAGCTGGCTCACCTGTTGTTGACCGAAGGCCTCGAGGTCTTTGTCGACCACTGGATGGGCCTCGCGATGTGGGAGTCGCTGCGGGCCGCCATTGGCGAAGACGCCTGGGCCGAGTCGCGCGAACAACGACTACGCAACAACCCCAGCGGTCTGGCCGCCTCGCTCATCGGCAGCGGAACCGGCGTCATGCCACCGCTGCACCAACAGCTGAAAGAACTGACCATGCCGATCCAGCTCGTCGTCGGCGAGCTCGACACCAAGTTCCGAGCCATCGCCGCCGACATGGCCGCCGCACTTCCCAACGCCAAGGTCGCCGTTGCCAGCGGAGCTGGTCATGCGGTGCATCTCGAGCGACCCGAAGCTTGCGCGTCGGTGATTGCCAGGTTCCTCGGCCGATGATCCAGCTGCAACGGGCCACCTATCCCACCACCGTTGCGATCCCCACGGCACACGGCACGATCACGCAACGACATGCACTCCTCGTCGGCGTGAGCAGCGACGACCACACGGGATGGACCGAGGTGGCCCCGCTTGCTGGGTTCGGGCTTCGGCTCGACCTCGACCAGATCGAGGCTGAGATTCGCGCCGCCGTCGATGGCGGTGAGATCACCGATGTTGCGGCCGCCGCGATCGACGCAGCCAGAAACGACCTGTCAGCCCGAATGGCAGGGGTCTCGCTGGCCCACTATCTGGCCCCCGAACAGTGGGGACCCGACACCAACACGGTGGCCGTCAACGCGAACGTGTCGGCACTCGACATTGCCGATGTCGACCGCCAAGTACGGGCCGCCGTCGATGCGGGATACCGCGCCATCAAGCTCAAGGTCGCAGCCACCGACCTCGGCACCGATATCCGTCGCATCACGGCGGCATGGATGGCCTGTGGATCGGCCGAGTTGAGGTTGGATGCCAACCAGGGCTGGAGCCGGGGCACGGCCGACGAGGCTCTTCGGGTCGCGGCCGATCACGGCGTCACCTGGTGCGAAGAACCATTGGCCGACACGACACAGTGGGAGTCGCTGGCGTCGCACGGGGTGGCCCTGGGGCTGGACGAATCCCTGACTGCATCGGCCGACATCGACGCCCTGCTCGACACCCCTGGCGTCGGTGTAGTGGTGCTCAAGCCCGCAGTGTTGGGCGGCCCCGTTGCCACCCTGCGCATCGCCCGAGCGGCCCAAGCCAAAGCTATGAGGGTCATCATCACCTCGTTCTTTGACGGTCCCGTCGGGTTGGCCGCAGCTGTTCACGTGGCGGCCGCGTGTGGCGACCCTGGACCCCACGGTGTGGGCACCGCGTCGATGATTGATGCCGACTTTCCGGACTGGTTGCGTCCCACGAACGGCACGATCGTGGTGCCCGACACACCCGGGCTCGGCGTCGACGTTATGCCTCGGAGCTGAGCTCGCTGCGGCGCAATTTGCCGAGGGCTGTGCGAGGCAACGACCGAACCACGCCGATCTCATGCGGTGCACACCATCGGGGCAACGTGGCCGCGACATGGTCACGCAGCTCGGCCAGTTCGGGACATTCGTGCCCGCCGGCAAGCACGACCAAGGCCACGACGCGCTGACCCCATTCGGGGTCATCTCGCCCGATGATGCCCGCTTCGGCAATCGCCGGGTGCTGTTCGAGTCGGCGCTCGACCGGTTCGGGGTGCACGTTCTCGCCGCCTGTGATGATGACTGCGTCGGCACGGCCCTCAACGGTCAACATGCCGTTGCCGTCCAGCGAGCCTAGGTCGCCCGTTGGATACCAACCCTGCGCCGTCTTGGGGTCGCGACCATCGCGATAGCAGCGCAGCAGCATTGGGCATCGCAGCTCGATCTGACCATCGACGATGCGAACCTCGACCCC
>CAYGMW010000065.1:0-9606 GCA_964350975.1 uncultured Acidimicrobiales bacterium | reverse complement strand
GCAGCATTGGGCATCGCAGCTCGATCTGACCATCGACGATGCGAACCTCGACCCCGTCGAGAGGGCGGCCGTCGTAGACCACCCCGCTGCCTGATTCGGTCATCCCGTAGGTCGCCACCGTGTTGGCCGGACGGTTGGCCGGGATCGCCGAACCGCCCAGCACAATCGTGCGGAACGCGCTCGGGTCGAGACGATCGAGCACCGCAGGAACCAGCGACACCAAGGTGGCACCGCGGCCAGCGGCAGCCATCACTGCATCGGCATCGAACCCCGCGAGGACGGTTAGCTCGGTGTCGGTGAGCACGGCCCTCGTCACCACCGACAGGCCACCGACATGGGCCAGCGGCAGACACGCCAACCAGTGATCGGTGCCGGGTTCGACACCGAGCCGGGCGCTCGTGGCCCGGGCGCTGGCCAACACCGCAGCATGGGTCAGGACCACTCCCTTGGGATCGCCCGAGCTTCCGCTGGTGGCAACAACGAGCGCATCGCCAGATTCGACGGGCACGCCACCAACGAGCCGATCTTCGCCGTCGGTGCTGATCACCGAACCAGCACCGAGCCGCGTGGCGAGCGCTTGCCTCATGTCGATCGGCAACCTCTGATCGAGTGGCAGTGCAGCGTCGCCTCGATCCCAGACCCGCTGGAGCGCGTCGACAAATTCCGGTCCGCCATCGAGATCGAGGGCAACCAGGTCGGCCATTAACGAAGCGACGCGAGCGCGACCGCGATCTGGGCCGCGACGTCGGCGTTGTTCTCAGCCAGAGCCAGGTTGGCCGGGATCGAGCGACCGTCAGTCGCTTCGAGAATCCGACCCAGGATGAACGGTGTGACCTCGGGGCCGGTGAGGTTCGCAGCCTCAGCGTCGGCCAAGGCTCCCTGGAGGGCTCCGTCAAGACGCTCGACATCGAGCTCGTCGTGTTCTGGAATCGGCACGGTGAACAAGATGCCGCCCCGATGGCCGACCGTCGCGAACGAATGAACGATCGCCGCCGCAGTGGCAGCATCGTCGACAAAGGCCGGAACTGGCAGCCCTGAGTCGCGGGTGTAGAACGCGGGGAATCGGTCGCTGCCGATGCCCACGACGGGCACCCCGAGGGTTTCGAGGAACTCGAGCGTCCGGGGCAGGTCCAAGAACGCCTTGGCTCCAGCCGACACACACGCCACCGGATAGGTCGCCAACGCCGTGAGGTCGCCGCTGATATCGCCGGTGAGCTCGCTGCCCCGATGCACACCACCAATACCGCCGGTGGCAAACACCGAGATGCCGACCGTTGCCGCAATAGCCAGCGACGCCGACACGGTGGTGACCCCAACGTCGGCCTTGGTACCGATTGCGTAGGGGAGATCCTTGGCTGCCAGCTTGTTGGCGTTCGTGAGCACCCGTTCGAGTTCGCCGTGTTCGATACCGGCCCGAGCAACCCCGTCAAGCACACAGGTCATGGCCGGGATCGCGCCCCGAGCCCGGATCGCCCTCGTGCACCGCTCGTAGGCAGCCTCATTGTCGGGCGACGGCAGTCCTAGGTTCGAAAAGATCGTCGATTCGAGGGCCACGACGGGGCGGCCTTCGGTCAGCGCGTCGGCGACCTCAGCGCTGGGTCTGGTCGCACTGGAGGTAGTGGTCATGTCAGTCATCCTCACGATTCGCCGTGCACAGGTCTACAGGGCGCCCAACTGGGCAATAGCTCGGGCTGCGAGCTGGTGCCCGGCCCGGACGGCGTCGAGCCAGTCGGCTTCTTGGGTTCGAGCCACTAGTACACCAGCAGCGAAGGCATCCCCCGCGCCGGTGGTGTCGACCGCATCGATACCGGCGACCGCGTCGACATGGTGGACCTCGCCGTCGAGGACCACCATGGCTGGCCGGTGGCCCCGCTTTTCGATGATGACCGGCGGGCCCGAATCGATCAGCCGCTCATGGCCGAGAGCGTCGGCCTCGTCGGCGTTGCAGAACAGCACCTCGACCCCCAAGTCGTTGCACCAGGCCAGCAGAGCGTCAGCACCGACAAGCTCAATCAGAGGCACCGACGAGGCATCGACGCTCGTCAACGCTCCGGCCCGGCGAGCCTGGGTCAGCGCCGCGCCCACGACGGTCGCCAAGGGTTCGGCGCCAAGGGCGTACAGCGGAACATGCAGGGCATCGACCCTGGCGAGGGCTCCCGACGGAACCTCGGCCAACGCGCCGGATGCACCCCGGTCAGTCAACAACGACCGCTCGCCGTTCGGATCGACCACCGACACCACCGTGCCGGTGCGACCAGAACGAGTGACTGCGGTCTCGACTCCGGCTGCATGCAGCTGGCCAATGAGTTCGTCGCCAAGGTCGTCGTTGCCCACATTGCCCACGAACCGACCAAGGCCACCCGCCAGGGTCGCGGCGGCACCGACATTTGCGGCGCTTCCGCCCCGACGTCGTACCACGGTGGCTGCGGTGTCGGTGCCGAGCCGAAACTGGTCGTCGAGATCGACCACGATGTCGCAGATCAAGTCGCCAATCGCAGCGATAACTGGGCGGAACACAGCCGGAGGCAACGGGCCCGGAGAAGCCTCAGGCACCGTTGGCGGCGGCCGCGTATCCGGGCTTGATGATGTCGTCGATCATCTTGAGGCGGTCATCAAAGGGCCAAAAGCTCGACTTCATGGCATTGATGGTCAACCAGCGCAGATCGTCGAGGCCATACCCAAAGGCGTCAACCAACGCCACCATCTCTGAGGTCATGGTGACATTGCTCATCAGCCGGTTGTCAGTGTTGAGCGTGACCCGATACTTCAGCCGCTTGAGCAGATCGATCGGGTGCTCAGCGAACGACGCGGCCGCTCCGGTGTGCACGTTCGACGTCGGGCACACCTCAAGAGGGATTCGACGGTCGCGGATGTAGGCCGCCAAGCGGCCGAGTTCGACCTCGCCGTCGGGCCGAACAATCATGTCGTCGACAATCCGAACACCATGACCAAGCCGCTCGGCCCCGCAGTACTGGACCGCTTCCCAGATCGAGGGCGGCCCGTAGGCCTCACCCGCATGGATCGTGAAGTGGAAGTTCTCTCGCTGGATGTATTGGAAAGCGTCGAGATGTCGGGTGGGCGGATTGCCCGCTTCGGCACCGGCGATGTCGAATCCCACAACGCCAAGGTCGCGGTGGCGCACCGCAAGTTCGGCAATCTCAAGCGAACGGGCCTGGTGCCGCATGGCCGTGACCAGGGTGCCGATGACGATGCTGGTCTCGGCCATAGCCCGCTGGAACCCGCGATTGACCGCGACGACCACCTCGTCGAGGGTCATTCCCTGTTCGGTGTGGAGCTCTGGAGCGAACCTGACCTCGGCATAGACCACGCCATCGGCAGCCAGATCGATGCCGCATTCGTACGCGACTCGTTCGAGCGATTCGGGGGTCTGCATGACACCGACGGTGTGGGCGAACGTCTCGAGGTACAGCACAAGATCGAGCCGGTTGGCGCCGCGCTGCACCCAGGCCGCTAGGTCGTCTGGGTCGGTTGTGGGGAGGCGGTCGTACCCCGTTTCGGCTGCCAGATCGATAATGGTCTGAGGCCGGACACCACCATCGAGGTGGTCGTGCAGCAGCACCTTGGGCAATGTGCGAACGAAATCGGCGTCGAGCACTGGCTGGGTGGGCACGATGAGTGACATACGAAATGCTAACCCGGGCCGGGCATCACCTGGTGTGAGAACATCGACACATGTCTTTGGCTCACTCCCCCGCTCCTGTCACTGTTGTTGATCACCCGCTGGTGCAGCACAAGCTGACCGTGATGCGAAAGGTCAGCACGAGCACCCACAAGTTCCGGGCCCTGCTCCACGAGATCGGCACGTTCTTGGCCTATGAGGCGACCCGCGAACTGCCCGTCACCACCATCGAGATCACCACCCCGATGGGCACGATGATGGCGCCGACGATCGAAGGCAAAAAGCTGTGCTTCATCTCCATCCTGAGGGCCGGCAATGGGCTGGTTGACGGGATGTTGCAGGCTGTTCCGTCGGCGCGAGTTGGCCACGTCGGGCTGTACCGAGACCACGACACCTTGGAGGCAGTCGAGTACTACTTCAAGGTGCCGAGCGATCTCGAAGAACGCGATGTCATCGTCGCTGACCCGATGCTCGCCACTGGCAACTCGGCGTCGCTGGCGCTGACCAAGATTGCGTCGCTGAACCCAAAGTCGATCACCTTCGTGTGCCTGCTCGCCGCTCCCGAAGGCATTGCGGCCCTCCAGGGTGCCCACCCTAACGTCCCGATTTTCACCGCCTCGATCGACAGCCACCTCAACGAGAACGGCTACATCGTTCCGGGCCTCGGCGACGCTGGCGACCGCATCTACGGCACCAGATAGACCAACAAACCCGTCCCCTCTACCTCCGGACCGGTTGGCCTAGGCTGACGACATGCTGACGAACGCCCAAGTCGAGAGCTTCGAGCGCGACGGATATCTGGTATTGCCCGAAATGATCGCTGTCGACGAATGCGACCGGCTTCGGGCTCGCACCGCCGACATGCTCGACGACGTCGACCCGTCCGACATTGCCGCGGTGTTTTCGACCGACACCGACGATGCCAACATTCGTGACGCCTACTTCTTGGAGTCGGCCGCGGGCATGAAGTTCTTCTGGGAGGCCGAAGCGGTCAACCCCGACGGCTCACTCAACCGGCCCAAACACCTGGCGGTCAACAAGTTCGGTCACGCCATGCACGACCTCGACCCGACCTATGACCGCTTCACCCGTCATACCGGCCTAGGCGACGTCGCCACCGACCTTGGCTATGCCGACGCACTGCTCACACAGGCCATGTACATCTACAAACAACCCGGCATCGGGGGCGAGGTTGTGCTTCACAACGACCATGCCTTCTTGTGGACCGAGCCCATGCGCACCATGGGCTTTTGGGTGGCCCTCGAGGACGCAACGCTCGAAAATGGCTGCCTGTGGGCCGAACCAGGCGGTCACAAGCTCCACGCTCAGAACAGCCGATTCCGCCGCACCAGTGACTCCAGCACAGTGCTCGAATCCTGGGCTCCACAACCCGAGTCAAGCAATCTCGTGCCCCTCGAAGTCCCCACCGGAAGCGTGGTCGTGCTCGACGGGATGCTTCCTCACCGCAGCGATACCAACCGCAGCGCCAAGAGCCGCCACGCCTTCACCCTGCACGTGATCGATCCGGTGGCCGACTGGCCCGCCGACAACTGGCTCAGCCGCCCGGTCGACTTGCCGTTCAGGGGTTTTTGACCCTCAGCGGGTGCGGCCGGCGCGCTCGAACAGCTCGATTCGAGCCTCAGCCGCCCGAGCAACGATGCGGCGTTCGTCATCGCCAACCAGGTGACCATCAGCGACCACTTGGCGGCCGTCAACCCACACCGCGGTGATCATGTCCGGGCCTGACATGATCGCCAAGGCCGCAGGGTCGGTAAACGGCGATGCGGGCAGCCCGTCGATGCTGTGAGCGACAAGGTCGGCCCGTCGGCCAACCTCGATGGCGCCAACAACCCCGCCCAACCCAACCGCGGTGGCGTTGCCCTGAGTGGCCAGCAGCCACGCAGCGGGCTGCGGAAGGGCGTTGGCATTGCTGGTCAACACCGCTTGATGGGCCGACGCGGCCCTGACTTCGGCATTGACGTCACGGCGCTCGTTGGGCACCGCGTCGGTGCCGATGCCCAAGAGACCTCCCGCCGCGATCAGGTCGGCGGCTCTCAACGAGCGACCCAGGTGGGCGTGAACGGTGGGGCAATAGATTGCCGTCGTCGACGCAGACTCGGCGAGGATCTGCAGGTCGGCGTCGGTGGCGTACATGCAGTGGGCCGCGATCACCCTGCGTTCGAACACGCCGAGTTCGAGCAGGCGCTGTATCGGGCTGCCACCGCTGCGCGCAGCGATGGTCTCCACCTCGCGCTCGGACTGGGAGACGTGCAGGTGGATCGGCACATCGAGGCGAACCGATTCGGCGACGATGTCGACCATGACGTCGTCGCCAACCGTGTCGAGGGCATGCGGGGCCAGTGCCGGATGCACGAGGTCGACCGCCGCCAAACGCTCTGCGACCTCGATCGCACGACCGAGCGACTGAGGTCCCGAATGGGGTGCGTCGGTAACCACGATGGTTTCGCCAAGCACCGAACGCAGCCCCAAGCGAGTGGTCGCCGCGGCCGAGGCTTCGGCGAAGAAGTAGTGATCGGCAACACACGTCGTGCCCGACAGCAAGGATTCTGCTGCTGACGCCGCGGCGAACGCCTCGACAAGGTCGGGGGTAAGCGCTGCTTCGAGAGGCCAAAAGACGTCGTAGACCGGATGCCCAACCATGGGTCCGAGAGCCCGCGCAAACGACAGACCCAGGTGGGTGTGGGCGTCGACCATGCCTGGGGCCAGCACCCCGGTCGTGCGCTCGACTAGGTCGGCTCCAGGCGCATCGCTGGTTGGTCCTACCCAGATGATCGCGCCGAGGTCGACCACCACCGATGCGTCACGCAGGGCTCCGGTCGGGGTGAGTACCCAACCCGCATCAATGCGCAGGTCGGCCATCAGGTGTACGCGGGCCGGATCACCTGGTCGACCAGGCGACGGCGCTCGCTCCACTCGCTAAACGACGACTCCACACCGGCAACGGCCAGCTCGCACAGCTCAGAACGGGTCAGCCCGAACGTGTTGGCCAGCAGATGGGTTTCGCTCGACACCGACACCCCGCTCATCAGCCGGTTGTCGGTATTGATGGTGACCTTGAACCCGTGGCGGTGGAACGGCACCAAAGGGTGGTCCTCGATTGATGGCACCGCGCCCACATGCACATGGCAGCTGGGCGCCATTTCCAGAGGGATCTGGCGTTCGAGAACATAGGTGGCCAGATGGTCCAGTTGGAGCTCGCCATCGGGACCAGTAGTGATGCCCTCGCGCAATCGAACGCCATGGCCGATCCGTTCGGCGCCGCAATACAGGGCCTGGCTGATCAGCTCTTGGCCGGGAGGTTCGCTGGCATGCAGGGTGAGATGCAGGTGTGACCGTCGAACCAGATCGAGGGCCTCAGGGTGGTCCGTCGGAGGGAATCCGGTTTCGGGTCCGGCCAGATCGAAGGCCACGATGCGGTGGTCTCGGTGCGACCAGTCGATAGCGGCGCGGGCAATCTCGGTCGACCGGTCGGCTTGGCGCATGGCGCACACGATCGTGTTCACCACAATGGACCGGCCCGCCGCAGCAGCTTCGGCCATACCCGAACGAAACCCGTCCTGCACGGCCTCGATCACCTCGTCGAGGCTCAACCCACCCAGCTGGTGGTTCTCAGGGGCATACCGAACCTCGGCGTACACCACACCGTCGGCCGCCAAATCGACCGCGGCCTCGTGAGCAATACGGGCCAGGTGGCCCGGGGTCTGCATGACCGCAATGGTGTGCTCGAACGTCGCCAGGTACTGGATCAGATCCTTGGTGTTGGCACCACGAACGAACCACGCCGCCAGCTCGTCGAGATCGGTCGACGGGAGCTGGTGGCCAATCTCGTCAGCCAGCTCAAGAATGGTTGCCGGCCGCAAGCCCCCATCGAGATGGTCGTGCAACAACGCCTTGGGTAGCGACTGGATCTCGGCCAAGCTCAGAGGTGAGGCCATCACTGGGCGAGCCACTCGTGGAGCACGGCCCGAAATCGATCGACGTCAGCATCCATGGCGACCTGCCACCGGGTCTCGGCAAACCCGATGAGATCAATCAGTTGGGCTCGAGCCTCGTCAGGCATGGGGGCCGCTTCGATCATTGCGAGGCGGCGGTCGCCGACCGTCATTCCCCAGGCGGGGCCGCCCGCAGTGTCGACTTGGAGAGGCATAGTGTCCCAGAAACACACGTCAGGGTCGGTCACACACACCGCCGCCAGCAGATCGTGCACCGGCAGCCCATCGCCGGGTTCGAGCGAGCTGAACTCGTGTGATGCTTGCCAAATCTCGGCCAAGGCATCGCTGCCGATCACCGTTGACGACCGAGCCAGCGCGATCTCGGCCTCGGTGATGGTGCCCACGTGGGTGGCATCAAGGGGCACGAGACGCGGGATTCGGCCGCTCGCAAGCGCTCCCGGACGGCCAAATGCATCGACCATCACCGCTGCCGCGGCGGGGTCGTTGCCCACATTGGCTTCAGCGACGGCCGACAAGTTGCCACCGGTGGCGATCGCACCGCCCATGACGACCACGTCGAACAGCTTCGATGGCAGGTCGGGATCAAGAGCGAGAGCAGCTGCCACCGGGGTGAACGGGCTGACCGGAACCAGTGTGATCTGGCCTGGGCGCTCGTTGACAATGCGGACCAGGGCATCGGCCCCCGATTCGGTCTCACAACCACGTCCGGGAGTGGGTAGCACCACGCCATTGAGCCCGTCGGTACCCATCACGACCGAGGCGTCAAAGCGGGCAGGAGTGGCCCCCGCTGCCACCTTGCCTGCACCTCGGAACACCGGCACGTCATCGCGGCCGGCCGCGTGCAGCACCGCCAAGGTGTTGGCGGTCGTCAGGTCGACGTCGACATTGCCCCAGTCGGCGATGACAGCGACCAGATCGACCCGGGGATCGGTGGCCGCCCAGATGAGCGCCCCAGCGTCGTCGGTGCCGGTGTCGACCACCATGACGATCTGGGGACGCCCCTGATCGGGGTTGGCTGACATCAGTGGTCGCCGCGACGGAACGGGACGCCGACCGCCTTGGGAACTTGGAGTTTTTGGATGTTGAACACCAGCACCAGCAACACCAACGCGTAGGGCATGGTGTTCGGCAACCAGTCCGGCGCGGCATCGGTCGTGAAGTACCAGATGAACACCGCAATACCGATCGACGCGGCGATTGCGGCATCGACCACCTTCTTCTTGCTGATGGCCCACCACGTCATGGCTGCCAGGCCGAGCACGATGACCAGCAGCAAGGCGCGGGTGGCGCTGCCATCGAAGTCGGCGAACGACAACCCCAGTGGGTAGGAGAACAACATGGCACCAAAGACGATGCCGATCACCCGGTAGTTGCCAAAGATGAGCGCCGCCAAAGCAATGAAACCTCGGCCCTGTGTCTGACCACCTCGGTAGATGCCGGTGAGTTCCATCACGATGAACGCACCAGCCATACCGGCCAAGGCACCGGACACGATCACACCGAAGTACTTGACCCGATAGATGTCGACGCCGAGGCTCTCGCCTGCCCGAGGGTTTTCGCCCGCCGAACGCAACCTCAAGCCCAACCGGGTCTTCCACAACATCCACGACGCCAAGATGGCGAGTGCGATGGCGATGAGTGTGAAGTAGGCGACATTGAGCATCAACCCCTTGAGCACCCCGGCCACATCAGAGAGCCAGAACCAGTCCTTTTTGACCAACCACCCCATCGGGTCGGGTGTTCGCCAGTCAGCGATCTTGCCGCCGGCAAGGAACGGGACGGTGATATTGCCCAAGCCTTCAACCCTCGGCGATTGGGTCTGAGATCCACCCTCATAGGTCGTGAAGATCCGCTCGGACAAATACCGGGTCAGGCCGGGCGCCAAGATATTGATGGCAACGCCGGACACAATCTGATCGACACCAAAGCTGATGGTGGCAACCGCGTGGATGAGCCCACCGAGGGCGCCGCCGATGGCCGCCGCAGCAAGAC
>CAYGMW010000064.1:0-14150 GCA_964350975.1 uncultured Acidimicrobiales bacterium | reverse complement strand
CCATTCAGCTCGCGAGGTGTATAAAAACGAGTTCGCCCAATAATAAAAAAAACTCAATCCCGAGCACTCGACAAAAGAACGTGTACTCGCCTTCGAGAGCCGTGACGATGTTGTCGGCGTCGCGGAACCCGTGGGACTCCCCATCGAACAACAAGAAGGCGTGGGGCACCTGCTGGCGGTCGAGTGCGTTCACCATGTCGAAGGCCTGGTTCGGCGGCACAACGGGGTCGATGCTGCCCTGCAGGACAATCATCGGGGTCGACAGCTGTTCGATGTGATTGATCGGCGACCGAGCTCGGTAGATGTCGGCCCGTTCGGGATACGGACCCACCAGTCGGTCGAGGTAACGCGACTCGAACTTGTGGGTGTCGCGGGCCAGCATTTCGAGGTCGCCAATGCCGTAGCGGCTGGCGCCAGCGCGAAAAACGTCGCGGAATGTCAGCGCCGACAACGTCGTGTAGCCACCCGCGCTTCCGCCCTTGATCACTAGGCGATCGCCATCGACGAGGCCAACCTCGGCGAGATGTTCAGCCGCTGCGATGCAGTCGTCGACATCGGCGATACCCCACATGTCATGCAGTGCGTCACGGAACGCCCGGCCATACCCAGTCGACCCTCGATAGTTAACGTCGACAACGCCATACCCACGCTGGGTCCAATACTGGATGCTGAGGTTGAGCCCGGCTCTGGCTGCAGCGGTGGGGCCGCCGTGACTGAGCACCAACAGCGGTGGCAGTTCGCCTTCGGGGCCGACCACTTGGGCCGAATGGGGTGGGTAAAACAACGCGTAGGCCCGCTGGTCGCCCTCGCCAAATTCGATGTGGCGCGGCGTCGATACGTCGTTGGGCGCCAGAGCGGTCGAGGCAGCTCGGATCACGGTTTCGCCACCGGCGTCGGGGCCTGCGGTGTCAATGCGTACGACCTCGGCGGTGGTGTCGAAGCGGGCCGCAGCGACCACGATCTGGCCCGGTCCAGCGAGTGCAATATCGCCGAACTCGATCCGGTCGCTCCGAATGTGGCGAATCTCGCCGGCGCTGATGCGCACCAGTTGTTCAAGACCCTCTACCTGCTGGATCGCGACAAGATCGTCGCCATCGATGACCAGCGTCGAGGTACCAAACACCCATGGCGGCGCACCAAATTCGGCGTCGACGTCGACCAGAGGCAGCACCGCGCCGGTCTCGACTGACACCTGGCACGGCACCCACCAGCCGGAGGGGTCGGTGATGACGACCAGGTCGTCGCCTCTCCACAGCGGTTGCTGGGTCGAGAGGCCAGCAACAATGGTGCGGTCGTTTGCGGCCGCGCTGTCGCCAAGGCGCTCGATGGACCACTCGACCACGTGCAGTTCGGTGTTATCCCACGGCATATTGGGGTGATCCCAGCAGATGTAGGCCACGAGGGGAGCCGACGGGTGAGGCCGCGGGCTCGAAAAGAAGTCGTGCCCGCTGGCCACGACATGAACCGTTCCCGACGACCGCTCAATGGCGACAAGATCGTTGACTGGTTCAGCGTGATGCTGGCCGTCGGCCGCTTCGGGGTGCCGCTCTCGGATCGCGAAGATGACCTCGCCGCCATCGGTGAGGTCGCCATAGCGGGTGTCGTCGGTGTGGCTCGTGAGCTGGCGGGTCGTGCCGTCGGGCGACACGAGGTGGATGTGTTGATCGACGGCTTCGACGTAGGCGACCGTCTGGTCGGCCAACACGGTCCAGGACCCACCGTCGTATTCGTGGACTCGCGATCTGACATTTGCCGGTGCTTTGGTCACCTCGACTGGCCCTGACGGACCATCGACGACGATGACCCCGCGGCCTGCCTCAGCTGGCCGACCCTCCCACCACCACGTGTTGTTTTCCCGTGCAAGAACGGCACCGAGTCGCACCCCGGCGCGGGCGACGACTGATGCGCTCAACGTGCTTGGCCAGCTGCCGTAGGGCTGAACTTGATTCATCAATTTTCCTTGGTCAATTTCGTGGTTCAACGTTGACATTTCGGCACTCGGTTCGTAACGTTCGTGACGCTTCGCAGTGACGCTCCGGTGTCACCACAGTGTGCGCTCCGAACTTCCCACCAGTTCGTGAGCGCCCGCAGATGGGCGGAGGGAGGACCCACCGACTCCCTCCGCCCATCGCACTTTTTGCCCACAGGCACTGCAGGTCAGTTGTCGTTTGGGTCAAGCCCGACCACGATGCGTTCGACTTCGACCTTGGCTCTCTCGATGCGACCGCGGCAGATATCGATCAGCACCGCGGCCCGACCGACCCTGTCGGCCAGACCGTCGACGTCGAGTTCGTCGGACTCGAGGGCTTCGATGATCTCGTCGAGCTCGCGAGCCGCGTCCGCGTAGGAGATGTCGTTTGGTTCGGTGCTCATGAGTCTCCCGTGGAGGTGTGGAGGTGTGGTTCGGTTCGAGTCACGGTGCTTGTCACGGCTCCGTCGACCACTTCGGTCGTGATGGCGTCGCCCGTTTGTAGCTGATCGATGCGGCTGATCGCACGACCATCGACGCCCCGTGTGATCGAGTAGCCCAGTTCGAGGGTGCGTTTGGGGTGAACGGCCCGAACCATCCGGGCCGCGGCATCGAGGTGTTGTTCGGCGTGGGTGACCGGGCGTCGTGCGAGCCGCGAGAGCGCGACCTGCTGCCGGCCAAGGTGTTCGTCGGCCCGCCGGATCTGGAAGTTGCTGGCTGAGGCCACTGCCCCTGCGCCCCGCTCGGCGCGATCGTGGGCCGATTGAAGTGTCCGCTTGGCGCTCGCGGCCACCCGCTCTGCGGTGTTGTTGTTGCGGTGCTCGGCCAGGTTCATTGCATGACCGGTGGCGCGCCCAATACGCGACCGGTGGGCCGCGAGCCGCTGATCGGAGCGGACCAGGTTCCGAGTCGCGAGCTGGCTGACGGTGCTCGCTCGACGGTCGAGTAGCTGGACGAACTCGATCACGCGTGAGATCAAGGCACCAGCACATGCGGTGGGCGTCTTCAGCGATGCGAACGCCACCTCATCGGCGACGGATCGGTCGATTTCGTGGCCCACACCAACAAACACGGGCACGGATGCTTCGGCAATCGCGAGGGCCACATCGTGTTGGTCAAATGCCACCAGGTCGCTGCGAGCACCGCCACCGCGGACGACGGCAATGGCATCAACGCCGAACGCGTCGACCGTGCGGATTGCCGCCGAGATGAGTTCCTCGGCGCCGATGCCCTGCACTCGGGTGTGGGCCAGCACCACTTCGAAAGCAAACCCACACATCGCGAGCTCGCCCACGAAGTCGTGGTGGGCGGCGCTGCCCTCGCTGGTGACCAGGCCGACCCGAAGCGGAACCGGTGCCAACAGCCGCTGCCGGTTCCGGTCAACCAGTCCGGCCTCGGCGAGCGCCCTCAGCACCGCGTCCTTGTCGGCGGCGAGCTGACCCAACGTGTGGCGAGGGTCGATGGCGTTCATCATGAACTGCACACGGCCCTGAGGCGGGTAATAGTCGAGCCGGCCGCGGATCCGAACCTCGAGGCCATCGTCGAGCACCAGCCCGCCGACCTTGCGCAAGACGGCTTCGATACCTCGCAGGGCTCCTCGGAAGGCCACGATGCTGAGCTTGGCGTCCGTGCCACGACCTCGAGCACCTGGTTCGATCAGGTCGAAATACAGGTGTCCCGCTGGCGATCGGCGCAGGCCCTGGATCTCGCCACGCACCCACAATTCGTCGGGAAACGCATCGGCCAACGCCAGCCCGACCCCGGCACACAGCTCGTCGACACTCCAGGTTTGGGCTGCCATCATCGGACTGTCATCACTATCGGGCGAGGGTGTGGTGCAGCTCTGAGTACAGGCCACCGGCTGCGAGCAACTGGTCGTGGGTGCCGCGCTGAACAACCCGACCGCGGTCGATGACCACAATCTCGTCCGCGGCACGAACAGTTGACAATCGGTGGGCAATCACGATCGAGGTACGAGCTTCGAGGGCCCGATCGAGTGCCTCCTGGACCAGGAGTTCGTTCTCGGCGTCGAGATGGCTCGTGGCTTCGTCGAGCACGACCACGGTCGGGTCCTTGAGCAGGGTTCGGGCGATCGCCAGGCGCTGCTTTTCGCCACCGCTGAGCCGATAGCCCCGTTCGCCCACGATGGTGTCGTAGCCATGGGGAAGCGCTGAGATGACCTCGTGGATCCGGGCGGCCTGGCAGGCCGCGATGATCTCGTCTCGGGTGGCGCCCGGGCGGGCGTATTCGAGGTTTGACGCGACCGTGGCGTGGAATAGATGAGGATCCTGGGTCACCACACCTATAGCGGCACGCAGCGAGTCCTGGCGCAGGTCGCGCACGTCGTGGCCGTCGATCTTGACCGCGCCGCTGGTGACGTCGTACAAGCGGGCGACCAGGCTGGCAATAGTGCTCTTTCCGGCACCCGAAGGACCGACCAGAGCCACCATCGAACCCGCGGCGATATCGAGGTCGATATCGAACAGCACCATCGCTCCCGCATCAGGTGGGGCCAGCTTGCCGATGGGCTGATCAGAGGTGTCGGGGTAGGCGAACCCGACATGATCGAAGTGCACTGCGCCCATGGGGGCGATGAGGTCGATCGCTCCGGGACGGTCGTCGATCACTCGTGGTGTGTCGAGCACCTCAAACACCCGCTCGAACGACACGAACGCAGTCATGACGTCGATGCGGGCACTGGTGAGGGCGGTGAGGGGACGATAGATGCGGCCCACGAGCAGAGAGAACGTGACCAGGGTGCCGGTTTCGAGGTCGCCGTTGATGACCATGATGCCGCCGAGCCAGTACACCACGGCCGTGGCGATGGCCCCGACGAGGCCGAGGGCGAGCAAGAAGGTGCGTCCATAGAGGGCGCTCTTGACGCCGAGGTCGCGCACCCGCCCGGCGTGACCCGAAAAGTCGGCAACCTCTTCATCGGGTCGGCCGAACAGCTTCACGAGCTGGGCCCCCGACACGCCAAAGCGCTCCGTCATCAGCGAATTCATTTCGGCGTTTTCGTTCATTTGTTCGCGGGTGAGGCGCTGTTGGACCCGCCCAACCCGTTTGGCGGGCCAGATGAACAGGGGCAACAACACCAACGACAGCAGGGTGAGGCGCCATTCGATGAATGCCATGGTGATCACCGTCGAGGCCACGGTGATCACGTTCGACACGACCTGGCCCAGCGTTCCGGTGACGGCCCGTTGGGCCCCGACGACGTCATTGTTGAGGCGCGAGATCAAGGTGCCGGTTTGGGTGTGGGTGAAGAAGCTGATCGGCATGCGCTGCACGTGGTCATACAGCGCGACTCGCAGATCATGGATGAGCCCTTCGCCGACCTTCGATGACAGCCATCGTTCGATCAAAGCCAACAAGGCGTCGGCGATTGCCGCGATGACCACGATGATCGACAAGGTGGTGACGAGGCCCTTGTCGCGGTTGCCAATGCCGTCGTCGAGGATGCGGCCGAACAGGATCGGCGGCACCAACTGCAGCAAGGCTGCGCCGACGATCACCACGACAAATCCGATGATCATGGCCCGGTACGGCCGGGCGAACTGGGCAGCTCGACGGGCCACTCCGCGGTCGAAGTTGACCCCGTCGACCGCCGACGGATCGTGTCCCATTGCGTGCATCGGGCCCATTCGCATCCAGCGAGCGTAGGGACTGATCACGCCGGTGGGCGCGCCATTGGGTTCAGAAGCCTTCAATCGTGGTGGGTCCAGACCGAAGGGAAGGGGCAAGTTCGTCTACACAGGTGGAGCCCAACGGTGGGATACGCAGCACAACTCGATCAGACCAAGCAGCTCCGACCAGCGGGCAGCCGCATCCGGCGGGGGTTTCTTGCCGCAGCGCTCCTGATCACAACGGTGGTCGCCGTGCCAACCATTGCGGCGTCGCCAGCCGCAGCCGCCGATGGCCTGAACGTCGCCTCGGACTACCACTACCGGCTGGGCGACGACGGCGTGTTGAGCGTGACGGCGACCTTCACGGTCCGCAACACCACGCCGAATCGACGCAGCGGGTACACGATCACGAGCTACTACTTCGATGCCTTCGGAATCCCGCTTCCGGACGAGGTGGCCGAGATGACGGTCAACAGTGCTGGCCGCGAGCTCGCCTTCGAGGTCAAGACCGACACCGAGGACGGCACAGAGTTCTCCTATGCCGAGATTCGTTTTGGTCGGCGGTTGCAGTATCAGCAGACGATGACGATCACGGTTGGGTACCAGATCATCGGATCGGCTCCTCGGACCGATTCGTTCGACCGAATCAACCCCGCGTATGCACTCTTTGCTGGTTGGGGCTTTGCCGACGATGGCCAGCTGGATCTCACGATCGAGCTTCCAGCGGGGTACGACGTCGAAAACGTCGGCGACCTCATGCAGCGCAAGAGCGACGACAGTGGCACGGTGCTGACGGCGTCAGGTGTTGCCGACCCGCTCGATTTTTCGGCAGTGATCATCGCGAGGAACGACGACGCGTTGGTGTCTGAGGTCGTGTCAGCCGAGGGCTTCGAACTCGAGGTGCGCGCGTGGCCGGGCGATGACGAATGGTTGAAGTTCGCCACGTGAACGGTCGAGATTGGTATCCCCGCGCTCGAGACCCTGACCGGCTCGCCGTGGCCCGAAGACTCCGATTTCGACATCATCCAGTCGGCCGAACCGAACTTCCATGGCTACGCGGGCTGGTACGACAGCGAGCTGGGCCAGATCGTCGTCGATGAGCGCCTCGATGTGGCGACCATGCTCCATGAGCTCAGCCACGCCTGGTTCAACGGCGAAACCCTCGTCGATCGCTGGTTGATCGAGGGCTTCGCCGAGGAGTTCTCGCGTCTTGCGTCCGCCGATCTCGACCAGACGGCGTCGCGCCGCATCCCGCCCAGCACTAGTGAAACCCGGCGTCTGAACAACTGGAACCGGTCAACCCGAAGCGACGAGACCGAAACCTGGGGGTATCAGACCTCCGGCTGGGTGATGAAGCAGCTGACAGATGAGCTCGGCGCAGACGCCATGCGTGAGCTGGTGGTGGCGCTAAACGATCGATCGGCGGTCTACCCGAACGAGGCTGGAAGCGGCACCACGTCGCTCGACGCCGATTGGCGACGGGTGTTCGATCTCTTGGACCGTCGACTTGGCTCAGAGGCTGCTGACGACTTGTTCCGGTCATGGGTGGTCACCACATCCCAGGCGGCGATGCTCGACGAGCGGGAGATTGTCGTCGAGCGAATCGACGAGCTAGCTGAGGCTGGAGGCGAATGGTTCGTTCCGGCGGTCGTTCGCGAACGCGCCGAAGGGTGGGAGTTCGACCGGATTGGACCGTTGGCCGACGCCGCGATGGACACCTTGGCGCTGCGCGACGAACTCGACGATCGCAGCGTCGCCGCAGGCGTCACGTCACATCAGATCGGCGAGGAGCGCTACGAGAACGCATCGATCTCCTTTGCTGGAGTGACCCGCGATCTGTCGATCAGGCTGACCGGGGTTGGTGCGGTCGAGTCCGCCGGCGCCCGTCACGATGCCTTCGCACCCGATTGGATCGAACGCATCGGGCTGTGGGGCCGCGACGTCGATGCCGATCTGGCCAGTGTTCGCGACGCCTATGACGCCGATGACATGGCGTTGGTCGCCGGCGAATCGGTCGATCTGGCGATGCTGATCTCCCAGGCCGAGTCCGATGGCACGTTCCGTCTGACTGTTGCCAGCCTCGGCGCGGCCTTGTTGTTGCTCTGGTCGACCATGTTGATCATCTGGCGTCGGCGTGTCCGTGCCCGTCGCCGCCGCGGCCAAACCCCCGTTCTGAATGCCGATCGTGGCGATATTGACGAAAATCAGCACTCAGAACGGGAGTGAGAGGCTGATCTCAGCTGGTAGGAACGAGTTGGACCTCGAGTTCGATGTCGACCTTGTCGCCGATCAACATGCCGTCGATGCCAAGTGGGGCGTTGAAGTCGATGCCGAAATCGGAGCGCTTGATCTGGGTCGTGGCGCTGAATCCGGCTCGGGTCATCGAGTAGCCGTCGACCGCAACGCCATGGAACTCCAGATCGAGTGTCACGGGCTTGGTGACGCCATTGATCGTGAGATTGCCTGACACCTCGGTCGGGGTGACCGACGTCGAGGTGAACGTCATCGTTGGGTTGGTCGCGGTGTCGAAGAAGTCGGTGGTCCTCAGGTGGTCATCTCGATCGGCGTTGTTGGTGTCTACCGATGACAGGTCGATCTCGGCGTTGAGAGTAGTGAGCCCCGGGTTGGCCGGGTCGAGGTTGGCCGACCCGGTGAATGAGTTGAATCGACCACGAACCTTGGAAAGCCCAAGGTGCCGGACCGAGAAACCAATCTCGGTATGGGCCGGTTCGATAACCCAGCTGCCAGCGGTGAGTTGGGAAAGATCAGACATGACGTCCTCCATCAAGTAGTTCAGTATTTAACCATCATATTTCAATGTTGAACTAAACGACATGGGACGTTGGTCACATGGTCCTTGCGCCGTGGGTCTAGATCGTGGCGATGTAACCGGGGTAGGAGTCCTTGAAGACACCTGAGTGCAAGAGCACGTAGGCCACCGCGACGTCGGTGTCGACATCGACCAGGTGCGTTTTGGTCCAGTAGGACTCGGTTCGGCGACTCTCGCCCATGGCAACGACCTCGCGTTCCATCCGGTAGGTCTTGCCGACCAGCACCGGGGTGCCGAGGAGACGGACTTCGAGGTCGATGAACAGGCCAAGCGATGGCTGACGGGTCACGAATCCTGAGCCGCCTGAACCCGAGCCAGTGAGCACGCTCAACATTTCGGCCGGGACGACCGGCGCTCCCCAGGGCGAATTGTTTCCGGTGTTTTGCTGCTGCCACGCCAGGGTCTCGGTCATGCGGCTGAGCTTGTCGGCGAGCGAGAACGGGTAGAGGTTTCCGAGATGGTCGTCGAAGCGGACCGTCAGTTCTTCAGCCCGGGCACCACGTTGGCCCACATGGATCTGGTCAAGGATCTGAAGCGACGCTGGCGGCCGGTCGAGGGCCCGTTGCATGCGCTGGGACAACTCGGTGTCCATCGGCCCGTCGCCGACCGACGCGGTTCCGGTGAGCACCGGCGACCCGTCATCTTTGACTGCGTCGATGCGGACCGACTCGGCCCCGGGGCCCGGGCTCGTTACCGATGCCTGTACCTGCTCGCCTTCGACGACCATGGTCTGGAAGTGGGCGCTGAGGCAGCCGTGGCTGAACCACCGCTGCCCCCACAGTGCGGCGAGTAGGGGCTCGAACTGGGTGAAGTGGGTGGGTCCCTCGATGGGCGCGCCGGCCAAGCCGAGTTTGGCTGCGGCTTCATCGTCGTGGACGCTGACGTGGCCCGAGTACGACTGGTCGGCCAGCATCTGGGCTGGCGAACGCCAAGGACCGGTCAGGGTGAACTCGGTGTGAGAGATCACGCCCCGGCCGCCGCGTCGAACTCGGCCAGGACGCGGACGGCGTCGTCGTGCTGGGCAATACGGGCCTCAAGTTCGGCCCGGCTGCGTTCGGCGACGAGGCGGGGCTGGTCGACAGTGGCCCACTCCACGAGCCCACCCCAGAACCGGTCGATCAGCTCCGCTCCAGACATGGTTCCGCCGTCGACGGTCCTGAACGTGACCGATCTCAGCTCACCGAGATACAGACACAGGGACCGAACATGGATCTCTTCGTCGGTGCGGATGCGGTTGACAATCTCAGCGCCCAGTTCGGCTTCGGCTCGGCGGTCGGTGAACAAGGCGGGGTTCATCAGGACGGCTTCGGTGTCGGCGAACCCGTTCTCGGCACGGAACTCGATGATCAGCAGGTTCGCAATGAACGCAATCAGGCTCTCGATCGGTGCGGGAACCTCTTCGACGAATCGGGTGCCAGCGTCGGGTCGGCCAATGTTCGGCTCAGGGTCGACGTCGGGGTATGCATCGGTGCCAAACACGAGGTCGCGCACCACGAACCACATTGCGTCGTGGCCACCAATGCCCTTGTCGGGTTCGCCGCCTTCGTCAAGTCCGTGGGCGACCAGCAGGCCCTTGTTGAGGTGGCCGATCGCCATTTCGGAGATGTCTTCGACAATGGCTGGCTGCAGATCTGGAAACTCTATTTCGGCCAGCAGCCGCCCTCGGGCTTCGATCTTGCCGACGATGGTCAGGGTGTTCCAAAACGACATGCCGAGACCGTTGCGCAGCAACACCGCCTGCTGGTCAGCGGTTGGCATTCGCAGTCCTGCGAGCAGTGATGCATCGGCGTCGAGGGGTGCTCCGCCTCGGGCGGCCAACGCTTCGGTCCACGCCGCAAAAGCCTGTTCGCGCAGCAAGGCGCGCGGCGGCATATACGTGCCGTCGGCCATGAGTCCGCCGTGCAGGCGCTGGCCATTCACGACATGCGGCTGGTCGAAATCGTGACTCGTCATGATCTCGTCGGTGCTGTAGACGAGGCGTGCAGTGCTGGTACCCATACATCGAACGGTAGGCCAAGCAGGTGTTTGGGTCCCAGCCCGCGAGGCGGCCGAGGGGTTCGACGTCAGTCGTCGAACAGTTCCGGAGGGAATCCGCCCCGGCTCACTGGACCCCATCTCGTCGGGCGAATGCGGATGACGGACTTGCCTTGGTCGTGCATGGCTTGGCGGTATTCGTCCCAGTTGGGGTGATCGCCACGGATGCACTGGAAGTACTCGACGAGACCGTCGACCGCGTCGGGCATGTCCGCGACCTCGGCCTCGCCATCGATCTGGACCCATGCGTCGTTGAACTCGCCGCCCATCACAGCCACCGATACCAACGGATTTCGTCTGGCGTTGCGAGTCTTGACCCGCTGTGGATACGTGGCGATCAGCAGCTCACCAACCGGGGTGATCGTGCCAGTCACGAGGCTCATTTGGGGCCGGCCGTCGAGGCGTGTGGTCGACAGCACCCACTGGTTCTTTCCAGTGACGAACTCGATCAGGCCTGCCAGGTCGACCTCGACGTCGGCGGCCCGGTACTTCGATCGGGGATCATCAGCGGGAATCTTTTTCATGGTGGTGCTTTCAATCGAGCGGCTCGATCGCCGTGGTGTCACAGGACAATCGCGGTGGCGAACGACGAAGACCCGGACCAGGTGGCCCGGGTCTTCAGCAGTTCGTGGACGAGACGAACGTTTGGCGGAAGATATGGGATTCGAACCCATGGTGACACGAGTGCCACAACGGCTTTCGAGGCCGCCCCATTCGTCCGCTCTGGCAATCTTCCGTCGACAACTCTACAAGAGCAGGGGACCGACGCGAACCGTTCCGGCGATTCGAGCGAGGAACGAGACACGATCTTGGTCGACGCTCCTCGAACCGGGGCCCGTCCGCTAGGACACCGCGCCCTTGGCTGGTGCTTCGCCGGCGCGGGCATCACCGAAGAAGGTCGTGAGCAGCTCAGCGCACTCGGCGCCCCGAACGTTGTGGACCACGTCGAACTCGTGGTTGAGGCGAGGGTCTGAACCTACTCCCAGCAGGGAGAGAATTGCCCCGGCGCGCATGTCTGCGGCTCCGTAGACGACCCTCGCCACTCGGGAATTGAGCGCTGCGCCGGCGCACATGGTGCATGGCTCCAGAGTCACGACGAGGGTGGCGTCGAGCAGACGCCATCCGTCGCCAACCGCGGCGGCGGCATCGCGCAAGGCCAAGACCTCGGCATGAGCGGTCGGGTCGCCAGTGAGCTCACGTTCGTTGTGGCGGCGAGCAACGATCGCACCGTTGTGTACAACGACCGCGCCGATCGGCACGTCGCCATGGGCTCGTGCGGCGTGGGCCTCTTCGAGGGCAATGGCCATGGCGTCGTCGTCGGTCACGGCGCCGATCGTAGCCAGACCTGTTCGCCATCGACGTCAACGGCACCTGACCAGCTGAACCCGAGCGTGGATGCTGTCGCTGTTGACGCCACGTTCGTCGGGGCAATGTGGGCCTCGAACCCTGTGACCCCGCTTCGCAAGAGCCACTCCATGGCCGCTCGGGCCGCCTCGGTCGCGTAGCCACGCCGTTGGTGGTCCCGCCCAACCAGCCACGCCAGCTGGCCGGACCACGAACCAGCGACATCGATGAGGGTCGCTTGAACGAACCCGACTGCGACGCCGCCATCGCTGGTTCGAACAATCCAGTTCAACCATCGCTCGCTGGCGGCGGCCGGTCCAGCGACCTGGCGCTCATAGCGTTCGCGCAGTTCGTCGAACGTCGGGGGCTCGCCACCGATGAACTCATACAGCGCCAGATCGGCAAGCACCTCGACCATGTCGTCGGCATGGCTGACACGAAGAGGTTCGAGGGTCAGCCGTTCGGACCTCATCAACCCAGTGCTCATCAACCCAGTGCTCATCAACCCAGTGCTCATCAACCCAGTGGCAGTGTCCAAGGCTCAGCCCAGCTGCTTCACCAGCACGTGCTCGTCGTAGACCACGTCGCTTTCGGTACGAAGCAGTTGGTCGGTCATGGTCCACCCGGCAGACTCATACAGCCCAATCGCAGGCGTGTTGCCCACCATGGTGTGCAGTTCGATCGTCGTGTGTCCGTTGTCGGCCAGCATCTGCTCGCCAATGGTCAGCAGCGAGCGTCCAAGCCCCTGACCCCAATGATCCGGATCGACGAAGAGGTGCACGACCTCGTTGTCACGAATGGTCGTGTGGCCAACCGCGGTGCCGTCAAGGTCGGCAACGATGGTCGTGAACCCCGAGTCGGCGGCGAGCCACGAGCGCCACCGATCGATCTGGCCGAGGGTGCTGACCTTTGTTGGGTCGCCCGGGTTGACGAGGCTGGCGAACGAGGCTTCCCAACACCGCTGGTGATAGGAAGCAATGGCGGCCGCGTCGTTCAACAGTGCGAGGCGAAACGTTGCGGGAGAGGCGGTCACGGCGACATCTTGCCCTGTCCGGGGCCACGCCGTTGGTCAACCAGCATTCGGGCTGCTTCGACCACCACCGCCACAGAGGTGGCCTCGACTCGGTGCGAGGCTTCGGGGTCGGGGGTTTCTTGGCGGGTTCGGTTGACCAGAACGCCGGCCACACACCCGGCCCTCAAACCCTGGCTGGCACACATGGTGAACAGGGTGGCCGACTCCATCTCGTAGTTCAGCACCCCCATCGAACGCCATTCGTCCATCGAACCGCGGAATCGTGACACCACTCGTCCACTGAACGTGTCGTAGCGCTCCTGGCCCGGGTAGAACGTGTCAGACGACGCGGTGACACCGATGTGGGGAACCAGGCCCAGCTGTCGGGCCGCCGCGACGAGCGCGGTGGTGCATTCGAAGTCAGCAACGGCAGGGAACTCGATCGGGGCGAAGTGGCCGCTGGCGCCGTCGAGACGAACCGCGCCTGTGGTGACGATGAGTTCGCCGGGCTCGATGTGGGGCTGGATTGCGCCCGTAGTACCAACCCGCAAGAACGTGCGCACACCGAGCTGGGCGAGCTCCTCGACCGCGATCGATGTCGATGGCCCACCGATACCGGTCGAGCACACCACCACGGGCGTGTCGCCGACGCGGGCCAGAGCCGAGGTGAACTCCCGGGTCGACGCCAAGGGCTCGTAGTCGCCGAACGCCGCAGCAATTCGGCCGACCCTGCCCGGGTCACCCGGAACGATCGCCAGCGTGGCGCCATCGAGCATGCTGCTGGTCAGGTCAAGGTGGAAGACGTCGCTCATATCTCGACGCTAGTGGCAACTGCCAAGCCGTTCAGCGGCTGCGGCCAGATCCCTGCTGGTTCTGAATGCCGATATTCGTCATAGTCACAAATATCGGCATTCAGATCCAGGTGTGGCGGAGAGAGGGGGATTCGAACCCCCGGAGGCTTGCGCCTCAACGGTTTTCAAGGCCAATCCCGTGCAAGTCGAAAACTCGCTAGATTTCGACGTTTTCCCAGGTCAGCGGCTCACCACCGGAGTTTCTGTTGCACCTCTGACGACCAAGAAACACCGCTGTTGCCCTCTGCCAGTGGCACCACAGTGGCACGGAGCTCGCTAGCAATTCTCGGCGGGCGCCCGCATCGCCAGCACCGTTGGAACAACCAACAGAGGGAGCCGACCACCGTCGTTAAGCCCACGGTGATTATGCGCTACCTCAGACAGGCTCCGTTGGGCATTCCGATATGTGCCGTACGCGAGCGGGTGACCGTGCCTGTCGGGCTGCACGTTATGAGCGCGTTCGAGGCCGTCTTCGGCCACACAC
>CAYGMW010000063.1:0-14192 GCA_964350975.1 uncultured Acidimicrobiales bacterium | reverse complement strand
GTACGAGGTAACGGCAAGATCATCCAGGAACTCGAATCGGTCTTCCGCGGTGCAGGCTGGAACGTCATCAAGCTGGTGCACGGCTCAGCTTGGGACGAGTTGTTCGCCCGCGACGTCGACGGCGTGCTCGTGAACAAGATGAACTCCACACTCGACGGCGAGTTCCAGCGCTACTCGGTCGAATCAGGTGCCTACATCCGCGAGCACTTCTTTGGCCCGGACCCGCGGCTGCGCAAGATGGTCGAGCACCTGAGCGACGACGAACTGCGTGCACTGCCCCGAGGCGGCCACGACTACCGCAAGATCTACGCCGCCTACAAGGCCGCAATGGAACATGTCGGCTCGCCGACGGTGATCTTGGCCAAGACCATCAAGGGTTGGACTCTCGGCCCGGACCTCGAAGGTCGTAACGCCACCCATCAGATCAAAAAGCTCACACACAAGCAGCTCGAAGTCATTCGCCAGCGGTTGCACCTTGAGGACGAGATTCCCGAGGACTTCGACAGCGATAACCCGCCGTACTACCGGCCAGCCGACGACTCAGCCGAAATGCAGTACCTCAAGGCCCGCCGCACAGCGCTCGACGGCCCGCTGCCCAGCCGCAACGCCCATTGGCGTCGCAATCCGCTACCTCCCGTGAGTGACGGACCTTTCATCGAGATGAAGGGTGGCAGTGGCAAGCAAGAAGTGTCGACCACGATGGCCTTCACCCGGCTACTGCGAGCGCTGATGCGCGACGGGGGGTTCGGCCAGCGAGTAGTGCCGATCATCCCTGACGAAGCCCGCACCTTCGGCATGGACGCCTTGTTCCGCGAGGTCGGCATCTACGCCAGCCAGGGCCAAAAGTACGAACCCGTCGACCACGACCTGTTGCTCAGCTACACCGAGTCCAAGTCGGGCCAGATCCTCGAAGAAGGCATCACCGAAGCGGGCGCGATGTCGAGCTTCACGGCCGCATCGACCGCATATGCCACCCGTGGCGTGCCGATGGTGCCGTTCTACATCTTCTATTCGATGTTCGGTTTCCAACGCGTCGGTGACCTCATCTGGGCCGTGGCCGATATGCGGGGCCGCGGGTTCCTCATCGGTGCGACGGCCGGTCGCACCACGCTGCACGGCGAAGGCTTGCAGCACCAAGATGGCCACAGCTTGATGGCGGCGTCGACCGTTCCGCCATGCCAGGCCTACGACCCGGCGTTCGCATACGAACTCGGCGTGATCATCCAGGACGGCATCCGCCGGATGTACACCGACAACGAGGACGTGTTTTATTACCTCACTGCGTACAACGAGAACTACCTGCAGCCCGCAGCCCCAGACGACCTCGACACCGAGGGGCTCCTGAAGGGGCTCTATAAGTTTGCAGACGCCCCCGAGGGCCACGAAGCAGTAGCCACCCTCGTGTTCTCCGGATCGGCCCAAGGCGCAGCACGAGCGGCCGTGGCCGAGCTTGCAGAGCGCTACGGCATCGGCGTCGAGCTCTACAGCGCCACGTCGTACAAGGCGCTACGCGACGACGCCATCTCCGTCGAGCGCTGGAATCGGCTGCACCCAGAGGCCGAACCTCGCACGCCGTATGTGACGAGTGTCCTCGCTGGCTCCCCGGGCCCAACCGTCGCCATCACTGACTTCATGCGCGCCGTGCCCGACCAGGTCGCTCGCTGGATTCCAGGCGACTACACCTCGCTCGGCACCGAGGGATTCGGGCGCTCCGACACCCGCGAAGGTTTGCGTCGCCATTTCGAAGTCGACATGCCCAGCATTGTGGTTGCGATCCTCGAGCGTCTCGCCGCATCAGGTGCCGTCGACCGGTCAACCGTCGCCGGAGCCATCGCCCACTACGGTCTCGACACCGAGCTCGCCGACCCCTGGTCAACGTCAGCTCACTGATACCCACATCGAGGCACCGGTGAACGGCACACTCTGCATCACGGGCGACCCGAGCATCGACGACATCGTCAACACCAACGCCGTGGCGCTCATGGTTGCGATGTTGCTCGACCAGCAGATTTCGATCGAGTTGGCCTTCACCGGTCCCTCGCGCCTCGCCAACCGCATCGGCGGCACGCTCACCGCGGGCGCCGTTGGCGACATGGCCGTTGACGACCTCGTCGCGATCTTTGCCGCTAAGCCCGCCCTCCACCGGTTTCCGGCCGCGATGGCACAACGAACCCATGCCTTGTGCACCCACCTCGTCGAGCACTACGCCGGCGACCCATGCGCGATCTGGACCAATGAGCCGGATGCTCGCGTGGTGGCCAAGAGGCTGCGGGCGCTGCCCGGGTTCGGGCCCGAGAAGACCAAGATCTTTGTCGCTGTACTCGCCAAACGCTTCGGCATCACACCTGAGGGCTGGCAGGCCGCAGCGGGGGCGTTCAGCGATAACACTCCTCGATCGGTCGCCGATGTGAGCGACCCGACGGTGTTGGCCGAGATCCGGGCCTATCGCTCTGGACTGAAGGCCCAGATGGCGACGCTCGACAAAGAAGCCTGACCTTGTTGACCTTGGCGTGGCCGCAAGGTACTAGCGTCTGATCCATGATTCTCGCCGCTGTCGGAGACACCCCCTACAACATCATGAAGTTCCTGCACATCTTGACCATCATGGTCGCGTTCGCCCCCGCGTTCGTGAACCCGCTGTTGTCAGCCCAGATGCGAAGGGGTGACGAGTCAGCCTGGAAGCGCACCCTCACGTACGCCTCCAAGAACAGCATGAAGATCTACGGCTCAGCCCTCATTGTTTCGGGCCTGTTGGGGTTCGCCATGGCTGGCATGTCCGACAAGCTCTACTCGATGTCCCAAGCGTGGCTGTCGATCTCCGCGGTGCTGTGGGTGGCGATGAACGGTGTGCTGCACGCCCTCATCATCCCGTCAGAAAAGGCAGTCGGTAACGGCGACAGCTCCGCCCAGCGCAAGCTCGATATCGGCGGCGGCGCCATGACCGCTCTGATGCTCGTGGTGCTCTATCTCATGGTCTTCAAGCCGGGCCTGTAGAAACGACAGGCCCGCAGCCGCCTCAGGACAGCTGGCGCTCGAGCCATCCAAACAGCAAGGCAACAAACCGCGGGTCGTTGCGGAGCCGATGGTCGCCGCCGTCGAGAATTCGTAGCTCGGCCGCCCCGTGGGCCGCTGCGATGTCGCGGGCCTCAGACGACGGCACTTGTCGATCTCGAGCACCATGAAGCACGAGCAACGACCGATCGGCAAGTGCGGCCGCGGCGTCAAGCGGACGAGCGTCTTCGAGCTGGCGAGCCCACTCGGCGAGATCAGCCGGAAACGCATCGTCGGTGATGACCCGAACCCGGCGGCAGTGATCGACAAACCGGCCCGGCTCGCGAGCCCAGTCGTCGAAATCAGCCCGGGCCGCGACCGTTGCAACCCCACGCACCCGTTCGTCGGTCGCTGCGGCCAACAGGGCCAGACTGCCACCAGTCGTCGACCCAACAAGCCAGACCTTGGTGCACCCGCTCTCACACAACCAGTCGACTGCCCGGCGAACGTCGGCCACCCATCCGTTGGGCGTGAACTGCCCCTCGGACTCACCACAACCCCGAAGACTCAGCGCCAGCGTCCGGTAGCCGAGCTCGTCGGCAACACGATCGGCAAGCTGGTGATAGGTCCGGCTGGGTGCTCCTGGGCGTTGAGGCGACGGGAATCCATGGATCAACACCACACCACGAGAGCCAGCACTCGGCGCGAAGTAGCCCGCGAGGCGAGGACCGTTCCCGTCGTCGATCGTGATGTCAGAGGCGGACTCGCTCACTCCAGTCAGCGCGACGAACGACTGGGCCGATAGCCGCGGTTGCGGGCCTCAGGCAGCGTGTCAGGACCAAAGGTCGCATACGCACGGGCTTCGACGAGGTCGGCAACCTCGTCGACCTCGGTGCAAACATCCAGGTCGTAGACAACCTGGGTGCGCTTGTCGCCGACAAATCGATGTTCTTCGAGACCCTTGGGGCGATGCATTCCGACAGTTTGACCGACGATGACCATCGGTGCCAGCTCTCCAGAGAGCAAATTCGCCAGCAAGTGGCCTATTCGACCGTTGTAATCGCCCCAATTGCAGCCAGATAGCCAATATGGCCCGCAACCATCGCATCAACCTGGGAGCGGGTGAGATCGAGTCCATCGGCGCGAGTCCGCCGATACACCGCGGCAACCACTGACTCGCCTTCGAGGAGCAATGGGTTGGCGGCATCGACATCGGCCGCTGCGCCCTCGGCGAACTGGACCAGATTGATGTGCTCACGCAACACCATCGTGAGATCAGCCCGGCTCACAGCCGCGGCCACGTCAAAGGGCAACGAGGCGGCTACCTCATCGACCGCCTCTTCCAAGCGATACACCGGCATCAGCCGTTGGGTGCCCAAACGACGCGCCTCACGACCGATCGCCCACGCGGCGATCACAAACGTGAGCACCGCTACCAAAATCACAGCAACAACGACCATTGGCCACCACGATATGGGCCCGCAAAAACGAAACCGCCCCAGCCCTGACCAACAGGTCAAGACTGGGGCGGTGACAAGAGCTCGGCTACAGGCCGATGCTGTGCCTATTCGCCTCGGCTACAGGCCGATGCTGTGCCTATTCGCCTCGGCTACAGGCCGATGCGCTGGGCCAACAGCTCGCGGTGGTAGCTGGGATCGCCGAACATCAGCTCGGAGCTCTTCGCCCGCTTGAAGTACAGGTGCGCTGGGTGTTCCCAGGTGAAACCAATACCGCCGTGGATCTGGATGTTCTCAGCCGCACAGTGGAAGTAGGCCTCTGAGCAGTACGCCTTGGCCAGCGATGCCACCGACGGCAGTTCTTCATTCATCTCCGAAGCACACCAGCCGGCGTAGTACGCAGCCGACTTGGAGGATTCGACCTCGAGCAACATGTCGGCACACTTGTGCTTGATGGCCTGGAACGAGCCGATCGGACGACCGAACTGGACACGATCCTTGGCGTACTGGACGGCCATTTCCATCGTGAACTGGGCGCCACCGACCTGCTCTGCGGCCAAACCGACAGCGGCGAGGTCGAGGATCGTGCTGATCATTTCGAAGTTGTTGGTGTCAGCCAGATGTGTTGCGGGCGTGTTGTTGAAGGTCAGCTTGGCCTGCTTACGGGTCTGGTCCATGGTCGACAACGACTCACGGGTCAGGCCAGCGGCGTCGCCGTCGACGGTGTAGAGGTGGATGCCACCCTCTGAGCGTGCGGCCACGATGATCAAGTTGGCCGTGGCACCGTCGGTGACGAACATCTTTTCGCCCGAGATGGTGGCGCCTTCGCCGGTGCCGGAGGCCTCGACGGTGATGCCAGCAGCATCCCATCGGCCGTTGGCTTCGGCCAACGCCAAGGTGGCGATGGTTTCACCTGCTGCAATACCTGGCAGGTGGGCTTCCATCGCCGCGGTGTTGCCGGACTGGAGCAAGGCGTTGGTGGCCAGCACGGTGGTGGAAAAGAACGGGGCGCACAACAGGGCCCGACCCATTTCTTCAAGGACAACGATGAGCTCGACGTAGCCGAAGCCCTGGCCACCGTACTCCTCAGGAATGATCAGGCTCTGCAAGCCGAGCTGTTCGGCCATCTGGGCCCAGACCTTGGGGTCGTACCCGTCTTCGGTCTCCATCAACTCGCGAACAGCCGACTCTGGCGACTTGTCAGCAAGGAAGCTGCGGACGATGCCGCGCAACTCTTCTTGTTCTTCAGTGAAAGCAAAGTTCACGAAACACTCCCGGTTAGTAGATGACGACGCGGCACTGGGCCTGCGGCGAGGAGTAGTTCTATCGAGCATTGGCCGGCGGACCCAAAAGACGCTGTGTACACCTGTGGACGCATTGGGTAGCGGATCGCTAACCTGACCCCATGACCCACGATCCATGGGACCCGTCAGCCCCTCGCCCGTCTGAACCACACATCGGCGTGCGAGAACTCAGAGGCGACCTTGCGACCTATGTCCGACGGGCAGGCGCGGGCGAGTCAGTGGTTGTCACTGTCGATGGCCGGCCCGTGGCTCGCCTTGTCCCACTGTCGTCGGGCCACGGCTGGAACCTCAACGACCTCATCGCAGCGGGCCTTGTCGATCCGCCGCGCACCACCGAACGGCCGCGTGCCCCATCGGTCAACGACCTGGCCGCAGGCTTGTCCACCGATCGCTCGATCGAGGAACTGAGGGGCCGATGACGCTCTTCATCGACACCTCAGCACTCGTCAAGCGGTACGTGAGCGAGAGCGGACGAGAGCTGGTACTGGCCGAGATGGACAACGACCCGGTGTGGTGCGCGTCGGCCATCACCCGAACCGAAACCCAGCTCGTGCTCCATCGCATTGCCATGAGCCGTAGCGAGCAAGCCCAGCTGTGGTCGCGGTTTCGAGACGACTGGGACGCCATCGCATCGATACCGGTCGACGACCGTCTCCTCGTTCGGGCCACCGAGATCGGTGCCCAGTTCGGGGTCACCACCACCGACGCAATCCACCTCGCAGCAGCTGACCGCCTCCCCCGGCCCGTTCGATTCTTGACGTTTGACTCCCATCAAATACCGGCCGCGCTGGCGCTCGATCTCGATGTCGTGTCGCCAGACGCCGCCGAACCAATGTAGGAGCGGGCAGACTGGTGTCCATGGCTGCCGAACACACTGCCCATTCGAACACTGGCCACTCGCGCAACACGCTCCACTGGAGCGCCACCGGCATCGAGGTGCACAAGGTCGTTGTTGGCCCGTACGAAAACAATGTGTTCACCATCCGCTGCACCGAAACCGGCGACGCAGTGCTGATCGATGCCGCAAACGAACACGAGATGTTGCTCGACTTGTGCCGCACCCTTGGCGTTCGGACCGTGGTCGAGACCCATGGCCACTGGGACCATATCCAAGCCATTCCGGCCATCCGCGACGCTGGATATGAGGTCGGCATTGTTGCCCAAGACGCGGCCATGCTTCCGAGCTACGACTACCTGCTCGAGGACGACTCCGTCATCGAAATTGGCCGGCTGAGGATCCGCACCATCCACAATCCGGGCCATACCCCCGGGTCGATGAGCTTCCACGTCGAGGGCACGCCTCTGCTGTTCACCGGCGACACCTTGTTCCCTGGGGGCCCGGGCAACACCAACAGCGACCTTGGCGACTTCGGAACCATCATCAAAAGCATCGAAGACCGCATGTTTTCCAAGTTCAGCGCCGACACCATCGTGTTGCCCGGCCACGGCAATGACACCACGATCGGCGCAGAGGTGCCCCACCTGCAGGAGTGGATCGACCGGGGTTGGTGAGCAGCATGAACGAAGCCCTGCCCGCCGACGATCGCCCTTTTGACCACACCCCCGTCGACACCGCCGACCTCCCACCGACACCAACGCGCGACCGCAACATCGCAGCCTCGGCGTGGCGCCAAGCACCGACCCGCCTCACCCACTTGGGCGACGACCTCGGCACCGGCGATGCGGCCTATAAGCGCCAGCTTCACGGCTGGTTGTTGTGGCGGTCAGGGCCAGCCAAGGGCCCGGCGCGTTACCTCGCAATCGACATGACCAACCTCGAACGCCACGTCGAGTTCGAACTCTTCGGCGACAAACAAGGTCACGGAATCGGGCCCAGCGGAGCCGCCCATGAACGGTTCCGGACGTGGAAAGAAGACCTCCGAGACCATCCAGTGTCGCCAGTCTCGAAGTGACATCTCACCGATCGGCCGACCCAACCGAATTTCCCCTATCGCCATAGTGCTAATGCAGCTGACCGAAATACACTGCCAGCCATGACCGTCGAGGCCCCACTCTTCGAGCTCGACAACCTGTGCGTTGGCCCGATCGGCCACGACGCTGGCGGCAATGCTGGACACAACACTGGCCGCCTTTCAACCAACGTGGTGAGCGGCGTGTGCTTGGTCGTCAACCCGGGCGAGGTGCACGCAGTGATCGGCTCTGAAGGATCAGGAGCCTCGGCGCTGGCGTCGACCCTGCTCGGCTCGCCACAGCACGAGGTGTTGGCGGGGAGTATTCGCCTGTGGGGCGACGACGTCACCGACTGGGACACCGACGTGCGGGCCAAGGCCGGAATGTTCTTGGCGTTCCAGAACCCACAACCCGTCACTGGCGTTGGCATGCTGGCTCTCATGACCCAGGCCGTCGCAGCCCGCTCCGCCAACCATGTCTCAGTACCCGAACTGCATCAGTCAATGGTCGACTGGATGCAACGGCTCGGTCTCGACCCGGCCCTCGCCGACGCCCGCCCGCTTTCTGAGGTGTCAACTCGCGACGCGGCGCTCAGCGAGCTTGTGCAGATGGCACTGCTCGAACCCGACGTCGCCATCATCGACCAGACCAGCGCAGGCCTCGATGTCGACGAGGTGCGAACAATTGCCCACGGTATTCGAGAGGTGATCACCGCCCGGCCCATGCTGGGTGTGGTGCTGCTCACCGACGATCAGCACTTCATCAAGGACCTTCAGCCCGACCATGTTCACGCCATGGTTGATGGGCGAATCAACAGCCACAACCCATGGTGCACCCAATGACAATCAACCCCGAGACAACCGCTCCCGAACTCGACGTCAACGCAATCAAGGCCGACTTCCCGATCCTCCAACGTCGCATCAACGGCGAACGGTTGGTGTTTCTCGACTCAGCTGCGTCATCACAGCGGCCCTCTCAGGTCATCAACGCGATGAGCCACTACTACGAGCATTCGCATGCGAACGTGCATCGGGGCGCCCACACGCTGGCCGCTGAAGCCACCGATCTGATGGAAAGCGCTCGCCAGCGCATCGCGGCGTTCATCAATGCGCCGTCGTCGGACGAGCTGATCTTCACCAAGAACGTCACCGAGGCCATGAACCTGGTGGCCAGGTCGTGGGGCGGCGCCAATCTCGGTCCAGGCGACGCGGTGCTCATCACCGAGATGGAGCACCACGCCAATATCGTCCCGTGGCAGATCATGGCCGCCGAAAAGGGCTTCGAGATTCGCTGGATCCCCGTCACTGCTGACGGACAGCTCGACCTGAGCAATCTCGAGCGCCTCCTTGATGGCGTGTCGCTGCTCGGCGTCACTGCAATGAGCAATGTGCTCGGCACACTCAACCCGATCCGGCGCCTCACTGATGCAGCCCACGCGGCCGGCGCCATTGCGCTCGTCGATGGAGCCCAGTTTGTTCCCCATCTACCGACCGACGTGGTCGAACTCGGCGCCGACCTGTTTGCATTCACCGGTCACAAGATGCTGGGCCCGACCGGTATTGGATGCCTGTGGGGCCGAGCTGAGCTGCTGGATTCGATGCCGCCGTTCCTCGGTGGTGGCGACATGATCCTCGACGTCCGCAAGGATGGTTTCACAACCAACTCGCTGCCCCACAAGTTCGAGGCCGGCACCCCACCGATCGCCGAGATCATCGGCCTTGGCGCCGCAGTCGACTACCTGTCGAACCTGGGAATGGACGCAGTGCGGGCCCACGAAGTATCCCTGACGGCCTACGCCATGCGCACGCTGCGCGACGCCCTCGGCGACGACCTCACCATCCACGGTCCCGCAGAACCAGCGGCGCGTGGCGGCGTGCTGTCGATGGCTGTCGGCACCGCCCACCCCCACGACGTGTCCCAAGTGCTCGACCAGCACGGCATCGCCATTCGGGCCGGGCATCACTGCGCCAAGCCGCTGATGCGCGAAATGGGCGTGAACGCCACCAGCCGTGCTTCGATGTACATCTACAACGACGAAGCCGACATCGACCAGCTGGCATCAGCCCTTGTCGAAGCCCGCGACTTCTTCGCCCTCTAAACCCCGCCCCGCGTCGTTCAGGAACCCCCATGTCAGGCCTTGAAGATCTGTACAAAGAGATCATCCTCGATCACTACCGCAGCCCTCGCAACCGGGGCGAACTCGAGACGCCGCCTGCGGTCAAAGCCGACGGTTTCAACCCATTGTGCGGCGACGAGATCACGGTCTACATCACGCTCGGCACCAACGACGCTGGCGACGAGGTCGTCACCGATATAGCGATGGGTGGGCAGGGATGTTCGATCAGCCAGGCTTCAGCGTCGATGATGTCGGGCGAAATCAAGGGCAAGACCTTGGCCGAGATCGCCGATTTGACCACGGCGTTCAAGGCCATGATGGCCATCCATGTCGGCGCAACCGATGCTGATGGCGAAGAGATCCCCTCAGAGGTCCCCGAGGTCGACATGGGCGATCTCGTGGCGTTGCAGGGCGTGGTGAAATTCCCCGTGCGCATCAAGTGCGCCACGCTGGCGTGGAACACGCTGGCCGATGCTGTGGCCCACGCCGGCCAGTAAGCCGTTCGGCTCCGGCCCTGTGGCGCCACCCCGACGGTCCTGCTCGCGGCGACTACCAGCGATGGCCGGGAGGAACCCCGGTCACCCACTCCTTGACCCGTCGGCTCGTTGCCGGCGAAGTGCCCTCGGGGAGTTCGCCCGGCCAAAAGAACCCCACTTCGGCGATCTCGGCGCTGCGGTGGGTGGACTGTTTCCAATCGTCGAGCACGAACACCACGATGTGATCGCTCTTGTGTTCGGCGAAGCTCGAGTACACGCCAAGGACGCGGCGCGGCGACTCGGGGAGCTCGATTCCGGTTTCTTCGCTGAGCTCGCGGGCCATGGCATCAACCAGGGATTCGCCCGTCTTGACACCTCCGCCTGGCAAGAACCAGCCGTCGCGGTACGTGTGGCGAACCAAACACACCCTGCCCTCACCGTCGTGGACGAGACCCCGAACGCCCACTGTCAGCCGCGGTGGTCGCAGCTGATACCAGCGCCGATACAGCGCGTACAGCAGCTTTCTCATTGACCGAACCGGCCGCTGACTGCATCAATAGCGCGAGCGAGCGTGAAGTCGCGAGACGACAGACCCCCGATGTCGTGCGACGTCAAGGTGATGCTGACCTTGCCGTACACATTGCTCCACTCGGGATGGTGGTCGAGCCGCTCGGCGTGGAGGGCTACTGCGGTCATGAACGCAAAGGCTTCGACGAACGACACAAACGTGAAGTCGCGCCGTATCGACGTATCGCTAAAGACCCACGAGGTCAGCTCGTTGCGGGCGTTGTCTATGCCTGCATCGGCCTCGTGTGGGTCAGGCAGTCCTGCGGGCATTCCGAACAGGCTATCGGTTCGGTGTGACAGCTCGATTTTTCTTCAAGTCCTTGAATTGCGAGCGAACCCGCCGACGAATCCCGTCAGTTGGTTCAGGACTAGTAATGCGAGGTAACCCCATGACTGAGAACCCGATGGCATCAGTGCCCATCTTCCCAGAACGGCGTAAGGGCTACGACCCAATCGCCGTCGACCAGTATCTCCACGGTCTCCAGCGTCAGCTGGCCCAGGCCCAGACCCGTGCTGCTGCTTCTGAGCAGCAGATGCGGGCCAACGCGTCGGTAGCTGCCGACCCCGATACCGAAAGTGCCCGCACCCTTCTGGCTGCTCGTGAGACGGCCGAGCGTGCATTGGGCCAGGCCCGCCAGCAGGCATCAAAGGTGCTGGCTGAAGCCAAACAGCGCGCCGAGCGCATTGCTGCCGAAGCTGACAAGCGTGCCGAAGCAGCCCGCGACATCACCTCCAAGGCCGATGCCCACCGTCGCCAGGCAGAACGCACCGCGGCCCAGATCGCCGAAGAAGCGGCCCAGACCCAGCAGCGCATCGACCGGTCCCTTGCCGACGCTCGCAGTCAGGCGTCGGTGATTACCGAACACGCCCGAGCCGAGGCTGCCGCAACCCAGCGTCGCGCCGAGCAGGACGCTGTCAATATTGTCGAAAGCGCCGAGCTCAACGCATCGTCGGCTGCCGAAGCTGTCCGGTCCCAGGCCAACAGCGATGCGGCCAACATCCGCCGTCAGGCCCGCGATGACGCCGAAGCGGTTCGGCTCGAGGCCAAGGCCAAGCTGGCCAGCGCCAAGCAGGCCATTAAGGAAGCCGAAGACCGTGTCATTGGCGCCGCGAAGGACCATGCCGCTCGTCTGGTTGCCGAAGCCGAAATGACCGCGTCGAACACTCGGGCTGCTGCTGAAGCAACGGCCCAGAGCACCATCGACCAGGCCAAGGATCGCGCCGCTGCGATCGAGATGGCAGCAGAACAAGCCGCGGTTCGTCGCAAGGCCGAAGCTCGCCAGGAAGCAATCGAGGCTGGCCGAGTCGCCACCGCCGAGATGGAGCGCCTGGTATCGGAGCTCGAACGCCAGCGAGCGGCCCTGCAGACCGAGGTCGACGTCGCACGCGACGAACTGGCCCAGATCGACGCCATCACCAAGACCCGTCAGGCTCAGCTGGCCGAGGACGTTGCCAACCATCGCCGCATGGTTGCCCGCTACGCCCATTCGACCCGGCGTGAGCTGTCTGAGCTCGACCAGCGTTTGGCCGAACTCGGCGACAGCGTGATCGACCTGTCCGACACCGATTCGGGCACCGTCGTGATCGAAACGGCCTACGGCACGATCTGATCACCGCCGCGGCATCGCGCTGCGGACCATAGATCTCGGGTCAGCATCAGCTGGCCCGAAACACCCCGCTTCGGCGGACTGGCCCTGAACCAGCCCTGCGCTGCTCCCGTTCCCCCCGGTACGGGAGCAGCCGTGGTTTTGGTCAGCGCTTCTTTTTGTTCTTGCGCATCTTGGCCCGGGCCTTCTTGCTGAGCTGGGGCAACCGACCAGTCTTGCGGTTCCGCTCCTTGTCGACCTCGGCGAGGATCTCCGGTCCCGCAGCGTTAACGATGGCTTCGGCCTCGTCGAGCAGGGCCGCAATGGAGTCGTCCTCACCCAAGCTCGCTGGCTCGGGAGCAAAGTTCCGGACCCCCAACGATCCGTGCACCCATCCAGCGTCGAGGCGGCGAGGCTTGTAGCTCTCGCAGTCTTCGGGGCACCGCCACGGAGCCTCGGGCGCGAGGTCGAGGTTGCATTTACGGACCGTGTCGCCGTTGGGGTAGGTCCGGCTTTCGTAGTGATGACAGTTGGTCCGCATGGGCATGAAGAAATACTGCCATCGAAATCGCACGTTTGTTGATCGTTCAGACCAGAGGGTCACGGGCCGACGGTGCCTACGATGGCAGACAACGTGACTACGAACTCCCTCACGCCCAGCGAGGCGACTGATGCGGCCGCGGTCGCGGCGCTGGTATTCACCTCGGCTGCGCTCGGTCGACTGCTCGCCTTCGGTACGTTCTTCCAACTGTTGTCGACCATCGTGATGGCGGTCCTGGCATCGCGTCGGCGTATCCGGGTGGTGTCGATCGCTGGTGTGAGCGCGGCCTTACTTGGCATGTTGTTGGGCGGAATTGGGCCGCTGACCCAGATCAGCGCCGCAACCCTGTTCGGCGGAGCCACGGGCCGAACCATTGCCAAAGGCCGGGGCCAGCTCGCGGCGATTGTGTCGTGCTTGGCGTTTGCGTTCCCGCCGGTTGCGATGTTCACCGTTGGGTTCTTGTTCGTCTTCACCCGAGTGCGAGAGCTCAACTTTGACAATGCGACCAACGCCGCAAGCGGGATGTCGAGCCTGTTGAGCCGCCTTGGTCTCGACAGCACCGGCGAGTCACTCGTCACATTTGTCGAGTTCTCCATCGAGTGGTGGTTCGTGTTCACTCCCTTGCTGCAAGTGGCCATCACCATTGGGTATTCGATCTTCACCTACCGGGTCGCCAAGCCGGTGATCAACCGGGTCAACGCCACGTTGGGCGACACGCTCAACCATCAGGTCGGCGCATCGGGCCAACCCGGGCCCGTTGCCCTTGACTCAATGGCAGTGCTTCGGGGCGATGCTGTGGTCGCCACCGTCGACTTGCATGCCGCTCCAGGCGAACTGGTCGCGCTCACCGGCCCAAATGGGGCGGGCAAGAGTTCGACCATCAGCGCACTGGCCGGATTTGCGGGATCGAGTTTTGGTTCCGATGGGTGGAACGCCGTGGGCTTGGGCCGCGTCGGAGGCACTGCGGTCATCGGGCAACGACCCGATGCCCAGATTTTGGCGCCACGAGTCAGAGACGAACTCGCCTGGGGTGGCCACGTCAGCGACGAACAGATCGAAGAACTGCTGCATCAGGTCGGTATTGGCCACCTCATCGACCGCGACAGTTCGTCATTGTCCGGTGGCGAAATGCAACGCTTGGCTATCGCGGCGGCCCTGAGTCTTGAGCCGTCACTGCTGCTGTCGGATGAATCGACCTCGATGCTCGATCCCGTTGGGCGCGCTGCGGTGGCTGGATTGTTGC
>CAYGMW010000062.1:0-14358 GCA_964350975.1 uncultured Acidimicrobiales bacterium | reverse complement strand
ACGTCCGTCTCCGTGGAGCCAGCTGCGCAGCTCACGTTCTTGGCGGCGGGCCAACTGCACCATCACGGCAGGATCGTCGTGGTGTCGTTGGATGAGCGACAACGTTTGCAGTACCGAGTCGTGAAGTTGGGCTGCCAGCTCGGTGCGCTCGTCGGCGCGTATCCGATTCCGGCGTTCGTCGATCATGTTCGCTGCAACCCGCCATACCCAGGGTCCGAGCACCAGCGACACCCCAATGGAGACCACCACCGATGCCAGCACGACGTCGCGGGCGGCCCCGATGTCGACATTGAACGCAAAGAGGGCCACGACTCCGACGACGGCGAGAATCACACCACCACCGATTCGGGCCGTGACCCAGGCCCGACTGCCCCCATCGCCGGTCACCCCGCTCGCCGCCATGACGTCGAGCTCACTTTGCTGCGCGGCGACGACAAACCCGACCGCTAACGCGGCAACCGGCCACACAAGGGTGTCGAAGAAGCCGAGTCCGGTTACTCGGACTGCGAGCAGCAGACCCAGACAGATCGAGGCAAAACCGATCGAACGCTCGGTGTCGGTGTTTGTCGGCGCCTCAAGGGCGACTTGGGGCACCCGACCGGCCACCGTGGCGGCAACCCACAGGACGAGATACAAGACAATCCCTGCGCCACCGGCGGTTGCCAACACCACAAATGCAGCCCTGACGACCACAACGTCGACGCACACGAGGTCAGCGAGACCGCGAGCGGTCCCGGTCAGCACCTTGTGGTCAGGCGCTACCCGGTACGCGCGCCACCAGCGACTGAGCGACTGGGTGAGGGGCCGACGAACAGCGAGCATGATTCAACATGATCGCATCCGAGGCTGACCGGTGCCTCAGGGCTGAACCCTCAAAGAACCCTGAGAGGTTCTCGGCGTCTCAGGGCAACATCAGGGATGGTCCCGATGGTGCAACGATGCTGTCTCCATCACGATGACTCCATGAATGACACCACTGACATGCCTGATGACACCACTGACATGACTGGCCCACCTCCACCGATGGGCGACGCCGGACAGGGCGGTGCAGGCTCCGGAGATACCGATACTGGTCGGCGCCTGGCTCGAAGCAACGACAAAAAGGTGGGTGGTGTGGCGGCGGGAATTGCCGAGTACTTCCGACTCGACCCCACATTGGTTCGGCTGGGACTCGTGTTGTTGCTCGTGCTGTCCTTTGGATCGGTGCTCGTCGGCTATCTCGTGATGTGGGCGATTCTGCCAGCCTCAGATGGATCCCAGCCGGTGCTCGACCGGGTTGCCGACCTGCGACTTCACAGTCGGGAGCGGCTCGGTTGGCTGGTCGTTGCGGTGCTGGCCGTGATCGTGTTTTCCAATCTCGTGCTTGGGGACTCGACGCTCGCCGGAGCCGCACCCGGGATCCTGATTCCAGCCTTGCTCATTGGTGTGGGCGTCTTACTCCTTGGCCGTCGCGGCGACGCACAGAGCCGCTCGGTGCCCCGGCCACCAGGTGACCCCGCTGCCCAGGCATGGGTCGCTCCGCTCACACAACACAAGCTGGGCACACCGGCCGAAGCGGTCAAACGACCGAAACCTGCGAAGGTACCCAAACCGCCGAAACCTCCGGGTTTGGTCACCCCGATCGTGTTGGCCCTCATGGCGTTCAGTGCTGGCGTGTTGCTCGTCGTGGATCAAGCTGGCGCCGCTGATGTCACCTTCACGATCGGCGCGTCGATCTGGCTGCTGCTGATTGCTGCAGGTCTGACGGTCTCGGCGTTTCGAGGCCGGGCTCCTGGACTGATCGCCATCGGTGTTGTGGTGTCGCTCGGCACCATGGTGGCTCGAGTCGTCGACCCGGTGATCGCGAGCGGAGCCGGAAACGTGACGTACACGGTCACCGATCCAGACGACTTGTTGGCAAGTTATGAGCTCGGAGTCGGTCAGCTCACCGTCGACCTCTCACAGATCGACCTTGATGGCGCTGTTCGCACCGTCGATATCGAGCTCGGGGTTGGCGAACTCGTTGTGCGAGTTTCCAACGGACCAGCACTTGACATCACGATTGCGAACAGCGTTGGCGACATTGCCTGGACCGACCGGGTTGAACAGGAGACCAGTCGCGAGCTGTGGGAGTCAGGTTTCGGGAACGACCTGACCATCGAACGCGCTGGGAGCAGCGACGGTGGGTCGCTGGTTCTCAACATCAGCTCCGACATTGGCTCAGTGAGGGTGACCCGTGTTCCGTGACGCCCTTGCTCCTCATCGGATTCGACTCGTGAACCTGTTCTTTGCCGCCGCCTTCATGGCAATCGCCATCACGGCACTGTCAGGAGCATCGGCGACTGACACCACTGTGGCGGTTGCCGGCGCAGGGCTCATTGCGCTGGGCGCTGCCGGTATTGCTGGCGCGATCGAGCGGGTGTCGAAGGACCCAAACGGCTAGGGCTCGGTGGGCTTGGGGGTTCGAAGATGGACCGTCGACTGCGGAAACGGGATTTCGATGCCCTCGGCGTCGAAACGTTCCTTGATTGCCTTTCGGAGAGCCCGAGCGACGTTCCATTGTTCGGACGGGTCAGTTTTGACCATCAAACGGATGCTGATTGCCGAGTCGCCGAGGGCTTGCACGCCCACCACCTCAGGTTCTTCGATCACGGTGGCGTCTTGTTGTTCGGCCTGCCACAGCTCAACGGCAACGTCCTTCATGATCCGCATTGCGTGGTCGAGATCGGTGTCGTAGGCAACATCGATGTCGAGAACCGTGCGCGACCACAGCTGCGACATATTGCCAACCCGACTGATCTCGCCATTCGGAACGACCCAGAGCACACCTTCGACGTCTCGCAACCTGGTTGCCCTCATCGACACCGCCTCGATCACCCCGGTAGCCGGGCCAACATCGACCACATCGCCGACCCCGTACTGGTCCTCAATGATGATGAACACACCGGCTAGGAAGTCTCGAACGAGGGATTGGGCGCCGAAACCAATAGCGATGCCGGCGATGCCAGCTCCGGCGATCAGTGGGCCCAGATTGATCCCGAGCTCGCCGAGCGCAATCAGCCCAGCCAGGGTCCAGATCACAACATTGGTGGCGCTCTTGAGAACCGATTTGAGGGTGATCGCTCGCTGGTGAGCCCGCTCTGATGCCTGCATGCTCAGAACGGAACGATCGCTCGAGGCGGTGGCGTTTGCCTCGACTGTCCGCTGCCGATCGGCCTCGCCGCGTTCGATGATCTCGCTGACGGTGCGCTCGATGAATCGGTGGGCCAGTCGAGCAACAAACCAGGCCACGGCGAGGACTGTGGCGATGGACACCGGCTTTTGAACAGCCCACACTGCGGCTTTGGCGGCCAAGTCAGAGTCGGTCCAGCCGTGCACGAGCTCACAGATCGCTCCAGGGTCGGCGCCACACGCAGAAGTGAGGTCAGCGAGGACGCCTGATGAACTCAGGAGCGGTTGAACAGGTGGTGTTGCCATACCGGCGATGGTCGCGCAGCTCCTAGCTTGTGGGGGCGATGGTGGTCTGATCGGGTACGGAGTAGGCATGGCGAAGGTATCAACCGAGATGGTGGCTCTTGGCGACGTGGAGCTGTCGGTCACGACCTCGGGTTCTGGCCCGCTGGTGGTGCTATTGCACGGATTTCCAGAGCTGGCCTACTCGTGGCGGCACCAGATCGGGGCGTTGGCCGAGGCTGGTTTCCACGTCGTGGCTCCTGACCAACGCGGCTACGGGCGCTCGACGTCAGATCTGGGCGTTGACGACTACACCATTCACCATCTCGTCGGCGACGTTGTTGGCCTGGTCAACCACTACGACGTCGACGACTTTGTGGTTGTGGGCCACGACTGGGGCGCACTGGTAGCCACACATTGCGCACTCATGGTGCCCCAACGGGTGCGTGGTCTCGCAACGATCTCGGTTCCGATCCTGCCGCCGTTGAACGCGTCGGTGCTCGATATTGTCGATGCCCAACGGGCGGGCAGCTTTCACTACATGCGCTACTTCCAAACCCCAGGAGTGGCCGAGGTCGAACTTGACGGCGACCCCATTGGGTTCCTTCGGGCGCTCTATTGGTCAGCGTCGGGAGATCGGCCCATCAACATGGTCGGACCTGATCCCGCGACCCAGACAACGTTTGTGGGCGATCTGGCGATACCGGCTGGCTTGCCTCAGTGGCTGAGTTCGGGCGATTTCGAAGCCTTCGCTCGGGCGTTCATGTCCAGCGGATTCACCGGACCGCTCAACTGGTACCGAAACCTGCACCGAAACTGGGAATTGACGGCCGCGTGGCGGGGGCGAACCATCGATGTGCCAACGGCCTTCGTGGGCGGTTTGGCCGATTTTGTCGTCAACGGAGGGACACCGGGTGTTGCGGGCCGCGGCGTCGACCTCATGGGCGCGATGTGTACTGACCTGAGGTCAGTCACGCTGCTCGACAACATTGGTCATTGGACCCAGCAGGAGGCTCCCGGTGAGGTGAACGAGGCGCTGTTGGCGTTCCTCGCCGGGCTCTAGGAGTCGGCGGCCAACTACCAACAGTGTCGTTGTTCGTGACAAGGTGACAGACCAGTCGGCGTTGCTGTTCGAGCAGCGTCCATCAGAGCTGGCCAGAGGAGACAACGACCGTGGACGCAATCGAAGCAGTGCTGACGAAGCGTGATGTTCGGCACTATCTCGACACCCCGGTGTCGCAGGATCACCGTGACCGCCTGGTGCAGGCTGCCCGCATGGCCGGGAGCGCAAAGAATGCCGAAGTGAACCGCCTCGTGCTGATCGACGACGTCGAAGTGGCCACTGCGCTCAAGGCTGCTGGCGATTTCGCGGCCTGGATCGACACTGCTCCGCTCATCATTGGTTTCGTGACACCTGAGGCGTTCGATCGGCCCTTCGATGTTGGGCGTATGGCGCAGAACGTGATGATCGTGGCCCATTCGCTCGGGCTCGCGACCTGTCCGGTCACGCTGCACCACGACGACGTCGCCCGCGAGATCATTGGATTTCCAGCCGACCACCAGATGAGGATGATCGTCACCGTTGGTCATCCACTTCCGGACGCTCCACCGTCACCGCTGAAGCGCAAGCGTGTGGCCGCCGACGAACTGGTTCGGCTCAATCGCTGGTAGCCGCTTGGCGCTGAGCGGCACCGCGGGTCAACTTGGCGTCGGTTCTCGTGCCAAAAACACGGTCCCACCAGTCGACAGTGACTCCAAAGTTGGCTGCGGACTTGGCGAAATGGTGAACCTCATGATGGTGGACGCGATGGGCGTTCACCGTCGATCGTCGATGGTGGATTCGCCAATGGGTTGTCTCATACACGCTGTACCCACCGGCGAAACCCACCCACGCAGCAAACGTTGATGGCCGACGCCAGCGGGCCGGTACCACTCCCGAGGCGGCTGCCACTGCGACGTGTCCGGTGAGTCGAAGCGGCAGCGATGTTGCCAGCGGCTCGCGGTGATGAGCTCGATGCTCACTGCTGATAATCCCCAACCCTGGCCGATGATGAAACGCGTGTCGGTGCAGTAGGTATTCCGTCAACGTCCACCCGAACCATCCAAGTCCGGCGGCGGCCAAGGTCGTCGTGCGCACCGCATCAGTGTGTCACTAGTGACGAGTGTGTCACGAGTGACGTACGATCCGACCCGTATGAACCCGACTGCCGAACGCCGCAGACCACGGCCGGCGAGTGCCATGGCGCTGCCATGGACGATCGGTGCGATGCTCTTGGCCGCCACGCTGGTGGTTGCTGCTGCGAGCTATCGAAACACCAGCGAACGCCACGATGCCGACGTGGCAGCTTCGAGCGCGGTGTTTTCGACCTCGGTGGCCGACACCGAAAGTCGGCTGGTACTCGAACAGTCGAAGCTGATGTTCTTGCTCAAGGGTGTCGCGGCGTGGGCTGCCACGACGGGCGATCCTGCTCAAGCGGATTTGTCCGCCTACGTTGGTTCGCAGCCCATTGAGGATCGGGTACCGGCGCTGAGGTCGGTGCTGATCGCATCACGAACCAATTCCGCCCAGATCCTGAACGCGACGTCGCCAGCCGGTGAATCAACCCCAGAGCTGGTCGGAACCAATCTCGGCGACCTTCCCGGCATCGTCGAAGCCATGGATCAGGCCGCTGCAAGCAACATGATCCGCGTCGCCACGTCGTCCAATGAGTCAGGCGGCTGGGTGTGGTTGGTGGTGGCCGTCCCTGGCCATGACGACCGCTTCGTTGTTGGCCGCTTCGTCGGAGCAGTGTTCCTGAGTCCGGCACTGGGCGCTGACGGAACATCCGCGTCGTTGCGTCCTGATTCGGCCTCCTTCGTCGTGACCCGGCCTGGCACCGATGCACCCCCAGCCGACCGGGCGAGCAACCGGGTGGTCGAACTCGACGAAACCAAGTCGGGTTTCACCTACGCCGGAGAGGTCGACGTTTTCGGCTCGACCTGGCGCCTCGACCTCGTCAGCTCCCCGGATTTTGTTCGTCCCGCAACGTCGAACGAACCCCTGTTGCTCCTTGGGGCCGGTCTACTCCTCACCTTCGCCGTGACGGCCTTGTTGCTGACCCGACGGCGTGAGTCGCTCCGTGAAGCCAAGGCCAGTGAAGCACTCAATCGGTCGAGCCGCCGCTTCACCACTGGCTTTGAAAACGCACCGATCGGTATGGCCGAGGTGGATGCGTCTGGTCGCGTAGTCCGGGCCAACGACACCTTGAAGGTGCAGCTGGGCGTGACTGAACTGATCGGAACGCTGCTGCCAGACCTCTTGCATGGCGACGATGCCGAAGCCCATCGTCAGCAACGGGACCGCCTTGAGCGCGGCATTGCCTCAAGCGCCCAGCTCGATGTCCGCTATATCCGGCCAGATGGAACCACGGTCTGGGTAACAGAGTCGATGTCGGCGCTCGATCGTGTGAACGACAGCGACCGCCACTTTCTGTTGCAGCAACTTGACACCACTCATCGCCATGATGCCGAAGTAGATCTTCAGCGGATGGCCTACACCGATGACCTGACCGGGCTGCCGAACCGCCCGGCGCTGATGGCAGCGCTCGATACGGCTCTCATCTCCAGCGAGATCAGTGGCACGCCGCTGGCGGTGTTGTTCATCGATCTCGACCTGTTCAAGGTGGTGAACGACAGCCTGGGCCATTCCGCTGGCGACGCCGTGATCCGGGTGATCGCAGACCGCTTGCTCGCGATCGTGCCCCATGCTCACCTAGTGGCGCGCTTCGGCGGTGATGAGTTCGTCGTCGTGTGTCCGGGTGTTTCCGATCCCGCCGTGGTCAGCGAGTTCGCCGATTCGCTGCTGGAAGCGATCGGCGAACCCATTGCCTTGCCCGACGCTCCCGTGCAGGTTTCGGCCAGCATTGGGTTCACGTTCAGCGCCCCGGGCGACACTGGCGAAACCGTGATCCGCGACGCCGACGCTGCGATGTATCAAGCCAAGACCGGTGGTCGTAATGGGGTGCGGCGATTCGATCCTCCGATTCGCCGAGCGGCGGTCGAGCGGCTCGATATCGAACGAGGCTTGCGCCTTGGGCTCGAAAACGACGAGTTCGACGTCTACTACCAGCCCGTGATCGACCTCGACACCAATCGGGTGGTGGGGCTCGAGGCCCTTTTGCGTTGGCAGCATCCCGAACGTGGCCTGATCGAACCTATGGCCTTCCTCGATGTGGCCAACGAAACCGGCATGCTCGACGAGATCGATACCCGAACCCTGGCTCGAGCATGGCGTCAGCTCGCCGAGTGGAGCCAGCGAGGGTCAGCGGCTGCCGATTGGCACCTATCGGTCAATTGTTCGTCTCGCTGGTTTCAAGATGGACGATTGCGGACCCTGCTCCCCGAGGTGCTGGCGTCAGCTGACCTCGACCCGTCTCGCCTGTGGCTGGAGCTGACCGAATCTGACCTGTTGGCCGACAGCGGTCTGGTCCACGCCGAGCTTGATGCGCTGCATGCCTTGGGTGTCAGGGTTGCGATTGACGACTTCGGAACCGGGTTCAGCTCGCTGAGCTACCTGAGCCGGTTCGATATCGATCGACTCAAGATCGACCGGTCGTTCATCCAATCGCTCGGTCGTTCTGACGCCGACGATGCCATCGTGTCCGCGGTGGTCGATATGGCATCGGCGCTCGGGATTCGTACCGTGGCTGAAGGCACCGAGAACGCGGCCCAACTCGAGGCTGCTCGCCGTTTGGGCGCCGACTTTGCGCAGGGGTATTGGCTCAGCCCGCCGCTGTCCGCGGCCGAGGTCGACGCCGCTTTGATCAAGCTCAGCTAGTTCGGACCGAGCTGGGTCATGTCAGGCGTTCGATGGTGGCTCGACTTTCGCTGACGAGGTTGGCCATGACCTCAGCAACGGTGGTCTCGCGGTCGAAGTACGCGATGCTTTGACCAGCTGGCGTATGCATGAGCGGCTCAATGCGATGACGTTCGATCTGGCCCAAAATGTCGCCAACGAGGATGTCTTGGTACGGCATCTTGAGCGGCGAAGGCGCATCGTCGCTGGCCCATTCGTCGGACCAGGCGGTGCGAATCTGGCGCAACGTCTTGCCGCTGTCTGCCCGCGAGATGACCGTGTCAGCACTTTCGGCAGCCAGCAGCTTGGCCATGATCTCAGGCTCGGTGTGGGACTCGGCACACACCAGCCAGGCGGTACCGATCCAGACGCCGACCGCCCCGAGGGCCAGCGAAGCTGCAATGTGGCGACCAGTAGCGATGCCGCCAGCGGCAATCACCGGTACGTCGCCGGCAACATCGACGATGCGGGGCACCAACGAGAACGTGCCCACCGTGCCGGTATGGGCGCCAGCGTCATAACCCTGGGCCACCAACATGTCGGCGCCGGCTCGGATGGCGGCCTCGGCATGTTTGGGTTGACCCACCAGGCTGACCATCTTGATACCGCGCTCTTTGGCAGGCTCGATGACCCACTGCGGGCTTCCGATACCGAGCGCCAGAATCTTCAGGCCCGAGTCGAGGGCAACGGCGACCTGATCGCGGGCAGTTTGCTCGCTGCGAACAAATCGTGACCTCATGCCCGGCTGTCCATCATCGGGCACACCATGACGAGCCCGGATCTCGGCAACGAACCGCCGGTGGGCCTCGGGGATGGCGGCTTCGATTTCGGCCCGATTGTCCTGCTCGGGCATCCCGTTGGGGATGACGAGATCGATCCCGTAGGGTCGATCGCCCAACTCGTCGTTCATTCGACTGAGACCCTGCTCGATCTCTTCGGGAGTGCTACGCGTCGCACCCCAGATGCCGATCCCGCCTGACAAGGTGATGGCAATTGCAGCGTCAAGAGAGTGAGCGAACCCAAAGATCGGGTGTTGGGCGCCGAGTTCGTCACACAGCTGCTGGTGGGTGGAAATCGGCATCGGGCCCCCTCGAAACGGTGGGGTAACCCTACGGCTCGGTGGGTGACGGGGCCGCATTTGTTGCCCCCTCGCCCAGGCTTGTCATCACCGCTGCTGACGCGGCTGTGAGGTCGCGAATCGGCACGATCCGACATCGCGTCCGGGTGAGGAACAAAAAGATGACGTCGGCCACGGTTTCGCCGGTCGCCCGTTCTAGGGCCAGGGCATAGGACGCGCCTTGGAGTTCGTACTTGCCCATGCGCTGCTGGAGGTCAGCATCGGAGGCGACCGCATCGGTCTTGTAGTCGACGACGACCAGGCCGTCCGGGCGCCGGTACAGCAGATCGATGTAACCCTCGACCACAACAGAGTCAGTGAGCGGAGCGGCCACATAGGTTTCGCGCCACATGGGTGACTGGGCTGCCTCTCGCACGACCGGGCTCTCGAGGGCTGATCGCGCGAGGTCGCTGATGATGTCCTCGTGGCCGATGACACCCTCGGCTGCGGCCTGCGCCGCGACAGTGCTGTCGAGGCCTTCGCCGGTAGCAAGGTCGACGCTTTGCAACACAGCGTGGACGGCCCGACCGATTGCGGTGCCATAACGGCCCTTGTTCCACGGTGGCAGGTCGAGGTCGCGTGCGGCCTTGTCGAGGCCTGGATCGACGGGCTGTCGCTGGGCCTCTTGGGCCCGGCGAGCAATCGTGGTGGCGCCAAGCGTGGTCGACGTTGCGCCTCGCGCGAGCACTGTCTCGCGCTGGTCGGCCCACTCGCTTCGATCGAGGACCGGGGCTGTTGTTGTTGAAACGAGCTGTCGAACCGGGGCGACCGACGGTGTCGATGCTGCGAACGTCTGGTGCGACACACCCGCGGTTTCGGCGCCACGGTGCAGCAGTTGTGCTGCTGAGAGGCTGTTGTCCGATGGGCCTGCGTCAGACCTCGCGCTCTTGGCCTCGGGCCGATGCATGGACACAACGAGGTGGTCGCGGGCTCGCGTTGCTGCGACGTACAGCAGCCGCAGTCGCTCGAGGTGGCCCATCTGTTCGTCGATGGGTTTGAATGCGTCATAGCCGTCGGTGGCGAGATCCTTGCCCATCTTGATGACCACATCGCCGTCGTCGGGGAACCCGACCTCGACCCCTGATCGGCGGCCTCCGCCCTTGGTGGACATACCCGACAAGATGGTGATCGGGAACTCGAGCCCCTTTGAGCCGTGAACGGTCATGATGCGTACGGCGTCGGCATCGGTTTCTGGCAACAGGGTTTCGGCGACGCGGGACCCTTCGGCACTTTGCAGATGGGCCCAAGCCAAGAACTGGCGAAGGCTGCCCCCCTCGCTATCGACATAGGCCCGGGCTTGGTCTTGAACAAAACGCAGGCGACGCCACACATCTCGCGGACGGCCGCGAACGACGCCAAGTTCGAGAAGGCGTCGGTCTCGGATGATGCGCTCGACGAGCGCGCTTGGGGTCGTCCAGGTCCGGGAACGGTGGAGCTCGCCCAGATGGGCCATGGCCAAACGCACTGGATCGTCGAATGGGGCACTGGCCGGAAGGTCGTGCTGGTGGTTCCACGACCCGCGAAAAACCCGCTTCCAGCGATACAGATCGTCGTCGCCGCAGCCATAGGCGGCAGATCGCAAGGCGGTCGCGATGGATAACTCATCGGACGGGTCGTCGATCGCGCGCAAGATCGCCATCAGCTCGCGGATCTCGGCGGTGCTCCACACCAGCGACGAGGTTTCGGCTCGGTAGTCGATGCCCTCGCGTTCGAGCGCTCGTTCGAGCGCGGGGAGGGAGGTACGAGCCGGCAGCAGGATCGTGATGTCGCCGGGTCGGCACGGCCGCCAAGCGTCGCCACCATCGTTGACGAGCCATTCGTCGGCCAGCGCGGCACGAACAATCGCAGCCACGTCGGCGGCTTCGGCGTGTCGAAGGTCTTCAGCTGAGCCTTCGCTGTGAGGCTCCGCGCCGAGGACGGTCACTGGATGTGGAGCATCGGGGTGAGGGGCGCGCCACGAGTGCAATGGCTGGTAGTCGGGTTGGCGACCAGGTTCGAACTGGATCAGTTCGGCGAACACGCCGTTGATCCACTCGATGATCGGCCCAACGGTTCGAAAGTTGGTGTCGAGCCGGACGGGTTCGGTTGCGAAGCTGCTTCGCGCCTGAAGGAAGAGCGCGACGTCGGCCCGGCGGAAGCGGTAGATGGACTGCTTCGGATCGCCAACGAAGAACAGTCGGCCTGGTTGGACAGCGATGTCGGGCCACGGCTGTTGGCCCGCATCGGGGTCGTCGCTGGCGATCAGAACTGCGAGCTCGATCTGGATGGGGTCGGTGTCTTGGAACTCATCAAGCAGGAGGCGCCGGTACCGCGCTGCGAGCGACGACCGAACGCTGTAGCCCGTTGCCTGATCGCGCATCATCTGTCTCGCGAGCACCAAGAGATCGTGGAACTCCAGCCGACCCGTGGCACGTCGCTCCTCGACGTGTTCGAGGGTGAACTCCTTGATGACGTTGGCCAAACTGCGGATAGTTCGGTCGCCCATTCGAGCCAGTTCGGCTTCGGCTTCGGCCAGCGCAGCCTTGATGGTGTCGCGCACGGCCACGACGTCGGGCCAATTCGCGGCCCGGCCGCGTGATGCTCCGGTGACGCCGGGGTTTCGAAGCAGGGAGACGGCGTCGAGCCAGTCGCTGGCCGAACTGAGTGCTTGGCCCCACGCGGCCAGCCGTTCGATGGGTTCGATCAACTTGTCATCAGGGTCGGTGCAGTGCTGGGCCATGTCGAGCACGGAGCTGATGATGTCGACAATGCTGTCAACGCGGGGTCGCCCGGGCCGTTCGGCTTCGCCGACGCTGTCCGCGAGGAGGTCCCAGTTGTCGGCGAACACCTCGGCGACATCGCGGAGATGCTCGTCGAGCTTGATGCCGAGGGTGTCGGCCAACAAGAGCAGGTCGCCGTGTTCTGGCTCGTCGAGAAGTTGGTCGAGAAAGTCGCGCCATCGCTGGTCGAAGGCAACCTGGCTGCTGATCTCGTCGAGTACCTCGATGCTCGGGGGCAGCCCCGCGTCGACGGAGTGTTCGCTCAAGATGCGTTGGGCGAACGCATGCAGGGTAGAGATTGCCGCCGCATCAACCTGGTCGAGCGCCTCACGACACCGCTCAGCTTCGAGGGCAGCTGTGCTGCTGTGAGCCCGTTCTTCGAGTTCTTTGCGAATGCGATCGCGAAGCTCAAGCGCAGCCTTGTCGGTGAAGGTGATTGCGGCGATGTGGCGCATTTCGACGCCGCTGATGACGAGCTCGACCACCCTGCCAACGAGAGCGCTGGTTTTTCCAGAACCGGCTCCGGCTTCGACGAAAAGGGTGTCGTTGAGTTCATGACGAACGCGTTGGCGAGCGGCTTCGTCGAGGGGAACCGCCGCGAAGAGGTCGAGTTGGCCATCGGTCATGACGCAGGGTCCTCGTCGGCGGTGTGGAGCACGGCTTCGGGTTCGGCAAGCGCCAGGTACGACGCAAGGGCCGGGTCGTGGCGCTTGCGTTCCCATTCGCGCCGTCGAGACGACGTGCCGAGGTGGTCGGGGTCGCAGTATTCGCAGCTGACGAAGAACTCATAACTCGCAGCCGCGGGGCGGGCGACGAAAATGCCAGCTTCGAGGCCATCCAGCACGGTAGTCAGGACCTCGTCGAACCGCTCCATGATGGCGTCGTCGACCTCGTAGCCGACGGTCTTGTAGTCACCTTTGCGGGTGATGAACCAGTAGTAGGCGCGCACCACGCTGTCGGGCGACCCGTGGGCTCGACGGGCGGCCAGGGCGTACACGGGCAACTGGAGTTTGGTCCCGTTGACCAGCTTGTCGCCGCCCCTGCGGTCGATGTCTCGGTACGAATAGGTCGAACCGGTCTTGTAGTCGATGACCCCGAGCCGTCCGTCGGGTTCGACTTCGAGCCGGTCGGCGCTTCCTCGGAACCTGACTTCGCGACCATCGGAGAGCTGATAGGTCACGGGTGCGGCGTCGCCGAGCCCGAATGTGAGCTCGGCGGCCAACACGGTGCCCGCGGCATCGCGGGCGCGGTCCTTGTCGAGCAGGGTCATGACGTCGTTGACGATGGCGCGTTGGTCGCGCAGCCAAAACAGCTGCTTTCCGACGAGCCCACGCGACTCGGTGAGATCGCACTGCCGATGCACGATCTCGGCCAAGCGGTCACGAGCCTGAGCGGACCACGCTTGGCCAACTCCGGGGACGCCATGGTCTCGAAGTTCGCCGTTGATGAATTCGTCGAGGACGTTGTGGATCAGGCTGCCGCGATCGAGGGCGTTGATGCGGCGGGCCTCGTCGGGGCGATCGAGCGCCTCGATGCCGAGCACATGGCGCATGAGGTACTGGTGCGGGCAAAACGCCCACGACTCCAAACGGGTGGGCGAGACAACTGCTTGGCCGACGTCGATACCTCCGGCGAGGTGGGTCAGATTGCCGTCGAACCGGGTGAATCGAGACGACCGACGGGCCTCGATGAGTTCGATGCCGTAACGAAACGCTGGATCGCGTTGCACCAGCTCGTCGGCGACGAGACCGGTCATCGTGAGTTGGCGTTCGCCTCGCAGCTGCAGGAGCCGTTGAGCCTCGAACTCTTGGTCGGTCGCCGGAAACGATGCGTCGCGTACGCCAGCAAGAAAACTCGGCACTTCAACAGCCCACTCGTTGGCCGCGAGTTCGCTGAAGCTGTCGCTCCACACCCGAGTTCCCGATAGGGCCGTGGCGGTGTCAAGTAACCATCGGCTCGGCACTCGTTCGGCGCTTCGACGAAGGTCGCCTCGGGGGAAGTACAAGGTGCGGTGGTGCGGTGCCGCAGCCAGGGCGGACAATAGATCGCGATGGTCGTCGTCGGCACGGCCGGCGACCGAGGCCAGAGCGTCGCCGACGGCGTCGCGTTCGCGGTCGGGCAAGAGTGAATCGTCGCGTCGCCTGGCCGGGAACACGCCTTCGGCCATGCCCAGAACGAACACTCGCTGGAGTTCGAGGCCAGCGAGTTGGCCGGGG
>CAYGMW010000061.1:13407-14363 GCA_964350975.1 uncultured Acidimicrobiales bacterium | reverse complement strand
AGCATGTCGCGTCGGTTGGTGGCGAACGTCTCAGATGAGGTGTCGATATGGGACATCAACGGTGGCGCAAGCAGGGCTCGTTGCATGCCGGGACCGTAGTGACCGGGCCCAGGCTTCAACAACTTGGGTGTGGCATTCGGCACACCGGTAGTGTCGTTGTCCACACAGGGGGTGTGATGTGACGGGTTCGGCTACGACAAGTTCGATTGCGCAAGACCTCGCCGACGAGCAGGCCGCACTCGACGCGATCGTGTCATCGCTCAGCCAGGAGCAATGGTCACTCGCCACGCCGAGCCCGGGCTGGACAGTCGCTGACCAGATCGGCCATCTCGCATACTTTGATGCCACCGCGGCACTGGCGATCACGGACCCAGACGGGTTCGCAGCCCATTGCGCCGAGCTTTTTGCATCCACTGGCGGTGGTGATGTGACTCTCGAGGATGCGCGGGCCATGGCGCCGAACCAGTTGCTCGCCCACTGGCGCGACTGCCGAGCCGACCTTCAGGCCGCGGCCGAGACGCTCGACGACAGCACTCGGGTCGACTGGTACGGCCCGTCCATGGGGGCCAAGTCGTTCCTCACGGCGAGGCTGATGGAGTGTTGGGCCCACGGGACTGACATCGCCGACACCGTTGACGCGACGGTCGAGGCGACCGACCGAATCCGCCATATTGCCCAGCTCGGGTTCATCACCCGGAACTGGACCTACATCAATCGTCGGATCGATATGCCCGCTGGCGATGTTCGAGTGACGGTCACCTCTCCGTCGGGCGAGGAGTGGGCCTGGGGCCCCGACGACGCCACCTCGACGGTGACGGGCACGGCCGTTGATTTCGCACTGGTGACCTCACAGCGACGAAACGTTGCCGACACCGGCCTCGTCGTGGTGGGCCACCCCGCCATCGATTGGCTCAGCAAGGCCCAACTCTTCGCCGGCCCTCCCACTGATCCTCCCC
>CAYGMW010000061.1:0-13397 GCA_964350975.1 uncultured Acidimicrobiales bacterium | reverse complement strand
ACATCGATCCTTCCGGCGCCGAAAACCGGCGCCAGGGCGACGGTTTTGTGGGTCGGGGTTGTGCTGGTAGCGATGGGTTGTGCTGCTCGGCCCTCGACGACCATCTCAGCACCTTCATCGACCGGCGCCACGTCGACGTCCGCGCCTGCATCCACCACCGAGGCTGAGCCCTCAACCACCGTTCCAGAGGTACCCGTGAGCACCACCGCGCCCACATCAACCGAACCGCCAGCGTTCACGGCAACGGTTGGACCGATCGACGACGCAGTCTCAGCTCGAATGACGTCGAGCTGGCAACCCGGTTGCCCGGTCGGGCTCGACGAACTCACCTATCTGACCTTGACCCACTGGGACTACAACGGCCAGGTGGCGCGTGGCGAACTGGTCGTCCACACCTCGGTCGCCGACGACGTCATCAGTGTCTTCGAAGCCCTCTTCGACAGCGGCTTCCCGATCGAACAGATGAGGCTGGTCGACGACTTCGGCGGCGACGACCAGCGCTCGATGGCGGCGAACAACACCTCGGGGTTCAACTGTCGCTTTGTGGCCGGCACCACCCGATGGTCGCGCCACGCACTCGGCATGGCGATCGACATCAACCCCCTCATCAACCCCTGGATCCAGGGCAACCAGATCGATCCGCCAGAGGGCGCCGTCTACGCCGACCGAAGCGTGAACCACCTCGGATCGATCAACGCCAACGACGCGGTGGTTCGGGCCTTCGAAGCGGTGGGCTGGTCGTGGGGCGGATACTGGGACTCGCCCGACTACCAGCACTTCGACCGCAGGTAAGACCCGACCCACAAAAGTGTCGCTGTGGCGACGGTTTTCGGCGCCGGAAGGGTCGCTACACGGACGGGACGATGCGGGGGCGCCAGGGGCGGGGTGGGTCGCTGTGATGACCGATCGGAGTGCCGAGGGCGAGTGCGACCAGGAACGAGGCTGGGTCGTCGAAGTCGGGCATCTCGACATAGGCCCCGCCGAAGGCTTCGGGCACGTGGGCGTCTGACCCGGCGCCGGCCAGCAGGCCGTATTCGGCCGCAAAGGCCGCAGCACGGGCGTTCAACGACTGCAGCGACGTCTTGGAGTTGATGACCTCGATGGCATCGACGAGGCCCCGTTCGACCAGATCGATCAGCGCCGGTTCGGCCAGATTGTTCCGCATCGGGTCAAAGGGGTGAGGCACATACACGATGGCTCCCTGATCGCGGATCCGGCGGGCCGTCTCCACCGGATCGAGACCCTGCGGCACCCGCTCGGACAAGAACAGCCCGATGAGTTCGCCATGATGGGTGCGCATCTCCTCGCCAACCACGACCCGGCACGGCAGCTCGTCGGCCAGGCGCAACGCCCCGTCGATGGCGTGATGATCGGTGATGCACACCACGTCGAGGGCGGCCTCGCCGAGGGCGACCACGAGCTCGTCTGGTGTTGAGGTGCAATCGCCGGACCACATGGTGTGGCTGTGCATGTCGACCCGAACCAGGTTCGGTGCCCGTTCGGCGCCGAGGTGGGGATGCCGCTCGATCGCGGCCGCCGACGGCAGTCCACGGTTCATGATCAGGTACCCGACAGCGAGATGTCGTTCAGCAGCATCGACACCGACTGGGTTCCGCCTGGCAGACGCTCGACATCGGACCCAATGCGCTCGATGCCAAGCAGCATCTTCTGCAAGGTGGTCGCGATCGTGGCCTCACGAATGGGCTCGGCCAGAACACCGTTGCGGATCATTCGGCCCTGCACCCCCACCGAGAGGTCACCAGAGACAGCGTTGACGCCAGAGTGCAAGCCATTGACGCGCTGGATATAGACCCCATCGCCGGCCATGGCGACCAGTTCGTCGAACGAGGTGTCGCCCGTTCCGACCGACCCGGCACCGACGGAAAGCGAATGCACCCCAACCCCAGGGGTTGACCGGGCGCCTCGTTGGGCCGAACCAGTCGAGGTGGTGCTGGCGCGTCGCGCCGAGGCCGAGTGATACAGGAACATGGCCAAACGACCCTCGTCGATGAGCACATTGCGCCTCGTCGCCAAGCCCTCGCCGTCGTGAACATCGGCCGACAACGACTCGGGGTCGGTTCCATCGTCGATCAGGGTCAGCCCGCAGGCCGCAATGGTGTCGCCCAGTCGATCAGCAAACGGCGACCGGCCTCGAGAGACACGGTCGCCCGACAAGGTGCCGCAGATGATCCCCATGAACGACGCAACGACCTGCTTGTCGAGCACGGCACTGAGCTTGGCTGAAGCTGGCTTGACCGCGCCGAGCATTTCGACGGTTCGTTCGATGGCGTCGTTGCCGACCCGTTCGAAGTCGAGCAGTCGCGGATGCATGGCGGCATCGACGCCAAAACCGATCTGGGTTTCGTCGCCCACAACAGCCAGCGGCGACACCGACACCGAACACGACCCGCCGTTCGACCAGATGTCGATGCCTTCGGTCGACACGATCGCGGCTTCGCCCCAACCATCGGAGAAGGTCGCAGTCCTGACCCCGGTGATACGAGGGTCGCGACCCAACACCGACTGCTCGGCTGCGATCGCCAAGCGGACCCGCTCATCGTCGCCCAGTTCCATGAGCGCCGGGTCGAGGGTGACCAGTTGCGGATGGGGCACGCCGTCAGGCGATGCCAGCCCGGCGAACTCGTCGGGCTCGGCCAGCGAGGCGTTGTCTCGAGCCTCAGCCAGCGTCTCGATTGCGACATCAAGATCGAGCGTTCCCGCCGATGCAAACCCCTGTCGGCCCCCACTCACCAGCCTCACACCAAGGCCCTGGCTCGTACCGCTCTTGAGTGATTCGACCTCGCCGCCATAGGCCTTCACCGACGTCGATCGACCGCGCGATGCATACACCTCGACCTGTTCGCCCGGCCGGGCCATCGAGACGAGACGTCTGGCAAGTTCGCTGAGGTCCGAGTCGCTCATGACCCGCCGACCATCACACCATCAACGGCGAGTGAGACACCAGCGGCGCCCATCGGCAGCCACTCAACATCGGCACCGACCTCGATCACGTCGAGCAACATACGTTGCAGCGTCGAACCAATGGTGAACTCGCGCAGTGGCTCGGCCAGGGTGCCGTTGACCAGCCGCATACCTTCGGCGCCGGTCGAGAAGTCGCCGCTGACCGGGTTCACACCGCTGTGCAAGCCGGCCACGGATTGGATGACGACCGCATTGCCAACCTTCGCGTAGAGCGCCTCAGTGTCGAGCGTTCCTGGGGTCAGTTGCAGGGCTCGGCATCCAACACCCGCCATCGATGCATGACCGCCCCGAACAGCCGACCCAGTCGACACGGTTCCGGCCCGTTTGGCCGTCGTGGTGTTGTGCACGAACTGCTGGAACACGCCTCTGTCGACCAGCACGTTTCGTCGGGTCGCGAGGCCTTCGCCGTCGAAGCGGGTGGCACCAAAGGCTCGCGGATCGGTGGGATCGTCAACAAGGGTGACGTTGGGTGCGCCAATGGTGTCGCCGACCCGGCCGGCAAACAGGCTGCGTCCCTTGTTCAGCGCCTCGCCGGAGAAGGTTCCGGCCATGATCTGCAAAAACATTGCGGTCACAAAGGGGTCGAAAATCACCGCCGTGCGATGGGTCGACGGCTTGACCGCACCCAACAATCGGGTGGCCCGAACACCGGCGTCGTTCGCTGCGGTCGCCGGATCGAGGTCGTCGAGGCCACGGCCAACCGAGAACCCGAACCCGGTTTGGGTTTCGCTGCCGCTGGCGGCCAGCACATAGGTCGACAGCGAGGTGCGCGTTCCGGTGGCTTGCACCGCAATGCCCGTGGTCGACGCGAGCGCCATCTCGGCCACCGAATCGCCGTAGTCGGCGCTTTCGACGCCGCTGATACGTGGGTCGATTCCGGACACCAAGCGCTCAAGTTCGAGGGCCAAGGCCACCTTGGCGTCGGTCGACGCGGTGAGCATCGCCGGGTCAAAGGTCGCCAGATCGGCCGGGCTGACACCGTCAGGCGATGCGAAGACAATCGAGTCGTCTGGGGTGGCGAAACGGGCGTTGTCGCGGGCCGCAGCGAGGGTCTCGTCGATCACAGCGGCGTCGAAGGTGCCTGCGTAGGCGAACCCCTGACGGCCATCGATCAGAACCCGGATGCCAATGCCAGCCGATTCGGCCGACGACAAGGACTCGACCTGGCCGTGGTAGGCCCGGATGTCGGTGTCGCGGCCCCGAACTGCGTAGGCCTCGATGGCCTCAGCGCCTTCGGCTCGCCCGACGACGCGCTCCACCAAGTCCGACAATTCTGGCGACGACTGGCTCGACGACTTGGTACCCATCAGGCTGCGGTTCCGCCGACGGTGAGCTTGCGCACCCTCAGCGTTGGCTGGCCATCTCCAACCGGCACGCCCTGGCCGTCCTTGCCACACGTGCCTGGCGAACCCATCTCGAAATCGTTGCCGAGAGCGTCAATATCGAGCAAGACCGCCGGACCATTACCAATGAGGTTGCCCTCGCGCAATGGTTCGGTGATCTTGCCGTCTTCGATCAGATAGGCCTCGGTCATGCCGAACACAAAGTCGCCGGTGGCGGTATTGACCTGTCCGCCACCGAGCTGGGCCACATAGACGCCGTTCGGGGTGTCGGCGATGATGTCACCTGGGTCAACGGTGCCGTTGGTGACGAAGGTGTTCGTCATACGAACCATGGGCAGGTGCATATAGCTCTGGCGGCGGCCGTTGCCCGACGGGGCGCGGCCCTCGGCGCGTGCCCGAATGTGGTCCCACATGTAGTCGGTGAGCACGCCATCTTCGATCAGGGTGTTGCGCTGGGCTTCGTGGCCCTCGTCGTCGATAGCAAAATGGCCCCACTCGCGAGCCATGGTGCCATCGTCGATCAAGGTGACGAGCGGGCTGGCGACCTGCTGACCAACCCGATCCTTGAACACCGACGCTCCCTTGCGCACCAGGTCAGCTTCAAGGCCATGCCCGCAGGCTTCGTGGAACAACACACCACCGCCGCCGGACTTGATGACGACTGGCAGCTCACCTGAGGGCGCGGGTCGCGCCCCAAGCTTGGTCACGGCGCGCTGGGCGGCCCGCTCGGCCAACTCGGCGACGTCGTAGGCGTCGAAGAGTTCGAAACCAACGGTATGGCCGATCGTTTCGCGGCCCGTCTGCATTCCTGTGTCGCCCGAGGCCACACAGTTGATCGAGAACAGGGTTCGTACCTGATCGTCGGTGGCCCAAACGCCTTCAGAGTTGGCGACCAGGATGCGTCGCCGGCCCTCGCTGTACCGCGCCGATACCTGGGTGATGACATCGGCCACCGATCGAGCCGATTCGTCAGCGGCTCGCAAAAGAGCGACCTTGACGTCCTTGCTGACGGTTTCGGGCATGGTGGCAATCGCCGCTGGTGTGGCCTTCGACGCAGAGAACGCCGCGACACTTCGGTTCGTGCCCGACGACGCAATTGCGGCCGCCGCGGCTGCTGCTTGGGCGAGCCCTTCGGCCGACAAGTCAGCAGTGTGGGCAAAACCGGTGGTGTCGCCAACAATGACCCTGACACCCGCGCCACGGTCGCGGCCTGAGGTGAGTTCCTCGACCTTGCCGTCGTCGAACAACGCAGACGTACTGCGTCGATCCTCGACAAACACCTCGGCGAAACCGGCTCCGCGAGCCATTGCGACCTCTAGGGCAGCCTTCACCAGATCCTGTTCGAGCACGAGCACCTCCGCGATGATGTCGCCGGCCGACAACAGCAGCGAGCACAGACCGGTCAGGGTAGCGGCGGCCGGTAGCCGCCCTACCCGAACCGGTCATGCTCAGGGGGCAGTTACGTGGTTCTCAGCCAAACGCGGCCAGCAGGGCCGGGTCGAGTTCGACATAGTCAGACGGGACGCTTACGTTCACCTCTCGACCGAAATCGAAGAACTCAACCACCGTGCCGCCAGTCATGCCGAACATGTTGAAGCTCATCTCGAAGCGGCGAATCAACCCGTACTGGTCGATCCACACAAAGGACGTCGAACCACCGAGGAGCTCGTCGAAGGCATCGCCGAGGTCGCCCGCACCAGCCCCGTCAAGGTTCGCGTCGAGCTGGAACTTGGTCGTGCTGACTCCCTGGATGGTTTCCTGGCCGACCTCGGTAATGGTTGCGCCTTGGGGTAATCCGGTCAGCAAGTCCTCGGGGTCTTCGAACATCACGCCGGTGCTTGCCATCACGTCAGCCGACGCGTCGGCCGGGATCGCAACCCAATCCGAGTCGCTCCCGAGCATGCCCGTCAGTGCCGGGAACCTCATGTAGGCCTTGGTACCCGACTGCACCATCTCGATCGTGCCGTCGCCGAAGACTTCGTCGAACTGGGCCCGTTCGCTGTCGGGCATGGCCTCGAGCATGGAGCTGAGATCCATTTTCATCGTCGAAGTCTGGGCAACGGTGTCGACCGCTCCATCGACCTCGAAGCGCATCGTCGTGGGCATACCTTGCTCGCTGAACTCAGCGGGAAAACCCATCTCCAACACCATTGCGTATCCAAACGACTCCATGGTGGCGGTGCGATCGACGACCGACGCGAGCATCGCGTCGTCGCCGGTGAGTTCGATCACTGGCAGCGATGCAGTCGCATCCGGACCCGACCCTGCGCCACAAGCGCTGAGCAAGAGGGATCCGGCGACAAGTCCGGCGCTCCATCGTCGTGTCTGATTCATTTTCTTCTTCTCCGTCCGTGCCGCCCACGTTGGGACAAACGCGAGAGATATGTCGGTGCGCCACGGCGAGACCTTGAGGGGCCGTATTCTCTACAGCCGCATGGGCGACGCGGCAGCCAACTCAACATCGCGCCGCTGGCGCCCAAGCCTGATGCTGGTGCTCCGCACGGTTGTGAGCGTCGGGATGATGGTGTTTTTGGTCATGGGTGTGCCTCGCCATGAGCTCACGGCGCTCACCGAAAGCTGGTCGACACGCGACCTCGAATGGCTTGGCGGTGCCATCGCGCTCACCGCGACAGCCCAAGTCATTGCTGCGTTCCGATGGCGTCGGGTGCTGCAGACGCTGGGCCTCCATCCGCCGGTGGTGCGGCTCATCTTCTTGAATCTGGCTGGGCAGTTCGTCGGCAACTTCTTGCCCACCACCATCGGCGGCGACGTCCTACGGGTGCGCCGCCTCGGCCAGCGACTGGGCGATCTGCCTCGCTGCTTTGCCTCCGTGGTGATCGAGCGACTCACCGGCTGGATTGTTCTGCCGGTGCTGACGTTGTCGGCGTTCGCGATCAATCCGGGACTGGCTCGCCTGGGTGCTAGCTCGCGCACGGCTCTGGGTCTGGCGATCGTCACGCTGGTGGTGTTGTTGCTGATCGTGATCGTGGCCGAGCGGCCCGCGATTGGTCGCCGCCTCGAAGGACGCGGCGGCATCTTGCGCACCTTGAATGGCCTCCATTTGGGTCTTGTCGCGTTCCGGCGGACCCCCGGAGCGATCGTCAACCTGGTGGGCGTCGGCCTCGCCTACCAGATGTGTCTGATCGCCGCGACCGCCTTCGCGGCCGAAGCTATCGGGATGGACGTATCGCCGACCGCTTGGTTGGCGTTCGCTCCTGCGGTGCTGATCGCCCAAGTACTGCCCTTGTCGATCGGCGGTTTGGGGCTACGCGAGGGGGCCCTCGTGTTGTTCCTCGGACCGCTTGGCGTCAATGACGCCCAGGCCATCTTGCTCGGCTTGATCCTGTATGCCCTGACCCTGCTGGTCAGCCTCGTCGGAGCGCCATCGTTCTTGTATGGCTGGATCCGCGGCCAAGATCGCGACGCCAGCGTCGACCTCGACGAGCTGACGGGGGCAACGGCTGCGAAATCCGGAGGGTCGTGATGCAGACCCCGGTCGAAATCAACGATCGCACTCCGGTGAGGCGCCGCTGGTGGCTCGAGATGGCCTACGTACTCGCCTTCTATGTCGTCTATTCGATGATCCGCAACCAGTTCGGCTCCGGCGGCAACTTCGCGGTGGGTCCTCAGCGGGCCCTCGACAACGCACTGCGCATTATCGATATCGAAAAGGCACTCGGCCTGTACGTCGAGCTCGACATCCAGCGGGCGTTCCTCGACTACGGCTGGTTCATGACCGCGTGGAACATCTACTACGGCAGCTTGCACTTTGTCGTCACCGGCGGCGTCATGATCACGATGTATATGGTCGCCCCCCACCGGTATCGGCGTTACCGGAACATCTTGGCGGCTACAACAGGCCTCGCACTCGTTGGATTCTCCACGTTCCCACTGATGCCACCACGGCTGCTGAACGCTGGCGGTCCGTACGGGGCGTTGTTGGCTGAGCACGACTATGTCGACTCCTTGGCTGAGTTCGGAGGGTTGTGGTCGTTCGACTCCGGAACGATGCAGTCGATCTCGAATCAGTGGGCCGCGATGCCCAGCCTGCACATCGGGTGGGCTTTGTGGTGCGCGTTGGCGATTGGTCCATTGATGCGGCGCCGCTGGGCCAGATACGCCGTGTGGCTCTACCCGTTGTCGACCTTGTTCGCCATTGTTGTGACCGGAAACCACTTCTGGCTCGATGCCGGCGGCGGCGCGCTCACATTGTTCGTCGGCTGGCATATTGGCCATCGAGGCAGTTCATGGATCAAGCCACGACTTGTTGAACCGGCGTCTGGTACCTCATCGCCGGTGTCGACGACCTAGCCTGAGCTTGTTTGTTGTGTTGCCCCCGGAGGCGTCGATGCTCCTCGACAAGATCCAGAGTCCTGCCGATCTGCGGGCCCTCGATCGCGCCCAGCTAGACGCACTGGCCGAAGAGATCCGCGAGTTCATCGTCCAGAAGGTCTCCAAGACTGGTGGTCATCTCGGTTCGAATCTTGGAGCCGTCGAGCTGACCCTTGCGCTGCACCGCGTCTTTGAATCGCCGCGCGACGTCTTGATCTGGGACACCGGCCACCAGGCGTACGTACACAAGCTGGTGACTGGTCGACGCGACGACTTCGACACCTTGCGCCAACGCCACGGGTTGTCGGGTTATCCGTCGCGTAGCGAGTCGGCCCACGACTGGGTCGAGAACAGCCACGCATCGACGTCGCTGAGCTACGCGTTTGGTATCTCGGCCGGCTTCGCGGCTCGTGGCGAGCACCACCGAGACGTCGTGGCCATCGTGGGCGACGGCAGTCTCACGGGTGGAATGGCCTTTGAGGCATTGAACAATCTGGGCCACCACGGCGAGAACGTGGTCATTGTTCTCAACGACAACGGCCGCTCATATGCCCCCACCATCAGCCGCCTGTCGACCGCGGTGTCGAAGCTGAGGTCAAAGCCGCAGTACGTGCGTAGCCGTCGCCAGATCCAGGGAGTGCTCGACCGGGTGCCGTTGGGCGGCGAGGTGGTGCGGGGCCTGTCCGGGGCCGCTGCCGCCGTGCGCGAAATGTGGGAACCCCCAGCATTCTTCGAAACCCTCGGCGTGCGCTACACCGGCCCGATCGATGGCCACAACATCGCTGAGGTCGAATCCGCGTTGCGCGACGCCAAGGCGTACAAGGGCCCAATCGTGGTGCACGTGCTCACCAGCAAGGGTCTCGGGTATTCGCCCGCCGAAGACGACATCGAAAAGCACCTCCACGATGTCGGCCTGTTCGACCCCAACACGGGCAACGCTCCGAGCGGCAAGCCGTCGGCGCCTGAGTTCAAAAAGGCGTTCACCGCGGCGTTGATGGAAGCCGCCGAGACCCATCCTGAGATCGTGGCCATCACGGCCGCGATGCCGGGCTCGACGGGTCTGTTGCCCTTCGAGGAGAAGTATCCCGAACGATTCTTCGACGTGGGTATTGCCGAACAGCACGCAATGACCGCAGCTGCGGGTTTGGCCATGACTGGCCAACGTCCGGTGCTGGCGTTGTATTCGACATTCCTGGCTCGGGCGTTCGACCAGCTCATGTACGACGTTGGTTTGCATCAGTTGCCCGTGATCTTGTGCCTCGATCGGGCCGGTCTCACCGGTCCTGACGGCGCTTCACACCACGGCGTGCAGGACCTCGCGATGTGTCTGCGAGTTCCAGGCATGACCATCTTTGCGCCGTCGTGCATCGAAGAACTGCCGGTCATGTTCAACGAAGCACTGTCGATCACCTCCGGCCCGGTTGCCATTCGCTGGTCTCGAGGCTCGGCGCCGGTGTCGCCCGACGGCGCAACCGGCACCGGTCGGTCGGCTCGAAAGCTGCGCGACGGAACCGACGCGTGTGTGTTGGCGGTCGGCACCGAGGTGTCGCACGCGCTCGACGCCGCAATCGAGCTGTCCGAGCAGGGATATGAGGTCACGGTCTACGACGTTCGAACCATCCCGTTCGACCGGGCCATGTTGCGCGACGCAGCAGCCCACCCATTGGTCGTGGTGGTCGAAGACGGCGTGCGAGTTGGCGGCGTGGGATCAGCTGCCGCTGACGAGATCAGCAATCTGCTCGACGTGGCCACCGTTCCGAGGGTCCTCACGCTGGGCACACCGGTGGGGTTCATCGACCATGGCGACGCCTCGACGTTGCGCAGCGAACTTGGGCTCGACGGCCGTGGCATTGCAGCTTCCATCCACAAGGCCCTGAACCGCGGCTAGCACTGGCCAGTCAGCCGCACGCCGCGGCGGTCAGGTCAAGCCGTCAACCACGTCAAGGTCGCCTCGGGCCAGCCGGTCGGCGAACAACTGGAGCCGGTCGCGGGTTGCCGGATCAACAGCGCCTTCGCGGGCCACAGCGTCCTTGAGGTCCTGGATGACGCTGGCCTCGAACCCGCAGTCTTGACACTCGTCGAGATGATCGCGGATCCAGGAGGCGTCTCCGTCGAACTCGCCGTCGAGGAACATCTGGAGCACCTCACCGACGCGCATGCATTCGGCCGGCGTCTTCTTTTTGGCAATCCAGCGGGAGAAGATGCTCATCAGTCAATCTCCTTGCGGCCGAAGCCGGCAGTGCTGAGATGCTCACGCATACGCTTGCGGGCCCGATGCAGACGGCTCATCACCGTTCCGACAGGCACTCCGATGACGTCGGCTGCTTCTTGGTAGGACAGTCCGCCAAGGTCGACGAGTTCGACTGGTCGGCGGAACTTGGCAGGGAGTGCGTCGAGAGCTTGACGAACAGTTGCGTCGAACACCGGGTTCACCACGACGGCTTCGGGGTCGAATTCGTCGCCGGCTTCGTTCGAGGACAACCGTTCCATATCGGTGTCGGGATCGTTCAGCAGCTCGGGCCGTCGGCGTCGGGTCCGGTTGATCTGGGTGTTGCGCAAAATCGTGAGCAACCATGCCCGTGGGTAACGCCCGTCAAAACGATCGACGGCTTTGTACGCCCGAACGAGTGTGTCCTGGACGAGGTCTTCGGCGTCGGCCCTGTTCCGGGTCAGCGACATGGCCACCCGGTACATCACGTCGATCTCGGGCAGCACGTACTGACGAAAGGCCGCCTCGCGTTCTGTTTGGGCTGCTTCCATCACCATCACGCTCCATGAACCCTGCGGGGTTGGGCTGCAATTCCCGGCTCAGTCGGTCGGGCCCGATCAGGCGGGCGCGTAGTACGGATTTTCGCCGGCCTGATGGTCGGTGATATCGACGACTTTTTCAATCGAGGGGATGTGCTTACGGATGGTCTCTTCGATACCTGCAGTGACCGTTGCCTTCGACATCGAACAGCCTTGGCAGCCACCGCCGAGCTTGACCACCACCGTGGAACCGTCGACTTCGACGAGCTCGGCCCAACCGCCGTGGGCTGCGATCGCCGGATTGATGCGGGCGTCGAGCAACTGGCGAATCTGATCGGGAATGTCGCCCGTGAGTTCGATTGGGTCGTCAGCGCCACCGACCTCGGGGCGGTTCGGGTTACGAAGCACCAAACCGGACTGCTGGGGGTTGCTCGGAAGGTCGAGTTCGGCCCCTGCAAGCAGGGCGATCTGGGCCTCTGGAACCATGATGCACAGCCCACCAACCCTGGTGACGACGTCGTCGTCGGCCGCGTCAGCAACCAGTTGGAACGCCAAGTCATAGGTGTAGTCGACGCCGCGGGTGCCGGTCACTTCGACATGCAGGCCGAGTTCGTTCCCTTCGTCCTCGCCATCGCGCAGTGCGAGGATCTTTTCGAGTGCAGCGTCTGAAACGCCAACAACGGTGTCGGTCGACTCGATAGGCATGGGCGCGGATTCTACTGCCGCCGCGCCGGTGCACCACCGGCCCGACCACACAGTTGACTCATACGGGGGCCGAATCGCGGCCGGTTGAACGGGCTCGATCAAGGTGAGTACCCACCAGTTCGGCCCGCAAACGACGCCGGCCGCGGTGCAACCGGCTCATCACCGTGCCCGTTGGAACCCCGAGTTGTTCGGCCGCGGCTTCGTAGCTGAACGAGGCAACATCGACCAAGTCGATCACCGATCGGTAATGCTCAGGAAGCTCGTCGAGTGCGCTGGCCAGGGCAGGGTCGAACACACCATCGATGACCATGGTTTCGACGTCGTCGGTGGCGGCGAGATACATCTCGGTGTCCATCCGGTCGTCGTCAGGAAGGCTGGTGGTGTCGCGATGCCGGCGAGCCCGAGAGGCCGCGGCATTGGAAGCAATGCGGTACAACCACGCCTTCGGGTAGCGCCCATCGAAACGGCCAATAGCACGGAACGCATTGGTGAGCACATCCTGCATGAGGTCGTCTCCGTCGGCCGCCGACGATGAGAAGCGCCGGGTGATGCGGCGCACAAAGTCGAGCTCGGGCACGACATAACGCTCGAAGAGTTGTTGCTGGTTGGCGGCCTCGATGCGCTGGGACAACACGTCAGTGATGATGACGGGCGCGATGGCCGCGTCACGCTGGGCTGCAGTGCGTTCTGGATGGGTGGGCGACAGATCGATCACGGGACACACCTTACCGGAGGGGTGGGACAAACTATATGAATCTAAAGTAAGAACTCTCTGTAATCTTTGTCACCGCTTGATATTGCGCAAGCGTTGGTATGGTGCTCACCATGGCGAAACGGACCTACGACCAGCCGACGTGTGGATTGGCCACCGCACTCGACCTGCTGGGCGAACGGTGGACCCTCCTGATCGTGCGCGAACTGATGCCTGGACCGAAGCGCTACAGCGATCTCGCCACTGCGCTTCCCGGGCTTGGCACCAATTTGTTGGCCGAGCGGCTCAAGCACCTCGAACAGCACGCCATCGCTGAGCGCCGAATCTTGCCCCCTCCAGCCGCGTCAACGGTCTACGAGCTCACTGATTTGGGTCGCGAACTCGAACCGGTTCTGCTCCATCTGGCCCAGTGGGGGGCTCGCTTTCGGACCGAACCGTGTGCGGCAACGCTCAAGCCCGAACACATCATGTTCGAGCTGTTCGCGGCCTTTGACTCAGCTGCATCTGCTGGCGTCGACGAGCTGTATCACTACCGGGTCGAGTGCCACGAGGTGCTGGTCCATGTGGCTTCGGGC
>CAYGMW010000060.1:0-14381 GCA_964350975.1 uncultured Acidimicrobiales bacterium | reverse complement strand
CCCCAGCTTCTGCCACCGATTTTCGGGGCCCCAACCCCGGTTTTCGGCGGCAGGAGCGGATTTAGCGGGCGACGGCGCCTTGGAGACGGGCGGCTTCGAGAGTGTTCTGCAGCAGGCAAGCAATGGTCATCGGGCCGGTGCCGCCGGGCATGGGGGTGATGGCTCCGGCGACGGCCTGCACCGCGTCGAAGTCGACGTCGCCCTGGATGCCGTCGGCGGTGCGGCTCACACCAACATCGATGACGGTCGCTCCGGGCTTGACATGCTCGGCCGTGATCAGCTTTGCGATACCCGCTGCGGCGACAATGATGTCGGCATCCTTGCACTCGGCGACGAGATCAGCAGTACGACTGTGAGCCAGCGTTACCGTCGCGTCGGTGCCCTTGCGGCCGAGTAGCAGCACCTGGGGCAGACCAGTCAGAGTCGAACGGCCGACGACGACCGCCTTGCGGCCCTTGGTCTCGATGCCGTAGCGCTCGAGCAGCCGCATGACCCCGAGCGGGGTACACGGCACCAGACCCGGACGATCGCGCACGAGGCGACCCATCGAACGTTCGGTGAGGCCATCGACGTCTTTCTCCGGTGGAATCAGGTCGAGCACCGGTTCGGGGTCGAGGCCATCGGGCAACGGCAGCTGCACCAAGATGCCGTGCACCGACGGATCGGCGGCCAACTCGGCCACCTTGGCCTCGACCTCGGCCTGGGTCGAATCGGCACCCATCTCGATATGCAACGAACGAAGGCCAGCCGACGCAGCCAGCTTGTGCTTCATGCCGACATAGAGGTGCGACGGCTTGTCATCGCCAACCAGCACCGTAGCCAAACAGACGTCTGGGTGGCCGAGCGACTCGATCTCAGCTGCGAGCTCGGCGATGATCTCGTTGCGCAGCTTCACGCCGCTCATCCGGATGGCACCACCCTCGGTCCGGGTGAAGTCGTCGGTCGGGGATGCGGGGGCGGGGTCGGCCATGGTTCAGAGGTTCTCCTGGCGCCAGGCTTCGGTTGCTGCAACCTGGTTGAAGGTGAACATGTGCACTCCTTCAACTCCGAGGTCGAGGCTGGCCTGGCTCAACGGGACGAGCAGATCGTTGGGATCGTAGGCCGGTGACGTGAGCATCTTGGCGATGGCAGCCTTGTTCTTCTTGAAGTAGTTGAGCGACTGGCCAATGCCGAGGCGCGCACCCATCGTGATGAGCTTGGTCTTGTCGACCACCCCAGAGATGCCCAAGTGCACGGGCAGGGTCATCCCTGCAGCGCGTTCGGCCCGCAGCCAGGTCTCGATCGTCGACGGGTCGAAGCACATCTGGGTGCTGCACCAGCCAGAAACACCGGCATCGTCGAGGAGTTGCTGCTTAGCGTGCAGGGCCCGAGACAGGTCGGCGTTCGAAATATACGAATGCCCGTCGGGATACGCGGTCACGCCGACGGCGTTGAGGCCATGGTCGGTGTCGAGCAGGTCGGACAAGAACAGCACCGCGTCGAAGTAGTCGCCTGGCACCTCGGCGTCACCACCGACGATGAACACACGCTTGACGCCGACGTCTCGGAACCATCCCGCCAGCTCCTTGGTGTGCACCCGGTCGCGAACCATACGGGCGGCAATGTGGGGGACAACATCGAACCCCTCGCCAAGCAGGTCCTCGGTGAGGCGTTGGGTTTCGGCGATTCCCTTGGCGGGCGAACACGTCATCGACACGGTCGCGCCGACCGGTAGCGCCGTGCGGGCCGCGTCGAGGTTCTTCATCGGCACCAGCTCAAAGTTGAGATGCTCGATCAGCCGACGTCGATGGGCAGCGGCCTCGATGGTCTCGGCCGGCTTGGTGGTCTTGGTGAAAAGCGCCATGGTCCGATGCTCGTTTTCAGCTGAGACCGACGACATTGCCGTCGGCGTCGATGTCAATGTGGTGAGCGGCGGGCGTTGCACCCAGCCCGGGCATGGTGCGCATATCGCCGCAGATCGGATACACAAACCCGGCCCCAACCGACGCCCTCACCTCGCGCACTGGAAGGGTCCAGCCGGTCGGAGCCCCCTTCAGGCTGGGGTTCGAGCTGATCGACAGGTGGGTCTTGGCAATACACACCGGAAGGTTTCCGAACCCAGCAGCCGTGTAAGTATCGAGCTGCTTGTTCGCCTGTGGGGAGTAGGACACCCCATCGGCGCCATAGACCTTGGTGGCAACGGCGTGGATCTTGTCCTTGAGCGACGCCTCGGCCGGATACAGCAGCTGGAAACTGCTGGGCTCGTTGGCGGCGTCACGGACGGCTTCGGCCAGTTCGCCAGCGCCCCGACCACCGTCGCTGAAGTGGGTGCTGACTGCCGCTCGGGCCCCATATTCGGCCGCGATCTCGTGGATGGCCGCAATGTCGACGTCGTGATCGCCGGGGAACACATTGATGGCCACCACGGGGGTGACGCCATGGATCTGCATGTTCTCGAGCTGCTTGCGGAGATTGTCGCCGCCAGCGTGGACATCGTCAGGGTTCGGCTGAAGCAGGTCGTCGGGAAGGGGCTTTCCGGCAACGATCTTGTACTTGCCAGAGTGGGCCTTGAGGCCCCGAACGGTTGCGACCAGCACCGCAGCGTCTGGTTCGAGACCCGAATAGCGGCACTTGATGTTGAAGAACCGTTCGGCACCCATATCGGCGCCGAAGCCGGCCTCAGTCAACAAGAACTCGCTGGTGTGGATACCAATGCGGTCGGCCACGATCGAGCTGTTGCCAGTGGCGATATTGCCGAACGGGCCGGTGTGCACGAGGGCGGGGGTGCCTTCAAGGGTCTGCATCAGGTTGGGCTTGATGGCCTCTTTCAAGATGACCGCCATGGCGCCGGCAACCTTGAGTTCTTCGGCCGTGACCGGGGTGCCAGCCTTGGTGTAGCCGACCACGACGCGACCGAGGCGCTGGCGAAGGTCCTGCAGCGAGGTGCACAACGCAAGCGCGGCCATCACTTCAGATGCCGCCGTGATGTCGAACCCGGTCTCGCGAGGCACCCCGTCGAGGCGGCCGCCCAGGCCGATCGTGATGTTTCGCAGGGCCCGGTCGTTGACATCGAGCACGCGGCGCCACGTGATGTTGTACATGTCGAGCCCGAGCTCGTTGCCGTGGAACAAGTGAGCGTCGAGCACGGCCGAGCACAGGTTGTGGGCTGCCGTCACCGCGTGCATGTCGCCGGTGAGGTGGAGATTGAACAGCTCCATCGGCACGACCTGGCTGTACCCGCCACCGGCGGCGCCGCCCTTGATGCCAAAGGTGGGGCCCATCGATGGCTGACGGATCGCGATGGTGGCCGAGCTGCCGATGTGTTGAAACGCCTGTCCCAGACCCACCGTGGTGGTGGTCTTTCCTTCGCCGAGGGGAGTGGGCGTGATGGCCGAAACGACGACGTACTTGGCCTTGGGACGGTCGGACATGGCCTCGATAGCGTCGAGGCTGATCTTGGCGGACCCAACGCCGTAGGGCTCGAGCATGTGCTGGGGAATGCCAGCATTGTCGGCGATCTCACTCAGGGGCCGGAGCGTGGCCTTCTGTGCGATGTCCAGATCAGACGGAAAGCCCATTCCCGAAACCCCCTGCGGTCACCCGCATCAGATGCGATGGCCCCGCGAGTGTGCGGTGCCAACCGGGCTGGGATCGTAGCGCACGCGGTTCCGCTCTGCGGACCTGTCCCACATCGTGGAACAAGAACCCGACGCTCGGGCAACCCTGATGATGCTCACAGAAGGTTCACAGAACCGGTCGTCAGAATCGGCGCCATGACAACACCTCCAGCAGCGGACGCCCCAGTGGCTACCTCCCGGACTCGCCACGACTTTACGATGATCGGGGTCATCACCCTTGCGGCTCTGTTGATCGCTAGCGTGTCCGCCGCGCTGACGGGTGCTGGGGCTGCGACGGTTGCCACGGGTTACTGGACCGTGGCCGGCGACGGAACGGTGACGGCGTTCGGCGACGCCGAGCACTTTGGCGACCGGTCCGGCTCGACAGTGGCGATCGTCGACATGGCGACAACCGACACCGGCCTCGGTTACGTCCTGCTCGGTGCGGACGGCAGTCTCGAGGCTTTCGGCGATGCCCCCGACTTTGGTGACGTGAACGGCATCCTGAGCGCGGGTGAAGAGGCAATTGCTGTAGCCCTCACTGCCACGAGCGATGGGTACTGGATCTTTTCCGACCTGGGTCGGGTCGTTGCCTACGGAACGGCACCGGATTTTGGTGATGTGACCAACCTCGAACTCGTCGGTTCGATCATCGACGCCATCCCTACTCCATCGTCATTGGGGTACTACCTACTCGGGTCAGACGGTGGCGTGTTCGCGTTCGGCGATGCCGACTTCTTCGGCTCGGTCCCGCAGATCATCCCGGTATCGGCTCTCGCCTGCCCGGTCGTGGGCTTGGTGTCGACGTCCACCACTCGTGGCTACTGGCTAGTCGGCTGTGACGGTGGCGTGTTCTCATTCGGCGATGCGGGCTTCGCCGGATCGATTCCAGGGGCGCTGCCGGGGGTGACCCTCGACGCCCCGATCAACGGCATGGTGACCTACGGCAACGCCTATCTGATGGTCGCCGGCGACGGCGGCGTCTTCAATTTCGCCACCGACCGGACCTTCAGCGGCAGCCTCGGAGGCACCGAAGTGACGAGCCCCATCGTTGGAGTCGAGGCACTTCCGGCCACGGCCACCGTCCCAGCGACGACATCAACGACCGAGTCGGAGCCGTTGGTCAACTACCTGGGGTCCTACACCATCAACAACACCGAGTATGGGACTCAGGTGACAGTGACGGTGGACGGGTCGACTCGAACGATTGTGACCAATGCCCTTCCTGACCACGCGACCGGCGAGTTCCCCAACGCCGGAAACCCGAACACGATCTCGGCCCAAGACGTCACCTACAACTACACCACTGCCCCCACGTTCAGCGGCGCAGCGTCGGCCCCGATCACGATTGGTGTGGCGGTGAACGGCGTCAAGTTCACGCCCGGTACGGCCGAGACGGTCAGCTGCACCAGCGGTGAAACCTTGCGAGTCGAAGCGCTACAAGATGCGTACAACCTTGGCTTGGACTTCAACAACGCCCACGTCCAACCGAGTGGCGAGTACCACTACCACGGAGTGTCTGAGCTGTTGGCCAACGCCTATGCAGCCAGCTCGGACCTGGTCCATATAGGTTTCGCGGCTGACGGGTACCTGATCTACTACTCCAAGTCGGGCGCCTACTCGTCTGGATATGCGCTGTCGACCACCCCACGCACGGGGACCGGATGCACCGTCTCGTTGGGTAACGCGAGCGTGGACATCGATGGCAGCACCCCCGATGGCACCTATTTGTCGGACTGGGAATGGAACGCGAGCAATGGTGACCTCGACAGCTGCAACGGCACCACGATCAACGGCACGTATGGCTATGTGATCACCAACGAGTACCCCTACGTCAGCCGATGCCTTAACGGCACCGTCGCCGGCGACACCGGGCCTGGAGCCGGCGGACCCCCGCCGGGGGCTGGTGGCCCACCTCCTGGCGCCTGATTCGGCGGCTGCTATCGCAGTTGGGTGATGTGGCCCATCTTGCGGCCGGGCCGGGCTTCGGCCTTGCCGTACAGATGCACGCCGGTGTTGCGAGCCGCAGCGAAGTCGAGCCAGGCGTCGGCCTCGTTGCCGATCAGGTTGGTCATCACGGCATCGCTATGGCGCTTACCGTCGCCGAGCGGCCACCCGACCACGGCCCGAATGTGTTGTTGGAACTGGTCGACCACACACGCTTCGATCGTCCAGTGGCCCGAGTTGTGCACTCGAGGTGCTACCTCATTGACGATCAACCCGCCATCTCGCATGGCGAAGAGTTCGACACCCATCACGCCGATGTAGTCGAAGGCATCGGCGATCTGTTTGGCAATGTCTTTGGCCGCGTCGACTACGGAGCGGGGCACGTTGGCGGGGACCGAGGTGGTGTGCAAAATGCCATCTCTATGCACGTTTTCGCCTGGATCGAAACACACCACCTGGCCGTCAGCCGACCGGGCCACAATGACGGAGAGCTCGCGGTCGAAGGCGACGAGGGCTTCAAATATGGCGGGCGCGCCGCGGAGGGTCTCGAAGATCGCGGTCGTGTCGTCGCCCGGCTGTACCCGAGCCTGGCCCTTGCCGTCATAGCCCAACTGGCGGGTCTTGATGATGCCGGCGCCAAATTGGTCCAGCGCGGCGTCGATGTCGGCCACCGAGTCGACGCCACGATGCGGCGCTACGCCGATACCAAGCCCCGAGATGAACCGTTTCTCGTCGAGTCGATCCTGGCTCACGGCCAAGGCTCGTCGCCCTGGCCGAATCGGGGCCAGCGAATCGAGTAGATCGAGGGCGGTGGCTGGCACGTTTTCGAACTCATAGGTGATGACATTGACGCTCTGAGCGAACGCTCTCAATGCGACATCGTCGTGGTACTCAGCCCTTGTCACCGCGTGGGCAACGTCGGCGGCTGGGCAGTTGATTGCTGGCTCGAAGACATGGGTGCGCATGCCCAGACGTGACGCAGCAACCGACAACATCCGTCCGAGCTGGCCGCCGCCCAGAATGCCAATCGTCGACCCGGGTGGTAGGGGCGCGAGCTGGTCGAAGATGTGGTTAGCCACGGTCGGGTTCGTCGGCCACAGCCGCGCTGCGCTCAGCACGCCAGGCGACGAGGGTGTCGGCCAAAACGGCGTCGGTCGTGGCGAGCTGGGCGACGGCGAACAGGGCCGCGTTCATGGCTCCGGCCGGGCCAACGGCAAAGGTCGCAACGGGCACTCCACGAGGCATCTGGACGATCGAATGGAGGCTGTCGAGGCCGTCGAACGCCCAGCCCTTCACCGGCACTCCCAGGACCGGGACGTGGGTTTTGGCTGCCAACATTCCCGGCAGGTGAGCCGCTCCGCCCGCGCCCGCGATGATGGCGCGCAGACCTCGTTCGGCGGCCGTTTCGGCATAGGCGAACATGCGATCAGGGGTGCGATGGGCTGACACGATCTTGACCTCGTGGGCGATGCCGAACTCGGTGAGAGTGTCGGCCGCACCCTGCATTGTTGGCCAGTCGGATTGGCTGCCCATGACGATCCCGACCATGATCTGCGACATCGACCCTCCATCGTTGCGACCCCTGCACCCTAGTCGGCACGCCACGACAGGTCCGGCCCGCCGTGGCGCACGAAACCGTCGCCCGGGCGACGGTTTTCGGCGCCGGAAGGTTTACAGCGCTGAAACACCCTCGGGCTGGACCAGGTAATAGGTTGGAGACCCATGCGCATTGACGCCAACTTCTTCGGCACTGTCCCCATGCCCGACGCGGGCGACCCATCGATCGAACCGACCAGTCGGCGGTACGGGCAAGACGACGTGCTTGCCTGCTACGACAACATGCTGCATTGGTCCCAGTCGGCCGACGCGGCTGGTTTCGACACGATGTGGTTCACCGAACACCACTTCCAGTACGAGGGTTATGAGGTGCTGCCGAACCTCATCATGTTCGGCGTCCACGCAGCATCGCTGACCACCAACATCCGGTTCGGCCAGATGTTCAACGTCGTGCCCCAATGGCATCCGCTGAGGTTGGCTGAGGACTATGCGCTCGCGTCGATCCTGACGGGCAACCGCATGCAGTTCGGTGTGGGTCGAGGCACCGTGCCGCGTGAAGCCCAAAGCCTGGGCGGCATTGTGGCCAGCGGCGACAATGACATGGCCGCCGAGCTCGATCAGCGCAACCGCGAGATCTTCGAAGAGTCCATGGAGATCATCCAGATGGCCTGGGCCAACGAACGCTTCAGCTATCGGGGCAAACACTTCGTGCTGCCGCCCGACGGCATCCCGGACCGTGGCGGTTTCGTCAGCGACCTGACCCTCATCCCCAAGCCTGCGGGACCCGTCGACATCTATCAGCCCGTCACCTCGCCTCGCACCATGGAGTACGTCGCCAACCAGGGCTTTAGAGCCGTCTACTGGTTGCTGCATCCAGACAAACAAAAGCAGTACTGGGACGACTACGCCGATCGGCGCAGCGAGGCGGGTAACCCGGTGGCATCGGCGGGCGCCGACCGGGTGCTCGTGCTCAACACCCATGTGGCACGTACTCGTGAAGAAGCCATCAAGCGGGTCCGACCTGGGCACGACGAGTTCGTGTCGTTCTTGGCACCCTACGGCCGTTTCGCCGGCTATTTGCTACCTGACGGATCGCCGGCGCCGTTCGTGTACCGGCCCACCCTTGAACAGTCGATGGAGAACAAGATCTGGGCCGTGGGCTCCGTCGACGACGTGGCCGACGTCATTGGGTACTACCGGGACCTGCTGGGTCTCGAACACATCTGTTTCTTCTTTGACGCGCCGGGCCTGACCCGGGCCGAAATCGACGAACAATTCGAGCTCATTGCCGGCGAGGTGATGCCTCGCCTCGGCGAAAGCATCGACCACCCCCGGCCGTGATTGGCAACCGCGCCGTCATCGTCCACGCCCACCCGAACGGGGCGTCGTTTAGCCGCGAACTGCGTGACCGGGTCGAAGCCGGCCTTGCGAGCAACGGCTGGCAGACCGACATCATCGACCTCTACGCACGGTTGGCCGACGACGACGACGTGACCGATGGTGCTGATCTCGGCCTGGTGCAATCAGCCCACGCGCTCGTTTTCGTGTACCCGACCTGGTGGTGGGGGATGCCAGCGGCCATGAAGGGCTGGCTCGACAACACCCTCGTCGAAGGCCACACGAAGTTGACACACCTCGAACACCTCGTGGGCGTGACCACCTATGGGTCGAGACGGGTCGAGATGGCCATCCTGGGCGACGCCGGTCGGCGCACCATCCACCGCACGTTGTGGCTGTCGGCATCGCCTCGACGCACCAGGCGAACCTGGCTCGGCCTGCATCGCATGGACGTCGCAACCGAAGCTGAGCGGCTGGCGTTCGCCGACAAGGTCCACGACACGATGGCCGAACTATGACCACCGATGCCCCCGCCCCACAGCGTGTGCGCCGAGTGGCCCTCGTGGCCTGCGTCAGCAGCGACGATGCCGTCTTGGCCCAGGCTCGCAACCGGGCGATCGCCGGGTTCGAGGCTGGGGGCCATGAGGTGAGGCTGCTCAACTTGATCGCTGACGGATTCGACCCCATCGTGAACGCCGACCAATGGGCCGCTCACGCCGCGGCGGGGCTTCCCGATGGACTCGCTGGAACCTATGCCGAGACCGTCATGTGGTCCGACACCTTGGTCTTTGTGTACCCAACCATCTGGGGCGGTCAGCCTGCGTTGCTCAAGGGATGGCTCGACCGGGTGTTCACCAATGGAGTCGCCTACGACATCGTGCCTGGAGCGTCGCGGATCAGTGGTCGGCTCAAGCAGATCGACCGCATCATGGTCATCACCACCTACTCCACCAAACGCTGGCGGAGCCGATTGCACGGCGAACCGGGCAAGAAGGTCATGAAACGAGGCGTGCGCGCCCTCTGTGGCCTGACCGCTCGATCGTCGTGGCTGGCCCTGCACGGTGTCCAGTCGGGCCGTGCCGGCACACGATCGTTCGCCAAGCGCTCTCTGGCCGACCGATCCCTCGCCAAGCAGAGCGACTGGTTCGACACCATCGAGCAAACAGCCCAATCGTTATGAATCATCTCGTCATCACGAATGCTCGCCTCGCCAGCAACCCGACCACTACGACCCGTTCTGAGCACTCGCTGGTCGACATCACCATCGAAGGCGAGATCATCAGCGCGATCGGTGCCGCCGGCTCGGCGACGTCTCGCCCTGGCGGGCGTTCTCTCAATGTGGGCGGCATGCTGTTGACAGCGTCTTTTGCCGAACCCCATGCCCATCTCGACAAGGCTCTCGCGGCCGAACGGGTCGACAACCCGACCGGTGATCTCATGGGCGCGATCGCAGCATGGCGTGGCTATGCGCCCCGACTCACCATCGACGACATCGCCGAGCGAGCCGAGCGAGCAGCCCTGATGTTGCTGGCCAACGGCACGACGCTGATTCGTAGCCATGTTGATGTCAACACCGCCATTGGGCTCAGGGCCGTCGAGGCGTTGTTGGTGGTGCGCGAACGACTCGCCGGGCGGGTCGACATCGAGCTGACCGCCCTCATTGCAGCGCCGATCACCGGCGACGCGGGCGCTGTGCACCGCGAGCTGCTCAACGCGGCCCTCGACCTGGGTATCGATCATGTGGGCGGTTGCCCACACCTCGACCCCGACCCGCGAGGGTCAGTGGACGTGTTCATCGACATCGCAGGCACCAGGGGAGTGCCCCTTGATCTGCATGTCGACGAGACCCTCGATGCGTCGATGCTCAGCCTCGAAACCTTGGCCGAACGAATCATTGCCACCGGCTTTGGCCATCGGGTGATAGCCAGCCATTGTGTGAGCTTGGGCATGCAGCCAGCCGCGGTCCAGCAGTGTGTCAGCGACAAGGTGGCCACCGCAGGAATCAGCATTGTGACCCTGCCCCAGACCAATCTGTACCTCCAAGCGCGGGGCCACACGACAGCTCCGCCCCGAGGGCTCACCGCTGTCGACTCACTCCTCGCGGCGGGGGTCAATGTCGCCGCTGGCGCTGACAATGTGCAGGATCCGTTCAACCTCGTGGGCCGCGGCGACCCCCTCGAAACCGCGGCCCTGATGGTGATGGCCGGGCACCGGTTGCCCGACGACGCCTACGAAATGGTCACCACGAACGCGTGGCAGGCGCTGGGCCATCTGGCGCCGACCGTTGCGGTTGGATCCAGGGCCGATCTGGTCGCGATCGACGCAGCCACCACCCGGAGCGCGATCGCTCAGGCGTCACCGGTGCGGACGGTCATTCACCGGGGCCGGGTCGTGGCCGCTACTCGCCTGACGACCGAAATCTGAACGCCGCGATCTCGGCGAACCCAGCAACGAGCTGATCGACCGCGGCACCAAATTCGCGTGCGCCTCGCTCGGCGGTGGCCGAGGTGGGATCCCCGATCACGCCAGATGGACCAAGGTCATGGGCCAACCACCCAAACGAGATGCTGCCGCCGAAACGGACATGGTCGTTCGACGCGAGATGTTCGGGTACATGACGTTCGGCGAGGGTCATATCGACCAAGTCCGGTCGCAGGTGCAGCATCAGCGAGGTCTCGCTCAAGCCGGCATGGATACCCATGCCAAGCTCGTCGGCCGTCGAGGTGCCACCCTGGTCTGGCGGAACGCTCGGGTGGACGAGGAACGTCTCGAAGCCATGGTTGAGGCGCAGCTCACGGCAGGCGACATTGAGCAGCGACGAGTTCCCGCCATGACCGTTCAACAACACCAGCTTGCGCACACCGATCGGCACGAGCGACCGACCGATGTCGTCGAGTACCCGCAGGAGGGTTTCGGGGCCCAGCCAGATCGTCCCAGGGGTTCCGGCATGTTCGTTGGACTTGGTAAAGGCCAGCGACTCGAGCAGCCACAGATCAAGCTCGTCGCCGGCGCGGGCCACAACGGCCTCGGCCACGGCTTCGGCGATGATCAGATCGGTCGAAAACGGCAAGTGGGGGCCGTGCTGCTCAACGGCGCCCAGGGGCAGGATCAGGATCGACTCGGGTCCGAGCACATTGGAGAGTTGCGACGCCCGAAGGTCGGCCAGACGGCGGTTCATGCGCTGGCCACGATCGCGATCTCCATCAGCCACGAAGGCTGGGCGAGGGCGGGAACAGTGACCAACGTCGACGCGGCCCGGTGGCCGTCGAGAAACAGGTCGCGTGCGGTCATGACGGGCGCCAACGGTTGGCCAACGACCACGTAGGTGGTCACCGACACAATGTCGGACGGTTCCATGTCAGCTTCATCCAAGATGGCACCGATGGACGCCCAAATAGCGGCGGCCTGATCGGTCAGCTCGGTCGGCACCGTGCCGTCGGGCAGCGTTGGCACCACGCCGGAGGTGTGCAACAACCGAGCCGGACCCTCGCTGAGCACCGCATGCGCGTACATCGCGGCCGGCGGAGCAATGGAGGTGGGCTCTACAGCACGATTCATCGACACACCCTGCCACGCCCACCACCCGCCATCATCCACCCGGCGCCGAAAACCGTCGCCGGAGCGACAGATTTGTGGGTCGGAGCATCAAATGCGGCTGGGGCTAGCGATCTGGCCCAAACTATGCACCGATGGCCGGCACGATCGAACGTTTACGCACCAACGAAAAGCTGCTCGTGTTGTGCGGCTCGACGTTCCTCGTGATGGCCGGTCAAGGTGTGGTGTCGCCGGTGGTGCCACTGTTCGCCAAAGAGTTCGGTGTGTCGACCTCGATGGTGGGCCTGACGCTCACGGTATTTGCCCTGGCGCGGCTCATTTTGAACGTGCCTGCGGGCATGATCGCTGACCGGTTCGGCCGACGGGTGCTGCTCGTTGGTGGACCCATCGTGACGTCGGTCGGCATGTTTGGTTCGGGATTCGCCGACAATATTTGGACCCTGCTCGCGTGGCGGTTCGTCGCCGGCGCCGGGTCGGCGCTGTACATGAGCGGGGCCCTCGTTTACCTGATCGACATCGCCAAACCCGAGGAGCTGTCGCGTTTTGTCGCGACCAACCAGTGGGCCCTGAGTCTCGGCGTGGCTCTCGGACCTGGCCTTGGCGGGCTGATCGGCGACCGCTACGGCCTTGCGGCTCCATTCCACGTCGTCGGTGTGTTGGCGGTCGTGGCTGCGATCTACGCGATGCTCCGGCTGCCCGAAACCCTGTCGGTGGTGATCGAAACTCCCGAAGAGCAGGCCAAGAACGACATCGACGATGCCATGCCGATTCGGCAACTCATCTTTTCGAAACCATTCGTCGCCCTCTCGCTGGTGACGATGACGATCTTTATGACCAGGGCCGGCACCAGAGGCGTGCTGATCCCTCTGCACGCGGATCTCGAACTGGGATGGGGGCCCAAGGAGATCGGCCTGATCTTTACGCTGACGGGTGCCCTGACCTTGTTCACCCTGATGCCGTCGGCCTGGGCGTCTGACCACCTGGGCCGCCGCAACGTGATGTTGTTTTCAGGAGTGATGGCGGGCGTCGGGGTGATGATCGTGTCGTCGGCACCCGTCGCGTTGGCCTTCGTGCTTGGCAATGTCGTGATGTCGATCGGAACCGGAACCGCGGGCCCTGCCCCGGCGGCCTTCGCCGCAGCGATCACCCCGGCGCGCCAACGGGGGATGGGCGTGGCCCTCTATCGCTCGGCCGGCGACATAGGTTTCGTCACCGGGCCATTCGTGCTCGGATGGCTGAGCGACCAGACGTCGATTGCGTTCGCGATGCGGGTCGGCGCTGTACTCGTCGCCGCAGCCGGAATCTGGTTCTATTGGTCAATGCGCAACGAACCCGCCGCCGGCAAGCAGACGACCTAGCCCCACATTCCAACTGGTCGACTACACCACTGTGATCACCCGCTCGTCGCTCCCACGTTGTGTCAACGTCGTCGCCAGCCTCGCGATCGTCGCGGCGGCCCTCGCTGGTTGTGCCGACGACAACACCCTTCAAACCCCGGTCACTGAGGTGGGCGCACCAACCACGTCACAGCTCACGGTGACGCTGATCGTCCCCACGTCGGCGATCGAGTTGCCAGCTGACGCACCGACCGAGATTGCCATCTACGACTACAGCGAGTTCGGGATCACCGCTGCTGCAATCCATTCGACGGCCGACGGCACGCTGATTGGCAAGGACAACGAATACGTCGAGCCACTCATCACCGACGCTCTCGGTCGGGTGGTGTCGAGCAGGCCTGTGACCGAACATCCCGATTTCGACCCCAGTGTGGTCAGCCAGGTTCCGCCGCAGCAGGAGGGGTCACTGCTTGCGGCCCAGCTATGGGTGCTGCTGGGCCCTGACGGATCGGTCGATTCGTGGCTCCAGTCACCCGACGACGCGGTGGACGAGACCATCAACCCGACGTTCTGGAGGCCACTCGCGATCCTCGACGGCGATCGACTTCTCGCGGTCAAATACAGCAATGATGCGAGTGTTCCCGATGGCAGCTTCACCATCGAAGCCGTCGAAGCGTTCGGATCTGCCGGCGACGCACCCTTGTTTGATCTCGGTCCAACACCTGGGCAAGAGTGGGAGTTCCTCGGCGTACGCGCTGATGGCACGTTGGCCTTCGCCACGGCGGCGTTCGATTCATCGACCGGCAGTGGCGGCCCGTTCCAGGGGGCCATTGTCGACCCCGTGTCGGGCGCGACGGTTGTCGACTTCGCCATGCGTGACGGAACGTCGCGGGCCCGCTCAGGAGATATGGACGCCAGCGGTACCTGGTTGGCCGTCTTGTTCGACGACGGGGCCATCGAGATGTACTCAGATGGCGGGACCGGGGATCGATATCTCGTGACGCCGATACCGACCCAAGACGGCATCATCGAGTGGTGACCGGGATCCGAC
>CAYGMW010000059.1:13284-14686 GCA_964350975.1 uncultured Acidimicrobiales bacterium | reverse complement strand
CCCGACCGGGTCCCCCACCCAGCAATGGCCCAGGTGAAGCAGTGCTATCAGCCCATCGGGTTTGAGGTGGTGCACGCCGAGACGGGTGTCGTGCGCATCACCAACCGGCAGCAATGGCTGGGGCTCGCGATGTATGAGTTCAGCTGGGCTCTCGAGAGCGCGGGGCGACAAGTCCAGGCTGGCACATTGACCCTCCCCTCGATTCGTCCCGGCGACAGCGCCGATGTGACTGTTCCGTACAAGGTGGGGGCGCTGAATGCCTCGGCTGAGCATTTCGTCACCATCACGGCGATTCGCCCAACACGCACCCGCTGGGCGCCGGCTGGCCACCAGGTCGCATCGATCCAGTTTCCGGTGCTGGCTGCGACGCGGCGGCGAGCAACCGTCGCTCCGGTAGGTCCGCCGATCGAGGTCGCGACGTCAGACGGTATGACGACCTTGAGCGCAGGTGCCGTGGTGGCAACGATCGACCACTCCACGGGTGGACTGTCGGGGTTCGAAGTCGATGGACGCCAGATGGTGACCAGCCCGCTGGTACCCACCATCTGGCGGGCCCCGACCGACAACGACCGGTGTTTCTTTGGAGAAGAACAGGCCACTCGACGGTGGCACCGCGCCGGCTATGACCGGCTCACCGCTCGACCAGCCGAGGTGGTCGTCGACGGGGACGAGGTTCGTGCCAGCCAGGTGTTGGCGTGTGACGAACCGGCCGTCGAACTGAAGTTCACCACGACCTATCGGATGTATCACGGCGGATTTGTCGTGGTGAAGGTCGTGTTCACGCCAGGCGCTTGGGGACTGCCCCAGCTCCCCCGCCTGGGCCAGGTTGGCCGCCTCGACCCAACACTGACCAGCCTCGAGTGGTTCGGGCCCGGGCCGTTCGAAACATACCCCGACCGGGTTTCCTCAGCCCGCGTCACCCGCCACACGCGCTCGGTTGCCGACGGCATGTTCGACTACGCAGTGCCTCAGGAGAGCGGCCACCATCACGATGTGCGCTGGGCAACGCTGACCGCCGCTGATGGCAACGGGCTCATCGTGGTGGGCGACCCGTCGTTCGGCCTCAACGTCGGCCACCACGATGTCGCTGACGTCGAAGCGGCGACCCACCCGCACCACCTGAAGCCGACGACCGACGTAGTGATCACTATCGATGGCCGCCATAGCGGTATTGGCAACGGCTCATGTGGACCAGGTGTGATGGACATCTACCAGGTCCCCGCGATGGCCACGACCTGGCGCTACGCGATCTGGCCATTCGCCGCGTCGGACCACCCGGTGCGGATTGCCGCCCGCGGCATCCCAGGCGCTCCCCCCATGATGGGCTTCTAGCCCGCATCGACCCACCCGGCGCCGAAAACCGTCGCCAGGGCGACGGTTTCGTGGGTCGGGTTTGCTCCTG
>CAYGMW010000059.1:174-13184 GCA_964350975.1 uncultured Acidimicrobiales bacterium | reverse complement strand
CACCAGGGAGACAGCTCATGCCACAGACCGTCAAAGGCGTCGTTGCCATGGCCAAGGGCCAGCCCGTCGAACTCGTCGACATCATCATCCCCGACCCGGGTCCGGGCGAAGCCGTCGTGGCCATCCAGGCCTGTGGGGTGTGCCACACCGACCTGCACTACCGAGAAGGCGGCATCAACGACGACTTCCCGTTCCTGCTCGGCCATGAAGCGGCAGGCATCGTCGAATCCGTCGGTGAAGGCGTCACCGATGTTGCCCCTGGCGATTTTGTGATCCTCAACTGGCGTGCTGTGTGCGGCCAGTGCCGGTCATGCCTCAAGGGCAAGCCCCAGATCTGCTTCAACACCCATAACGCCACCCAGAAGATGACCTTGACCGACGGCACCGAGCTGTCGCCGGCCCTGGGTATCGGAGCATTCTGTGACAAGACACTGGTGGCCTCGGGCCAGTGCACCAAGGTCGACCCGACTGCCGACCCGGCTGCGGCTGGACTGCTCGGCTGCGGCGTGATGGCCGGTATCGGTGCGGCCATGAACACCGGCAATGTCGGACGGGGCGACAGCGTCGCGGTATTCGGCTGCGGCGGCGTCGGCAATGCCGCCATTGCTGGGGCCCACCTGGCTGGCGCATCAAAGATCATCGCGGTCGACATCGACGACACCAAGCTCGAATGGGCCAAGGGGTTCGGCGCAACCCACACCGTCAACTCCCGAAATGTCGACGCGGTTGAGGCCATTCGAGCCCTCACCGACGGCAACGGCGTCGACGTGGCCATCGAAGCCATTGGTCTGCCCGAGGTCTACAAGCAAGCATTCGAAGCCCGCGACCTCGCAGGCACCGTCGTGCTCGTCGGTGTGCCGAACCCGACGATGGTGCTCGAACTGCCGTTCATCGATGTGTTCGGACGAGGCGGGTCGCTCAAGTCGAGCTGGTATGGCGACTGCTTGCCGAGCCGCGACTTCCCGATGCTGATCGACCTGTACCAGCAGGGTCGGCTCGACCTCGATGCCTTCGTCAGCGAACGCATCGGCCTCGGTGATGTCGAGGACGCATTCCACAAGATGGAGCGTGGCGAAGTGCTGCGTTCGGTGGTCGAACTATGAGCATCGAACTGGTCACCACCGACGGTGTGTTCGCGCTCGACGGTGGCGAGTGGGAGGTCACCAACAACATCTGGCTGGTGGGCAACGACCGCGAAGTGGTGGTCTTCGACGCGGCCCACGACCATCAGCCCATCGTCGACGCCATCGCCGGCCGCAAGGTGGCCGCGATCGTGCTCACCCATGGGCACAACGACCACATCAACGCCGCGGTTGCGCTGCGCGACGCGGTCGACGCCCCGATCCTGCTCAACGAAGCCGACGCCATGCTGTGGGACGTTGTCTACCCCAACGCATCAACCGACGGGCCCGTCGTCCCCGGATCAACCATCAGCGTCGGAGGCCACGAGCTGGCGGTGCTGCACACACCGGGCCACTCGCCCGGATGCTGCTGTTTCCACGACGTCGCGTCAGGCATCGTGGTCAGCGGCGACACCTTGTTCTGCGGCGGGCCTGGGGCGACGGGGCGCAGCTACAGCGACGAACCAACAATCCTGCGATCGATCCGCGACCAGCTCCTCACCCTCCCAGGTCACACGGTGGTCCACACCGGACACGGCGACACCACGGTCATCGACGACGAACGCCAGCGAGTACTCGACCGCATGAGCGAACTCGGGATTGCCTGATGCAGACCTCGTTCATCGGTCTCGGAGTCATGGGCTACCCCATGGCCGGGCACCTGCTCGCCGCGGGCCACGACGTCGCAGTCTGGAACCGCACCACCGCCAAGGCCGACGCCTGGGCCGCCGAACACCCCGGCGGCACCGCGGCACCAACCGCCAAGGCCGCAGCTACCGGCGCTGACATCGTGTTCATGTGCCTCGGTAACGACGACGACGTTCGGTCGGTTGCCTATGGCGACGACGGGGTCCTCGCGGGTATGAGCCCGGGCGCAACCCTCGTCGACCACACGACAACGTCGGCCGAACTGGCCCGCGAGCTCGGCGCGGCGTGCAACCAACGAGAGATCGGCTTCGTCGACGCGCCCATCAGCGGCGGCCAGGCCGGGGCTCAGAACGGGGTGCTGACCGTCATGTGCGGCGGCGACCAGGCCGATTTCGATACCGCGTCGCCCGTCATCGACGCCTACGCCAGGCGATGCAACCTGATCGGTCCGACCGGGTCAGGCCAACTGACCAAGATGATCAACCAGATCTGTATCGCCGGCATTGTCCAGGGCTTGTCCGAAGGGCTCAAGTTCGGCCAGAACGCGGGCCTCGACCTGGCCAAGGTGTTCGACACCATCTCGGCTGGTGCCGCGGGTTCGTGGCAGATGGAAAACCGGCACGAAACCATGGCCGCCGACCACTTCGAGCATGGGTTCGCCGTCGACTGGATGCGTAAGGATCTTGGCTACTGCATCGAAGAAGCGGCTCGAAATGGCACACCGCTGCCGGTCGCAACCCTGGTCGACGGCTTCTACGCCGACATCCAAGCCATGGGCGGCGGCCGGTGGGACACCAGCAGCCTGATCAAGCGCCTCAACGGCGACTGATCACCACTCCGAGCCCCACACCAATCCGGTGACGTTCGACGCCGAGCAGGCCCCGGCAACCCCTTGGGCCCGAACCGAGTAACGGCTGCGGTTCGTCGCGGCGGTGTTTCCGGCCTGATGGATCAGATAGAAACAGTCGCCCGACTCTGACAGTGAGGCGAAGGTCATCTGGTCGATGGTCGCATCGGTGTCAACGCTGACCTCCGCTCCGGTGGATGCGGTTGCGGCGGCGACAAACTGCAATCCCGGTTCCTCAGATGCCAACCCGGCAATGGTGGCGTTGACGAAATCGCCATCGTCGGCATAGATCACCAGCGAGGCGGTCATCGCGTTCTTGAGGTTCGACTGGGTCGCCCGATCTTGGGCCCGTTCACGAGCCCCTAAGAAGGTGGGCGCCCCCAGAGCAATCAACAGCGAGATGATCCCGACGGTGATCATCAGCTCGATCAGGGTGAAGCCTGCCTCGTCTGTTTCGCGTTCGCCGAGCACCCCAACAAGATCGGCGCGCAAGCGGCTGATCCTAAGCGAAGTTGTTCAACGGGCAATAGTGGCACCGTCGACGCACACATACCGCTGGCCACCACCATTGCCGTTGGGTTCCTGGTGCACGCGAACGAGCCCTTTTTGGTGCAGCTGCAGCCGGACCACCGGGTCGAGCACAAACTCATCGCCATCGACGCACTCAAAGGCAAAATCGAAGTTGATGACGCCGCTGCCACCGCCGGGGATCGCCGGTTCGGTGATGGTGTCGACGGGCTCGTCGGTTGACCCAACCAGTACAAAGGTTGACGACTGGGCCACAATCGGTCCGCTGGCGTTGACACCAACGCTCAAGATGATGGCGTCGTCGTCGTCCCAGTTCTTGATGGTGATGACCGACGACACCTCGGTGCGACCCTCGATATTGATGAGCTCGTAGCTGACTGTCGACTCGAGCTCGTCTTCGGAACGAAACGCCTGGAACAGCGACACCCCAGCGACCACGAGGGCGGTGCCGATCAGGAAGATCAACGGCGACAGCGACGCCCGACGCCGAATCCCCGACCTCTGATGGCCGAGCCCTGCGGCCCGCTCCTCTGGTGACACATACAGCAGTTCGGGGCGATCGTCGTCGGTCACAGGCTCAGCAACTCAATCAGACGAACCGCGAAGTCGATCAGCATCTCGTCGGTGCCATGGGCGCCAAGCAGCGACAAGCCCACTTGGGTGCCAGCCATGGTGCGGTATGGGACCGTCACCGAGGGCGCTCCCGTCAGCGACGACAAGCCGGTCAGTTCAAGGATCGGGCGCCGATGGGGTGCCGCGCTGGCGATGGCGTTATGGCGTCGAGGGGCCCGCATCGGAGCGGCAGGCAAGATGGCGATTGCGTGCCCGCCCTCGGTGAGGATGTCAACGCGTTGTTTGGCCCGAGCAATGATTTCGTCGGCCATCGCCACCTGGTCGTCGGTGACCAGGGGGGCGGTTTCGAAACGGGGCCGGATTTCCTCGCCAACACCGTCGAGACCGAACCGCTCGAAATAGGCCCGATTGGACTCCCAACCTTCGCGAGATCCACGGGCTCCAAACGCAACGGCCAGCTCGCCAAGGAACCCGGGCGGACCAGCTTCGGTTTCGATCACCGCGCCACTCACCCGGTCGATCGCTGCCGCGACAAGAGGCTCGAGGCCGTTACGCACCTCGGCTGACGCAACAGCAAATGCGTCGGTCAAGATGGTGATGCCGTCGGGCGACCCCGGAGCCGACCAGTCGTCGAGAAGCACCTCGGCCGCAGCGGCAAACACACCTGGGTCTCGGGCGAACCATCCTGCGGTGTCGAACGAAGGGCACAGGGGCGCCACTCCGGTCAGTGGAACCCGGCCATGGGTCGGCCGGATGCCGAGCAGGCCGCAGTAGGCCGCCGGGATGCGCACCGAACCTGCTGTATCGGAACCTAAAGCCAGGTCGCAGAACCCGGCCGCGGTGGCCGAGGCAGCGCCTGCAGACGAGCCACCTGGCAGCCCGTACGGGTCAGCTGGGTTGTCTGGGGTGCCGTCGTGGGGGTTGATACCCGACAACGCCCACGCGAACTCGACGGTGACCGTCGTGCCGGTGAGGTCGGCCCCCGCGTCGAGCAAGCGCTGCACCGCCGTGGCGTTGACCTCAGCAGGTTCGACCGCGGCCCGAAGTGTGGGGTTGCCGCAACCAGTGGGCAGACCACGGACGTCGTAGAGCTCCTTGGCCGTGAACGTCAGACCCGACAGCGGACCGCCCGGCGCTCCGGCTTCGATCAGACGTGGCCCCTCGACAAAGGCCCCTGCATCAGTGCGCAACATGGCCACAGCGTATGGCCCAGAAACACCACCGGGGGCCCAGCGAGCCAGTACCGATCAGCCAGTACCGATCAGCCAGCAGCTGAGCGGGGCATCTGCAGCAAGGGAGACACGTAGCCGTCTGGGTCGTCCTCGTCGAGATCGTCCCAGATGCCGTCGGCAGCGATATCGGCATCGGCGAACCACCGCATCGGGGGCAGGGCCGCAATCGGGTGGGGCCGATACGGGAACCAGTCGTTGTCAGGAAGGCTCAAGCGATCAGCCACGATGTGCAGCGCGATCGGGTTGACACCCAAACCCAAATGAGTGCCCGGAACCTCGATGTTTTCGGTCCGGGGTCCCGGGCGAGCAGCCGCGGCCCGCCAGTCGACCACGCCGTCAGTTCGGGTCCACACACACGTCAACGGAACCCTGAGGCGGGCTGACGGGTCGAAGTCGCCCAAGTCGGCGTCGTGGCGCAGCGTCAACGACGAAAAGATCTTGCCCGCGATCCCCTCACGGTTGCCCGTGGGCCGGATTGGCGAACCTAGGGTGATGACCGAGTTGACCAGGTCAGAGTGTTCGGTTGCGAGGTAGCGGGCGAACACCCCACCGAGGCTCCAGCCCACAACATCGACCTTGCGGCCGGTTCGAGCCGCCATTGAGTCAAGCCGGCGTGCCATGCCATCGATAATGCGCTGGTTGGGGCCAATATTGGTCCCCTGACCCCAACCCTGAACGTCGTGGCCGAGTCCTTTGAGCTCGCGGCGCAACACGAACGTTGACACGTCGCTGGCCATGAATCCAGGCAACACCAGCACGGAGCGATGACCCCGAGGGAATGGACCGAGCAACGGTCGTGTCGACAGGGCGACCGCGTACTCGAGTGGCGCGGCCAACTCGGCAAGCGCAACCAAGCGCGACGGCGCAACACTTCTGTCGCCGTTGGTTCCTACCCCCAGTTGATTCGCCACACACAACTCCGTCGCTCGGCGCTCGTCCCCCAAGGCGACATCTTCGCACACCGGATGGGGCGAGCGAGCATGCCGTTCAACGTTGACGCACCTTCTGAGGTCACCATCGGCAGGTGTGACCCAATTCTCATGGAAAAACTTTTCCGATATCATCACGATTCTTGGCGATCGATGAAGCAACGTTCTTGGCGGCCACCGCAGGCATGACCGGCGGGATGACACCAGCCGACGCCCTCGTGCCCCAGTTTGCGGGCAGCCATCGCCTGAGGCCCGACGGGCGTCCCACCCGCGAGTTTCGCGACCAGCTACGCCTGATCGACAACCGCCGCAACGCGTTCACCGTTGCTCACACGCTCGCAACACCAGTGTTCATTGTGTGGGCCGCGATCACGATCGACCATTGGGCCGGGTGGATTGTCGCCTTCGCTTTGATGGGTAGCGTCTTTGCCCGATTCGCCATCTTGAACCACGAGGCCGCGCACCGCCTGTTGTTCTCGAACCGCCGCATCAACGACTTCGTCGGGCAATGGATCTTCGGGCTGCTGGCATTTGGTTCAGGATCCGATGCCTACCGCCGGTCGCACGCAGCCCATCACCGCGACGAGTTCGGGCCAAACGAACCCGACTTCTTGCTGTATGCCCTCTACCCAATTTCGGTCGCGTCCTGGCGGCGCAAGCTGCGCCGCGACGCCTTGTTTGTCAGCGGTGCCAAGAACTTCCGCAGCTTCTTTCGTTCCTTCCGTAGTCTCAAGACGATCCAATACGGACTTCGCACTGTGGCCGGCCAACTGATCGTCCTCACACCCTTGCTCGTCATTGGCAGGCCGGAGCTGTGGCTCTTCTTATGGCTGGTGCCCTACATGACCATCTGGCGAGTTTTCAACCGACTCCGAGCAGTTGCCGAGCATGCGGGGCTCGAACGATCACCTGACCGCCGTTTGACGACCCACCACGTCGAACAGTCATGGCTGCCTCGGTTCTGGTTCGTGCCATTCAATACGGGTTGGCATTTGGCCCACCATGTCGACAGCGGTATCCCCTTTCGGAACCTGCCGGTACTCCACCGGGCGCTGGCCGAAGATGGCTACCTCGACCAGGCCATGGTGTATCCCACCTATCGCGCCCTGTGGTCGGCGCTGACCCGGTGAGCATCTTTCGCCGATTCCTCTCAGCTCCCACCCGAAGCGAACGCACCGAAGGCCTTCCGGCGTCAAGCAATGGGGCCTCGTCGATGCACGCCCGCTGGCTTGGCGAACCCGCCGATGTCACCTCGGTCAGCGTGGAGCTGACCGTTACGTCGCAACCCGCGAGCGCCCACCTGCGATTCTGGGCACTCCAAGCCTCGTTCACCGACGGTCGACGCCCCATTGGGGCCGGCCATCTGGGGTTGCAATGGATCGACCGCTACCCGGGCCACACCGCCGCCAACTGGGGTGGTTACCACCATGTCGGAGCGGGCCGTTCGGGCGAGCTGGGCGGCACCGAGTCCGCTCTGCCCAGCGCCGCCCACAACGTCAACACCCGCGACTACGCCTGGCGAGCCGGTGTCACCTATCGCCTGACCATCGACCAGGGCGCGACCGGTTGGGCTGGAACGATCACCGACCTGTCAACCGGCGAACCCACCACGATCCGCGAGCTCGCCTGCGAGGGCGACCGGCTGACGTCGGTGGTCATGTGGTCAGAGATCTTCGCTCCGTGCCAAGGCCCCGGAGTCGAGGTCCGATGGACGAACCCCACATGGACCGACCGATCCGGGGTCCAACACCAGGCGACCCAGATGCAGCTGTCCTATCAGTCAGTCGTCGACGGTGGATGCTCTAACTCATCGACCACCCTCGACGGCAACGCGGTGGTGCAAACCACCGCCACCGAGCGACTCCACCCTCACGGTGCAGTGCTGACACTTCCGTAACGCAACCGTCGCACCGGAACTACTCATGGAGACAATCGGTGGTGCCGATAGTCGTGGTGATGGGACTCTTGCTCACTGGTTTGATCATCGCCACCGTTGGATTGTTTCTGGTCACCCTCGGGGTGCTCATGCACACCGGCGAGTTGCCCATGAACCGCACGATTGGAATCTGCGTCGGGCGAGTGACCCAGTCGCAGGCCCACTGGGAGACAGGCCACCGAGCTGCGGCTCCGGCCAATATTGCGACCGGTGTGTTGGTCCAGATGTTGGGTGTCGCCATCGCGGCCCAACCCGAATACACGACGCTGGTTGCGGGGCTGGTCGGTTCGGCGTGGGCCCTGGTGGGCCTTGGCGCGTTCGTCGCCTGGCGTCTCGCCGTCAACGCCACCCATCAGCTCAGCTAGACCAAAACAACCCTCTGGGGTGACTCTCCGGCGACGGTGGTTCGACGCATCTCGCGCCTCACGCCCCGGTAGTCGTTGACGGCGTAGTGCATGACGGCTCGGTTGTCCCACATCGTGAGGGTTCCAGGCTGCCAACGGACCCGACACGTGAACTCAAGACGGGTCGAGTGGGCGTACAACGATGCCAGCAGGGGGCGCGACTCGGCGTCGTCCATACCTTCGATGCCAATCGTGTACGTCGGGTTGCAAAACAGCATCGGCCGGCCCGTTGCGGGATGCACCCGCACCAGGGGGTGGGCGTAGACCTCGTCGCCTTCGGCCGAGGTGCGGATGGTCATTCCGGCCGGATTCACCTTCGAGTACAGCCCGTTGGCCCCATAGGGCAAGGTGGCTGAGTGCAGGGCGGTGAGCCCCGCTACTTGCTGTTTCATCTCGTCGCTCAAGGTGTCGTATGCGACGGCCATATTGGCAAACGCAGTGTCGCCCCCGGCCTCGGGCACCTCGATGGCGTACAGGATCGTCGCCGATGGCGGTTGGGGCTGGAAGCTCCAGTCGCTGTGCCACGCACCGCCGAAGTTGGCGACCTCGCTGGCTTCCTTCACCACCATGATCACATTGGGGTACCCGTCGACCGGCTCGATGAACGGGGTGTCGCCAAACGGGCCGATCCGCAGGGTGAAGTCAACTTGTTGATCAATCGTGAGGTTCTGGCCCCGGATCGCGAGGACCAGATGTTCATGCCAAACGTCGCGTAACTGCTCGATCTGGGCGTCGGTTGCGGTCGCCACATCGACGCCGAACACCTCGGCGCCTGTGGTTCCGGTCAGGGGTCGTACATCCATTGCCATCTGCGCAACCTATTCTCCCGATGTGGACTACGTCATGATCGACCAGCTCTTCATCTACGGAACCCTGATTCCCGGCGAAGAGAGGTGGCACTTTCTCGAACCCTTCGTCGCTGCTGGAACCTCACCTGTTGCCGACACCACCAAGGGCCACGTGTACGACACCGACCTTGGTTATCCGGCCGCCAGATTCGACTGCACCAACACCATCGGCGACGTGATCGAGGGCATGTTGATCTCGCTCGAGCCGTCCACCGTGGCCGAATGCATGGAGTTACTCGACGAGGTCGAGGGCGAACCCGAGGGCGAATACCACCGCATCATCATCGACACCGGGTCCGGGGCGCGAGCCTGGAGCTATCAGTACGGGTTGCCCCTCGACGGTCTGCGTCGGATCCGGTCCGGTTCGTGGTTGCTCCGAGACGCTGACACCGCGGTCGGAGACGCCATGATCTCCTTTGCCGAGGGTCGCGTCATCGGCGCCATGATCGAAAAGCAACTGTCGACACCCCAGGGGTATCCACTGACGCTGAACGCATTGGTGTCGGCGTGCAACCAAAAGTCGAGCCGCGACCCCCAGACCGACTTCAGCAACGAAGAGATCGCGGCCGTGCTCGACGAGGCCAAGGGCCGCAAGCTGTGCCGGTTCGTGCACCCCCAGAGTGGCCATGGGGTCATCAAGTACCGCCATGTGCTCGACGAGTTCTTGGGCCTGATTCCCCATCAGGCCCCGAGCAGCGTGGCCGATCAGCTGGCACTGCTGGGCGTGTTGATGTTGCGTGGCCCACAAACGCTCCGCGAGCTGCGCGACCGCACCGAACGACTCTTCGACTTTGGAGACGTGGACGCCGTCGCTGCGTGTATGACCTATCTGGCCTCGCTGGGTCTGGTGGAAGAACTCGAACGGCAGGTGGGCCAGCGAGACACTCGGTGGCGCGAGCTGCTCACCCCGGCCCGATGAGCCCCCACCTCCAGCCCGTCGTGTTGTTCGACCTCGACGGAACGATCAGCGACAACTCCGAGGGCATCTCGACGGGCATGCTCCACGCTCTTGACCACCTGGGCATCAGCGGTGTCACCGCGGCTGACACGCTGGGAACCATTGGCCCTCCGCTGCGAGAGGTGTTCGCCCACTTCGGAGTGGCAGACGATCTGATCGACGAGGCCGTCACCGTCTACCGCGACTACTACCACCAGCATGGTTGGCACCAGAACGTGCTGTATCCAGGGGTGGTCGACATCATTGCCTCCCTAGCGGCTCAGGGCCGGGTGGTTGCAACAGCAACATCGAAACCGGAGTTCTCAGCGGTCAAGATCATCGAGCATTTTGGGCTGACACCGCACCTGGCGTATGTCGGTGCGGCCAGCTTGGACTCGACGCGGGCCGCGAAGGTCGATGTCGTGGCCCACACGCTGGAGGTTCTGGGTGCCAACGCGGTCGACGCAGTGATGATCGGCGACCGACACCACGACATCGATGGAGCGCGAGCCGCTGGAGTGACCGACGTGATCGGCGTGACGTGGGGTTTTGGCGACCGGGCCGAACTGGTTGACGCCGGGGCAACGACGATTGTCGACACTGCGGCCGAGTTGGCCCACGCCTTGGGACTCAGCTGGCCATCGTGATCGGAAGCATCGGCACCAGGCGACGGGGGCCGAGCCGCTTCACCTTGGCAATATCGGCAGTGCGCAAGCTCATGAGGCGCACGGCCCACGAGTCGATGACATCGCGGCCGCCGGTGTCGAAGAACGTCGTGAGCGGGCCTTCTTGGGTGTAGGCATCAGCGTCGGCCACGAGCTCGACGGTGGAGTCGGCCAGGGTGACTTCATAGCCAGTTACCGGTGTGTTTCCCATGTTGTGAGCCTCCATGCACTGAAGATACGGAAGATGTGCTGTGGGTAACGAGTACTCAAAGGGTGTGACTTTCCTGGGACTTGCCTGTGGTCAACCGACCACTCCTTGTGCTCAACAGTCGCGAACCTGTGGGGAACACACGGGACGCACGCCGTGTTTCCTAGGCTGTGCAACTACTACGCAACCTCCGGAGGAACAAGATGACCACCCAAGAGCCCACCGTGCGCCAGGTCGAGTTCACCGACGACGAACTCCGCGACCGGCTCACTCCCGAGCAATACCAGGTCACCCAAAAGGCCGGCACCGAGCGGGCCTTTACTGGCTGCTACTGGGACACCAAGACCCCTGGCACCTACAACTGTGTCGTGTGCGACACCGAGCTGTTTGAGTCATCCACCAAGTACGACTCGGGCTCGGGGTGGCCCAGCTTCACCAACGCCATGGACGAAGGCCGAGTCGAGCGACACATCGACCGATCCTTTGGCATGGTCAGGGTCGAAGCCCTGTGCACAACGTGCGGCGCCCACCTCGGCCACGTTTTCGACGACGGCCCAGGCGAAACCGGTGAGCGGTACTGCATGAACAGCGCGTCGCTCCGCCTGATCCCAGCATCGGAGTAGCCCACGTTCCAAGCCGTTCAGCGGGCTCAGCATCCTCGCTGAACGGTTTGGGCAATCAGCGCACCAGCCCACTCGTGAAACACGGCGTTGAAGTGTGTGGGCAGTGGGATATCGGCTGCAGCCGCAACTGCGACCACCTCAGCGTCAGTACAACGCTCGAACATCCAACGCGACCTGGTGACGTGATAGGTCGACGTGACGACCAGAATCCGGGACCATCCGTGCTCAGCGGCGAGGTCTGCCACCATCTTGGCTTCACCGCGAGTGTTGTCCGACGGCGGGGCGACACACATCACAGTGGGCTGGCCCCCATCGGGACTGGCATCGCAGTCGACGGCCCCAGCAGCGCTACCGGTACCCGTCGATACCACCAATACGTCGGCGTACCCCTGGCGAATCAGATCCAGACCACGTTCGATCCGTTCACCTGAACCACCAGCGAGCACCACGATCGCATCTGCTGGCACTGGCTCGCTTCTCGCGGGTGTGATGAAAAGCCCAACGGTGGCCACGCCGGACACCACGCCGGCGACGATCCACATGAGGGCCATGCGACGACTCCATGTCGGCGACACCGGCCACGGCAAAACCGCACCAATACGGTCGACAGCGCGGCGCGACCCAGCGATCGCCAAGCTGATCGGACCCGACCTCATCGGGCCCTATCGGACGAAAAGGCCCAACAGTTGACCTCAGCCGCCGACGGCGGCGCTGGCTCCAAAGCTGGGGAACAACTCGACGATGGCGGCGTCGAGGTCTTCTTTGACGCCAGCGAGCGGCAAGATGTTGAGCACACCCTGGCCACCTTGGATGAGGTCGATCATCTCTTCGCCGGTACGCACCAGCACCGACGTCGCACCCTGGATCACGAGGTTGGCTGACGCCACGTCCTCGCCGAGCTCGTTGCGCAGGTAGCTAAAGACATCGCGCACCATCTCCAAACGGATGCCAGCGTCGAGCAGGGTCTTGATGACCTTGAGCTCGAGCAGGTCCTGGTAGCTATAGCTCCGACGGCTGCCGCTGCCGGCTGCATCGGTCAGGCTGGGACGGACGAGATCAGTGCGGGCCCAGTAGTCGAGCTGGCGATACGTGATACCGACAATCTCGGCTGTCTTCTTGCCCGTGTAGCCAACTTCGGTCGACTCGTGTGTCACGTCTGCTCCCGTCCTCGCTCCCGCAGTGCAGGTGAGGTCCATAGTTATCCGCCCCGCAGCGCACCACAAGGGTGGAACTACGTCGTTGTCATCAACGGACTCACGGTACGTGTGCGGCCGCGCGCGGTCAATCACCATTCGCGCGAAAGATCGCGCGAAGCGCGCGAATCTGGAACCACGAGTCGCGTCGGCACGGCCCGGTGCCGATCGACCACCACCGCCAAGCCGATCTGGGCGGGGTCCGATGTCTCGCTGCCGTCGCGGCGCCATGGCAGATCGACGCCCAAAAGTTCGCCGTCGCGCCGCGATGGCTGCAGCAGCACACCTCGACCATGACGCCGAGCCGCCGACAGCCAT
>CAYGMW010000059.1:0-164 GCA_964350975.1 uncultured Acidimicrobiales bacterium | reverse complement strand
TTCTTGGACAGGCCGTGGCCCCGTAGCGAGCCCGGATGGACCGAGCCCACCACGACCCAGCGCGAAGCGGCATCTGCTCCCGCGTCAAAAAGGGGGCTGGTGAAGATGGCTTCGTCGATGGTGTCGAGGTCGTCGATGAGCACCACCGCGCCCGACGCCGGGCC
>CAYGMW010000058.1:0-14757 GCA_964350975.1 uncultured Acidimicrobiales bacterium | reverse complement strand
CTTGGCTGCTGTTCAGCCTGCCAGCTGGTGTCATCACCGACCGCTTCGATCGACGGACGCTCATCGTGTGGTCAAACGCCATCCGGGCCGCACTGACCTTGGCTGTTGGGTTGGCGTTGGTGTTTCGAGGCGCCGACCTTCCAACACCCGACGAGGTCACGGCCGGCATGGTTCACAATGACGTCGTGTTGTACGTGGCGGTCTTGATCGCCACCTTGTTGCTCGGGTCAGCCGAAGTCATTGGCGACAACGCGTCCCAGACGTTCATGCCCGCGGTCGTCAAACCCCACCAGCTCGAGCGAGCCAACGGCAGGTTGTGGGCCGCCGAACAGGTCGCCAACACCTTCGTCGGACCACCTCTCGGCGCGGCGTTGTTGGCCGTGTCGTTCAGTGTCCCGTTCTTGTTTGATGGCGCGACCTTCGCGGTGGCGGCCGTGCTGGTGGCCCTCATCGTGCCGGTTGAACGATCGAGGACCCCTGGCACTGGGACCGCTGGCACTGGCACCCGTGGATGGAAGGCCGACCTGGCCGAAGGGTTCCGGTGGCTGTGGGGCCACGACCTCTTGCGCCCCATGGCCATCATCTTGGGTCTGCTCAATCTGTTGTTCACCCTGAGCATGGCGACCATGGTCCTGTTTGCCCAAGAGGTACTCGACACATCGCCGACCGAGTTCGCGCTGTTGATGACCGGGGGAGCCATCGGCGGGGTCGTGGGCGGTTGGACGGCATCGTGGGTGAGCAAAACCATTGGGTCGGGCCCATCGCTGGGTTTCACCCTCGTCGGCGGCGCGATCACAACCGCCGTCTCCGGATCGACGTCGCAGTGGGTGGTGGTGTGGGCCATGTTCGCGGTGTCGTCGTTCGGCGGAACCCTCTGGAACGTCATCACGGTCAGCCTGCGCCAGACGATCATTCCCGATCATCTGCTGGGACGCGTCAACAGCGTGTACCGATTCTTTGCCTGGGGCATGATCCCGGTCGGTGCCCTGTTGGGCGGGTTGGTGGTGGTGGTGACCGAGCCGTTGCTCAGCCGCGACGCGGCGCTTCGAGCCCCATGGTTCATCGCTGCTGTAGGGCAACTGTTGTTGTACGCCTTTGCGTCGACCCGGCTGACTACGGCGCGGCTCGATGAGGCGCGGTCGCAGGCGGTGGGGGAAACCACAAGCTGATCGTCGAGCCGTGTCCGAGTCCAGGCGAGGCGGCTGATGCAGTGCCGCCGTGGGCTGCCATCAGCCCGGCCACGATGGCCAAACCCACGCCGGTACCGCCGGCCAAGGTGCCATCGACCCGGTAGAAGCGTTCGAAGATCCGGCTGAGGTCGTCGTTGGCCAAGCCTCGGCCGGTGTCGGTCACCTCGATCAGGGTTGCCGGATGCTGTTTGCCCTGATCTTGGCCAGACAAAGATGCCGTGATCGTGATCGACCCCGATGGGGTGTAGGCGATGGCGTTGCCGACGACATTGATGAGTATCTGGGTGAGGCGATCGGGGTCGGCCCAGACCGTGGTGCCGCTCTCGATGTCGAGCCCAAGCTCGAGGCCCTTGGCTTCGGCTTGGGGTGAGAGGCGGGCCACGATGTCGGCAACGTTCGATGCCACATCGACGATGGCCGGGGCCAGGGTGACCTCACGTGATGCGCTGAGCGCCGACAGGTCGCCGGCAACTCGACGCAGCCGGGCTGCTTCTCGCGCAATGGTGCTGTAGGTGGTGTCGTTGGCTTCGATCACCCCGTCCATCAGGGCCTCCATCGAACCTTCGATCGTCGACAGGGGTGTTCGCAGTTCATGAGCGACTTCGCCAATGAGGTGGAGGCGTTGTTGCTCGGTGCTGTCGAGCGCCGCGGCCAAGTCGTTGACGGTGTTGGCGAGTTGCTGGACCTCGGTGGCCGAGCCTGATGCGTCGACCCGCACCCGGTAGTTGCCCGCGGCGAGTTGGCTCGTGGCCCGCTGCATGGCTTCGAGGGGCTGGGCAAGACGGGCCGACACCCGCCACGCAACCACAGCAGCGGCCAACGAAGCCGAACCCAGCACCGCGATGAGGCCAAAGAACGGGGCCACGCTCTTGGTGCTCGACCCTCGACCGCGGCGGCTGCCGAATTGGTCGAACACGGTGTTGTCCAACGCAAATAACACGACCCCCATCACCATCGCAGCCACAACAAAGGTCGCAACCGCGACGACGATCACCACCAGGTGGGACCGAAACAGCTGCTGGCGAAGGGTCGGCGTCGGGCCCGATGTCGTGCGCAGTGGGTTCATGGGCGGGGCCGAGACAAGAAGCGATAACCAACACCGCGCACGGTGCCGATGATCTCTGCGTCGGCCGCACCTTCGCCGAGAGCTTTGCGCAGGTTGGCGATATGGACGTCAACGATGCGGTCCTCGCCAAAGAAGTCCCGACCCCACACCCGCTCGATGAGCTGATGTCTGGCGAACACCCGACCCGGACTCTTGGCGAGGGTGACGAGGAGAGCGAACTGCAGGGCCGTGAGCTCAATCGGGGTGCCGTTTCTCGCGACCCGATGCTCGTCGACTTCGATCGTGAGGTCGTCGAACTCGAGTACTTCGCGATCGTCGGTGGCCCCAGGACGGGACCTGCGCAGCACGGCCTTGACCCTCGCCACGAGCTCACGTGGCGAGAATGGCTTGGTGACATAGTCGTCGGCCCCGACGGACAGGCCGATGATTCGATCGGTCTCTTCGACCGCTGCGGTCAACATGATCACGTAGCAGTCGGATCGGCGTCGGATCTCTCGCAAGGCGTCGATGCCCCCCATCTCGGGCATTCGAACATCCAAGATGACGAGGTCGATCGGCGGTTGGAGATGGAACCGCTCGACCGCCTCGACACCGTTGGACTTCTCCTCGACGACAAACCCTTCAGCGACGAGGTACGACGACACCAATTCGCGGATTGGCACTTCGTCGTCGACGATGAGGATGCGTTGGGTCACGGATCTGGACCATACCGGCGAGGTTAGGCGTCGCCAGTTTTGGTTTCGGGCTCAGGTTCATTGGCTACCGAGCGGCCCTCGAGGACGTCGCGTCGGCGCTCGAACTCGTCGACCTCAATTTCGCCACGAGCGAAGCGCTCCTGGAGCACCGCAATCGCCGTCGGAGCGTTCGACATCGCCGGGGGAGCAAACGGTGGGGGTGCCGATGCGGGGCCGCGGCGTTTGCGAACAATGGCCACGATGGCGGCGGTCAGCAGACCCACGATGAGCAGTAACAGCAAGGGCTTGAGGCCGCCGGGGCCGCGGTCGTGATCGCCGCGGGCGAGCTCGAAAGCGAGGGTGGACATGGGATGGCTCCTTGGTTGGGGACATCGACATCACACCAACCAAGGATCAATCGTGTACGGGCCCGAACATCAAGATCACATCAAGCGCTAGCCGCCAGTGTTATCGGCCAGCGCGCAGTAGCCGTCCTGGCATGGCTCCGGTATGGACACCAGCTTCGTAGGTCACCTGGCCGTTCTGGATCGTGACGTCGTAGCCGTTGGCGTGTTGCACGATGCGCTTTCCGCCCGCCGGGAGGTCGTACACCATCTTCGGGTCGTGAAGCGCGACAGCCTCGTAGTCGATGATGTTGATGTCGGCCCTCATGCCCGGGGCGAGCACCCCGCGGTCGAGGAGGCCGTACGTCTGGGCCGTGTCCTGGGTCATCTTGTGGACCACGAACTCGAGGTCCATGGTGCGGCCCCGCTTCCGGTCGCGGGTCATGTAGGCGAGCATGTACGTCGGCACGCTGGCGTCGCACAACACACCGCAATGGGCGCCTGCATCGGACAGCCCGAACAGCGAATGGGTCCGCTCGATCGACTCGATCTGGGCCGTGAGATCGCCGGGATAGTTGCCGAACAGGAACAAGATCGGCCGGCCCTGCGCCATGGCATCCATCAGCGCCTCGCGCACATCGATGCCTTGAGCTGCGGCGATGCCGGCCAAAGAATCGTCGAAGGTCGGTTCATAGCTCAGGTCAGATGGCAGCACGTACATGCGCTTCCACGACGACAACAGCATGCTCGCTTCGGGGCTGCGGGACGCCGTCGAGTCATCGGCCAGCACCTCAGCGCGAAATACCGGGTCGGCCATCTGGCGGCGCTGTTCTTCCAACGGAAGGTCGGCAATTCGCCGATAGGCCGGAAACTGACGCATCGGGTTCAACGTGCCGTCGAGCTGCATGAGCAGCGACGCGGGTCGGGCCCCGACCTGGGGTCGGATGCGGCCGCCGAGCGGTGCCAGCTTGTTTGCGAGCTCCCATGGACCCTCGACGCCGGGCGTGATCAGGGGCAGGATCGGGGTGCCGGTGATGAGGGCAACCCGTTCGATCCAGGCCAGCTCGTCAGGGTCGTTGAGTAAATCTGAGACGAACTCGATCGCGCCATGGCCAACGTCAGCAATGGCGCCCGCGATCGCGAGCATCTCATCGGCCGAAGCCCTCGTGCCGGGCACGAGTTCGCCGCGCTTGTCTCGGTGGCCAAAGAACCGCGATGTCGTGAACCCCATCGCTCCGGCTCTGAGGGCTTCGGCGGTGATGTTGGCCATCGCAGCCATGTCGTCGGCAGTGGCGTCGTCGTAGCAGCGGTCGCCCATGACGTAATGCCTGATCGCGACATGCGGAACCTGGGCGCCGACGTCGACGCTGTACGGCGTGTCGATGGCGTCGAGATATTCACCAAAGCTCTGCCACCCCCACGGGATGCCCGCATGCAGCGCCGTGCCGGGGATGTCTTCGACCGATTCCATGAGCTCGACGAGCTCGTTTTCGCTTCCCTGGTGCACCGGGGCGAACCCAACGCCACAATTGCCCATGACGACGGTCGTGACACCGTGGCCGCTCGACGGGGTCAGCTGCTTGTCCCAGCAGACCTGGCCATCGAAGTGGGTGTGGATGTCGACCCATCCGGGGGTGACTAGGCGCCCATCGGCATCGAAGGTCCGGTGCGCTGGCCCGTCGACGTGGGGCGTTTCGGCCGTCCCCACGTGGGTGATGCGGCCCCCGGTGATAGCGAGGTCACCATCGATCGCGAGCCCGCCGGTGCCGTCGACGATGTGTGCGTTCTTGATGACGATGTCGTGCATCGATCCCCCCTCGTAGTGCTGGCCCCGGACGCAACGTAGTGGCTTCCCGTTCTGAATGCCGATTTTCGCAAATATGACGAAAATCGGCATTCAGAACGCGGTGTTTCTGCGAATTCGTCACGGCGAGTGGTCGGGCGAGACCGTTCAGTAACGAGACAGTGGTACGAAACCTTCTGGAAACAAACCGGTTACCGTTCGTTCACACTTGTGCAATGTCTATGGAATGTTCAGCGAGTCAGATGTCGACCCATGAACAACACCACCGCACTTACGAAGCGTCGCCGCCCCCTGTGGTCGATGATCGCGATCCTGATGGGGTTCTCGCTGATTGCTGCTGCGTGCGGCGACAGTGACGATGCCGCGTCCGATTCTGCTGAACCAACCGTTACCAGCGCTACTGAGGAAGCAACCGAAGAAGGTTCGGCCGAACTGCCAAAGATGGCCATCGTCTACTCGGCTGAGTGGTTCGACGGCTCATGGGGCGAAGCTGCCTATGACGGTGGCAACGAGCTGCTTGAGGCCGGTTTGATCTCCGATCTGGCACTGCTCGAAAACACGCCTCCAGGCGCCGAGGCTGAACGTGCCCTTCGTGCCTATGCCGACGATGGCTACAACCCGATCGTTGCCCACTCGTTCGACTTCGGCGACGATGTCAAGAAGGTCGCGGCTGACTATCCAGACACGATCTTCGTGTACGCCGGTGGTTTCGGCGACGTCGCCGGAAACGTTGGCGACTACAGCCAGCCGTTCTATGAGGCCTCCTACCTGTCCGGCATCCTTGCCGCAGGTGTCGAAGGCGCTGGCAACGTAGGCGGCGCTGCTGGCTTCGAAATCCCGGTCTGCTACGCCATGTACGGCGCCTTCCTCGCCGGTGTGCAGGAACTCATCCCAGAAGCAGAGGGCAGCTTCGTTGCTGTTGGCGACTGGTATGACGTGCAGCTCGCCAAGGAAGCCGCTCTTGGACAGGTCGCCGATGGCGCCACCATGTTCGTTGGTTGTGGCCAGGCCCCGACCTTCGGTCAGATCGAAGCTGCCAACGATGAGGGTGGCGTGTCCACTGGCTATGTCGGCGACATGAGCGATGTCGGCCCATCGGTGGTCTCGTCGTTCGTCTGGGAGCTGGGCAAGGTCTTCGAGCTGATGGTTGCTGACGCCGCTGCTGGTGTCACCGAGGCCCAGTACTACGAAGTTCTGCTCAAGGACGGTGGCATGAGCATGGCCATCAACCCGGCCTACGACATCCCCGCAGAAGCGATGGCTTTGTACGAACAGCGTCTGGCTGAAATCATCGATGGCACCTTCACCGTGCCATTCGTTGAGATCGGTAGCTGATCGTCCCCATGGTTGAATCCCAAACTGGAGCATCGGAACCTATGTCAGATACCGGTGCTCCAGTTCGGGGCCAGCCGCTCGCCGTGATGACGGGCATCGAGCGGCACTTTGGATCCAACGTGGCCCTCGCAGGCGTCGACCTGACGCTTCGGGCTGGCGAGATCCATGCCTTGCTCGGCGCAAATGGAGCGGGCAAAACCACACTGGTTCGCATCTTGTCCGGGCTTGATCGGCCCGATGCTGGCACGGTCCAGCTGCTGGGCGAACCAGTCGAAACCTTTGACCCAGGCGCCCAACGAGATCGTGGTGTGGCCCTGGTTCAGCAGCACTTCACGCTGGTGCCGACGCTGACCGCCTCGGAGAACCTGGTGCTCGCTCGCCCCACCGGGCGGCTGCTTCCCAAACGAGCCGACGGCGCAACGCGGCTGCGCGATCTGATCGACCGGTATGGGCTCGGGGTGAGCGACGGAGTTCCCGCTGGCCAGTTGTCAGTTGGCGAACAGCAACGGCTCGAACTGCTGCGTTGCCTCGACGCCGATGCCCACGTGTTGCTGCTCGACGAACCCACTGCAGTGCTCACCGACCAAGAAGCGGTTGCTCTGCTCGAGACGTGTCGCACCTTGGCCAGCGAGGGTCGGGCGCTTGCGTTCATCACCCACCGCCTGACCGAGGTGTTTGACGGCTGCGACCGGGTCACGGTGTTGCGCGAGGGCAAGCAGGTCATGTTCGACCACGCAGTCGAAGATCATGATCGGGCCGATCTGGCCTCGGCGATGATTGGGTCGGCCAGCACTGGTCGGTTCACTGTTCGGGAGGCCCGCGACGAGATTGTTGACCGGTCGCGGTTCCGTCTTGATGCGGTCTCCCATGGCCGTCTGCAATCGGTGTCGATCGAGATTGGTTCAGGCGAGATCGTCGGCATTGCCGGGGTGGATGGCAACGGCCAGTCCGACCTCGAAGCCGCGTTGTCGGGCCGAGAGCCGGTCGAAATGGGTCAGGTGACCATCGACGGGGTGGCGGTGCCGACGGGCAACCCGCGCGCTCGTCGTCTGCTTGGGTTGGCCTACATCCCGAGCGATCGCTATCGCTGGGGGCTGGTTCGGGCGATGGACTTGGCCGACAACCTCGATTTGGGGCGGGTGCCTCGATGGCGTCCGCGTCGCGCCATTCGACGCGCAGCTGCTGAAGCGCCGATTGAGAACTGGGACGTTCGCACGTCGGGAGCTTCCCAGCGGGCAGGCCGGTTGTCGGGTGGTAACGCCCAGAAGCTGGTGCTGGCCCGTGAGCTCGATGGCGAGCCTCGCGCGGTGCTCGCGTGTTATCCGACCCGTGGCCTCGATCCTGGAGCGGCCGACACCGTGTCGGGCCGGCTGTCAGCGTGTGCCGCCGACGGAGCAGCCGTGTTGTGGATCGGAGCCGAACTCGACGAACTGCTCGCGGTCGCTGATCGGATCATGGTGATGTCCAATGGGGTCGCCAAGGGACCGTTCTTGCCTCCGTTTGACCGCGAGGCCATCGGTCTTGCAATGACTGATGGCGAGGTGGCTGCGACCACGAACGCCGGAGTGAACTCATGAGCACTACCCCTGTCGACACACCTGCTGCGGCTCCGTCAGTCGAACCTGCTGGTACGCCACGGGTCCCAGGTCTGGCGGCACGAGTGCTGCACCGCACCGCGTCGGGCGGGGTGTTGGTTCCCGTGCTCGCCGTGCTGGCGGCCCTTGCTCTTGGCAGCCTGCTGATCTTGTTCGAGGGCCAGAACCCGTTGAGGGTGTACTGGGCCATCGTCGAGGGCGTGACGGTCCAGAACCGTGGCTATAGCAACACCGCGACGGCGGCGACGCCGCTGATCCTGATTGGGCTGGGCTACGCGGTGGCGTATCGGGCCCGTGTGTTCACCATCGGCGGTGAGGGCCAGTACCTCGTTGGTGCGGTCGGCGCGATGGCGGTCGTCACTGCCGATGGTGTGCGCGACTTGCCTGCGCTGGTGTTGGTTCCGCTCGGCATCGCAGCCGCCCTTGTAGCTGGTGGCCTGTGGAGCATGTTGTCTGGCTGGTTGTGGGTTCGCTTCGGGGCCAGCGTGGTGATCTCGAGCTTGATGCTGACCTATGTCGCCGACGCCGTGTTGCAGTGGGCGGTTCGTACGGGCATCCGCGACCCTGATTCGTTCGTCCCTGCGAGCCGAAATGTTGGCAACGCCGAGCTCGTGGGCGTGGGCAATACCCACCTCGGGTTCATCCTTGCGTTGCTGTTGCCCCTCGTGGTGGCTGCCGTCATGGCCCGGCACCGGGGCGGGTTTCGCATCTCGGCGCTCGGCCTCAACGGCGAAGCGCTCGATGCCAACGAGGTTCCGGCTCGCCGCATTGTCTTGTGGGTCACCTTGTTCGCCGGCGCAATGGCGGGCATCGCGGGGTTTGTCGAGGTCGCGGCCGTCACTGGCCGCCTCAACGGGTCGTCGTCGGTGGGGTTTGGCTGGGAAGCCATCATCGTGGCCCTGCTGGGCCGGCTGAATCCGATCGGGGTGCTCGTCGCCGGGTTGGGTATGGCAGCGCTGACGATTGGTTTCGAATCAAGCCAACGGGCCTATGACCTTCCGTCGTCGCTCGTTGGGGTGATCACGGCCCTGATTGTGGTGTTTGTTGTCATTGGCGATGCCGTGGCCGAGCGACTGTCTGGGCAGGACTGAACCATGGATGTGCTGTTTCAGTTCTCGACCGTCGAGGCCGCGATTCGCCTCGCCATCCCGGTAGCGCTCGTTGCGCTGGGCGCCCTCATCACGGAGCGTTCCGGGGTGTTGAACCTTGGTCTCGAAGGCATGATGTTGTCCGGTGCGCTGGGTGCCTACGCGGCCGCCGCGTCGACTGGGAGCCCGTGGGTTGGGTTGATTGCGGGGCTGGTTGTTGGTGCCCTGTGTGGGGTGGTGATGGCCGGACTGGTCGTGGGCATCAAGGCCAACCAGGTGGTGACGGGTATTGCGTTCACCTTGTTGGCGTCGTCGGCGACGACCTACCTGTACCAGCTGAACTATTCGATTGGTGGTTCAGCGCCTCGCATCAACCGCATCGGCATGTGGTGGCTCGTTGTGGTGGTGCTCGTGGTGTTGGCTGCGGTCTGGTTCTTGTTCAAGCGGACCACGTTCGGGTTGGCGTTGGGGGCGGTTGGCGAGTCGCCGGTTGCCGTCGATGCGCTCGGCTACCGGGTCGACGGCCTTCGTTGGAAGGCAACCACGATCGGTGGCGCTCTGGCTGGTCTGGGCGGAGCGGCCTTGGTGTGTGGCCCGCTCGGGCTCTTCATCGAAAACGTCACCGGCGGCCGTGGCTGGGTGGCGTTGGCCATCGTGGTCTTCGCCGGTTGGCGTCCGATCCCCACGGTCGCTGGCGCCTTGCTCTTCGGCTTGTGCGACGCGGCGCAGCTGCGGTTGCAGGGCACTGCTACCTCGGTGCCCTATGAGGTCTTTTTGGCCCTGCCGTATCTCGTGACGCTGGCTGCCCTGGTCATTCGGGCTCGCACGTCTCGGACTCCTGCGGCGTTGGGCCAGCCCTATCAGCGTGGTGCGATCTAGCCCGCTGGTGTTCACGAGTGAACCGAAACGTATTGGACGGTTGCCATGACGAACTTTGACGGACAGGTGGTGCCAGTCGACCTCACCGACTGGTTCAGCGGCGACGAGGCGGCCAAGGACGCTGTCGCCGCCCGCGTCGATGAGGCGTGCCGAACGTCGGGGTTTCTCGCGATCACCGGCCACGGCATCGATTCGTCGATCATCGACAACCTGTTGTCGACGATGTCGGTCTTTTTTGATCTCGATGTGGAGACCAAGGTGCGCTACATCCCCGACGACCTCGAAGGCAACCGGGGGTATGCGCCTCTGGGCGCTGAAGCGTTGAGCTACAGCCTCGGTGTTGAGTCCTTGCCCGATTTGTTTGAGGCGTTCAACATTGGCCGTGAGGTCCCGCCTCCTGGGATGACCGACGAACAGTGCCGTCGGTATTTTTCGCCGAATGTGTGGCCCGTCGAGGTTGCAACAATGCGTGACGCCTGGTTGGCCTACTGGGATGCCTGCGAGGAGCTTGGTAACGAGCTGCTCGATGTTTTCGCCAGGGCTCTGGGATTGCCTGACGGCTGGTTCAGGCCCTTCGTCGACCGCAGCATCAGCGTGATGCGAGCCAACAACTACCAGCGCCGAAGCGACACCCCGCCTGCGGCCGACGGCCAGCTTCGTATGGGCGCCCACAGCGACTATGGCACCCTCACCATCTTGTTGGCCGACCGGGTCCACGGCTTGCAGATCCGCGACACGGCTGGCGAGTTCCACGATGTGCAGCCACCCGAGGGCGGGTTCTTGGTGAACTTGGGCGACTTGTTGGCTGAGTGGACCAACGATCGCTGGCGGGCGACGATTCATCGCGTGGTGCCGCCTCCAGCGGATGTTCCCGGTGAGTTCCGGCGCCGGTCGGTCGCCTGGTTCCAGCAGCCGAACCACGACGCCGTCATCGAGGTGTTGCCGATGTGTATCAGCCACGACAATCCGGCCAAGTATCCGCCAACGACGTCTGGCGAGCATCTCATGGCCAAGCTCATGGGCCCCCGAGCCCTCCAAGACGTCGACGTCGACTCGGCGTTTCTCGCCTGACCGTCTCGCTTCGGGACCAATTTGTTGGGCCAAAAGGCGCCGGTGGGCACGAGTGCTGTCGGTGGCGTGGGAGAGTCGTCGGCTATGGACGGAATCGATCGACGCCTGTTGGAGAGACATCACGCCCGAGTCAAGAGCGACTCGGCGTTCCAGTCGGCCCTCAGGCTCATGCAGGCGTTGTGGCGCGAGTCGCGGGATTTGCCCTTGGGTCAGGCCAACGGCAAGCCGATGGGGTCGACCCTGGCCATGCCGGTAGCGCAGGAGAAGTTGCTCAACTTTTTGACTCCGGCGATTGGTGAGTTGGCCGCAACCACCGTGTCTGACGCTTCGCCTCGCCTGTATGAGAATCTGTTGTCGTCGCAGCCGTTGTGCTTCAACTTGTTCGGCGAGCTGGCTCTCGATCTTGACCTGGCCACGGCCGTCGCCCGCCAGTTATGGCCCGACGACGTCGACCAGGTCACATCCGTCGAGTTCGGCTGGTCGCCATCAGCCGAGGCCGAACGCCCGGTGGAGGCTGGCGCCTTCGATGTGGTGATGTTCCACTCGACGCCTGCTGGCGGCACCGGCTTTGTGGCGTTCAAGGTCAAGTACCACGAGAACATGAGGGTCAAGGTGCTGCCCCATGCCGAGATCAATGACGACATCGCCCGCCGTGGCGATGTGTTTGCTTCGGCTGAGTTCGGATTGCTGGCCAGCCCGCCGCTGCAGCAGATCTGGCTGTCTCACCTGCTGGGTTTGTCGATGATCGACAGTGACGGGTTCGATGTCGGCCGGGTGGTGGTAGCCGCCCCGTCGATCAACGATCGTTGTGCGGCGATCGTGGCCGACTACGGACGCAACCTCGTCGACCATTCGACGTTTGAGTCACTGACCCTTGAACAACTGGTCGACACGATTGCCCAGTGCACCAATGCTCGCTGGGTGTGGGAGTTCCGCAACCGGTATCTCGACTACACCAAGGTGCCCAACCATCTTGGTCGGCTTCGTTAACAGCCTTGGTTCGAGCTGGGCGATATAGGGTGCCGGACATGAACGAACGTCTCACCTACAACCAGCAGATCATCGACGAGTTCCGGGCCAACAACGGGGTCTGCGGTGGCCGATTCGAGGGCATGCCGATGGTGCTGATCACCATGACTGGTGCCAAGAGTGGCCGCACCTTGACCTCGCCGCTGGTGTGCTCGACCGATGGCGACGATGTCGTGATCATCGCGTCGATGGGCGGTGCCCCAACCCACCCGAACTGGTACTACAACCTGGTCGCAAACCCGACGATCACCGTCGAGTTGGGCGCCGACACCTACGAAGCCACCGCGATCGAAACCACAGGCGAAGAACGCGATCGCCTCTATGCAGCCCAAGCCGAGATGATGCCGTTCTTTGCCGAATATGCGGTCACGGCCGCGCCACGTGTCATCCCGGTGTTTCGCCTGACCCGCAACGCGTAGTTGCTATCGAACGGGCGTGTGCGAGACCGGCCCGTCCGCGTCGTCGAGCCTGGCCGCTTCGAGGTGGGCGAGGGTGATGACGCCTGAGCCCACGAGCATCGACGCCAACTCTGGGGTTGATACCGAGGCGGGCACGCCCGCTTCGGCCAGTTTTGCCTTGAGCTTTTGGATGGTGTTGTCGACCGTTTTGGGTTTCACACCCCAGAGGTAGGCGATCTCGGCATAGGTGGGTGCGGGCTGGCGCGAACCGGTGAGCATGTGCCGCGCTGCTGTCACCATGAAGTCGATTTCGCGAGCCGTCAGCTTGGGTAGGAACGCCACGGTGTTGGTGCCGTTGCTGACGGGATTCGACTGGGTGGGCTCGAAGGTGGCCTCGACCCGGTAGGTCAGCTCATAGGGCGACGATCCTGACGTCCAGCTCACCTTGCCGGTCGTCGTGAGCGCCGAGCGGGTTCCGGGCGGCAGGGTGGTTCGACGCCCGGACCGGTCGAGCACGGTGAGCTCGGTCGACGACCCCTCGTTGGCCAACCACCACACGTCGCCGTGCAGTTCGAATGCCCCGACGATGCGGTGCATATACGGGTTGTCGTCGACCAACAAGTCAGCGGCGCGACCGAAGGTCACACGGTGGAACGCCTCGAGCTCGCGTCCTGATGCCGAGATGGCGATGGTGGGTGTGGCAGCCATAGGGGGTCTCGTCTGGGGGTCGTTCCCTATAGTCGCAGATCGCCTGCTGTCCGATGATCACCAGGTGAACACTTCGCCGCACAATTGTCATCCCCTACGCGCCAGCCGCCACGATCGCAGCCGCCTGACCCAGCTGATGCTGGCGATGGCTGCTGGTGACAAGACGGCGTTTGGTTCGTTTCGCACCGAGTTCGACTATGCGTTGGTCGGCGAGGCCCGGGCTCGGGCCAATGAGCTTGGCCACTATGTCGATGAGGCCGCAGTGGCATCGCTGGCGACTGATTTCGCGTTGGAGATTGAGCATTGTGCGGGCGGCTGGCGGCCCGGCGCGTCGTTGCCGTGGGTGTGGGCTCGGCCCCGCCTTCGTTTTGTTGCCCGTCGAGAACTGAACTGCGGTGGCGGGCCCGAGCCGATCGACGGAGCGGCCCCAGAGTGGCGTCGAGCTACCGACGATGGCGACGTGCTCGAGGTGTTGCATCGTCTGGCCACGCAGCACGCTGAGGTGGGTGAGCTACTGGTTCGTCTCGAGACGAGCGGCGTGAGTCGAGACAAGCAGCTGGTGTGGTTGGAGTTCGAGCAGCAACAGGCCCAAGGCGACCCATCGCCAGCGCAGACAGTTGCTCGGCTGTATGGGCTGAACCCTGCGAATGTTCGCCAGATCGTGCGCCGGGTACGGACCCGGGTGGGCGCCCGTGACGCTGTTGCCGCGTGACTGGGGTGCTAGGGAGCCAGACCGGCGGCGCGGATGCGATCGGAGAGCCGGGGAGACAGGTCGGCCAGTGCGACGAGGCCCGATTCGATGGCGTCGATGTCGGCAGGGTCGACGCCGATCTGGGCGGCCCACGCCTGTTGGTCGACTCCGTTGACGCCTCGTATCACGACCGCGACCGCGGCAACGCGTGGGTGCCGATAGCCGAGCGCGGCGTACCGACGGGCCAGACGTTCGATCAGCGCCATCATGTCGGCGCGTGTCGTCGCGTCGAGTTCGAGCTCATTGGTCACGACACCATCATGTCGCCCAAATCGAACCCATCGAGCCGGCGCCAGACTCGCCGGGCAATTTGGCGCACGTTGGCTGGCGTTGTGTTGTGCCACGCGGCGACCGAATGAGACGGCGACGGGTCGCCTTGGCGTTGTTGCATGCGGTAGCACAACGCGATTTCGCGGTGATGGGGGGCAGCGCCAGCGAGCGCGATGACCACGGGCCGAAGTTCGAGACGGGTTTGGGCCAGCTCGACGAGGGTTCCGAAGATCTCGCCGTCGATCTCGACGCCAAGAGCTCGGGAACCCTCGTCAGCAATGTCGTCGCCGTCGAACCCAAGATCGATGGCCGGCTGCACCAACATGTCGATGGCGACCTGGCGCAGTCGAGCCTTGGCCCATGTCCACGGCAAGGCGCCCTCGGGCCGCCAGCCCGCGGCAGCGTCGGCGATGGTCATGGCGAACTCGGCCACCATGGACGAGACGTCGCCGCTGGTGAGCGACCGATGGCCGAGGCTCGTGGCATGAAACCGCGCCGCCCGTTCGAGTTCGGGGCGGAACTCGACCATGAGCGCGGCGGTCATGGCGTCGTCGT
>CAYGMW010000057.1:0-14816 GCA_964350975.1 uncultured Acidimicrobiales bacterium | reverse complement strand
CAATGGTCGAAGCGGCCGTGCGTGACGCTGGCTCAACAATCCAGACAATGTCAAGCATCGGGGACGAGCCCTCCACTCCCCCCGACGAACTCGTCGAACACGTTTCGCGTCCAGTTGGGGGATCGTCGACCGAGGACAACAGGGCAAGCGAGATCGGGCCAGGCCATGATCTCAGCGACCGCTACACATTCGAAACCTTCGTCACCGGCACATCCAACCGTTTTGCTCACGCCGCGGCACTGGCAGTCGCCGAAACCCCGGGGCGCAGCTACAACCCACTGTTCATCCATGGCGGCGCCGGACTTGGCAAGACGCACCTACTTCAGGCCATCTCTCACTACATCCGCCAGAACTACCCCGGTCATCGAGTTCGGTACGTCTCCACTGAATCGTTCATGAACGAATTCATCGAAGCGATCCGAACCACGGGTCAGGTCGCGTTCAAGCGCCGCTATCGAGACATCGATGTACTTCTGGTCGACGACATCCAGTTCATGGAAGGCAAAGAGGGACTCCAAGAGGAGTTCTTCCACACGTTCAATTCACTCCATGGCGCTGGTCGACAAGTTGTCCTGTCGTCGGATCGTCCGCCGCGAGCGATTGCCACACTCGAAGATCGCCTGCGGAGCCGCTTCGAGTGGGGGCTGATCACCGATATCCAGCCTCCTGACCTCGAAACCCGGCTCGCTATCCTTCGCAAGAAAACCGAACTCGAAGGCACGCCCGTGCCCGACGACATCCTCGAGTTCATCGCGACCCACATCAAGAACAACATCCGCGAACTCGAGGGCGCCCTCATCCGCGTAGGTGCCTTCGCCAGCTTGACCCGCGAACCTCTCGATCTCCATCTGGCCCAAAAGGTGCTTGCCGACATCGTCACCGACGGCGAGCCACGCCCCATCACCATCGATCGGATCATCAACGCAACGGTGGCCATGTTTGGTTTCGGCAGAGATGAACTCCTTGGCAAACGTCGTCACCGGGCGCTGGTTACCGCTCGACAGATCTCCATGTACGTCTGCCGCGAACTCACCGACCTTTCATATCCAGCAATCGCCCGAGAGTTCGGCAACCGCGATCACACGACGGTCATCCACGCGGTCGACAAGATCTCCAAACAGATGGCCGAACGGCGGCAGATCTACGACCAGGTCACCGCTCTCATCCAGGACATCAAGTCACCATGACACTCCAGCACACAGTTTTCTCTCGTTGTGTGCCCTCTCATCGCGCGCAGCGTGTCGCGGTTTATGCACACGGCGCGAATAACTTGTGGATAACCACAGGTGCTTCGCGCTCGACAAGGTGTGGACAACATCTAGCTGTCCACAACACCACACAACTTCCAGTGGTCACCCTCTCCAGCCTGTGGGAGGCTGGGGACAGATCACGAACATCTCCACTAGCTCTGACCTGCGCTTTTGGCATGTTGTCCCCAATCCACAGCCCTACTACCCCTACTAGGGAATACTCACCACACGAGGACCGGTCGTGAAGTTTCGCTGCGAACGAGATCTACTGCTCGAAGTTCTGTCAACCTCAGGACGTGCCGTAACCGGCCGCGGAGGTGCTCTTCCTGTTTTGTCAGGAATCCGCCTTCAGGTGTCTGAGACCCAACTCACCGCCACTGGTAGCGACCTCGATCTCACGATCCGCTCCACAGTTGACGTAGCAGGCGAAGTTCCTGGGGTCGCTGTGGTTCCGGCGCGACTGATCAGCGACATCGTGCGCTCGCTCGATTCGGGCGCTGTCGAAATCGAGATCGATAAAGACGAAGCCCGAATCTCGTCTGGGCGAAGCCAATTCGCAGTGCGGACCCTGCCAGCAGACGACTATCCGCACCTCGATTCACCAGCGGGTAATGAAGTGAGTGTTCCTGCTGCAGACCTGGCTTCGGGCTTGAAGCAGGTCGTGTTGGCCGCCAGTTCTGACGACGCCCGTCCCATCCTGACCGGTGTGCTCATGACAGCAGAAGAGGGTGGTCTGCGTCTGGTGGCCACTGATTCCTATCGTCTGGCAGTGCGCGATCTTCCCGATGCAACCGTGCTCGGCGAAGGACAAAAGGTGCTGGTTCCCTCCCGAGCCCTCGGTGAGCTCATCCGGGTTCTGGGTGGTGCCAAGGAAGTCAAGGTTCGCCTTGGCGAGCGCGATGTCACCTTTGACGTCGCTCCGGAACACGGCGCAGCGGTGCAGCTGACGACCCGTCTCATCGAAGGCGAGTTCCCGAACTACCGCCAGCTCATCCCGTCGTCGTATCCCAATATTTTGACTGTTGGTCGCGATTCCCTGCTCGAGGCGGTCAAGCGAGTCAAGCTGATGGCACGCGAGGCCACACCGCTGCGGTTGACACTGCGCGATGGTGCTGTTGAGTTGATGGCGATCACCCAGGACGTCGGACAAGCCCACGAAGAGATCGACGCGTCCTACTCCGGAACCGAGCTCACCATTGCGTTCAATCCGGAGTATCTGATCGCCGGAATCGAAGCCGCAGCGGGAGACGAGATCACCCTGCAAACCCTCGACGCATTGAAGCCTGCGGTGTTGCGCACGAGCCAGGGATCTGACTATCTCTATCTCCTGATGCCCGTTCGCGTGTCCTAGTCACGGACGCCATGACCGAAGGGCAACTGCCTCCCGAGCCGCGCTCAGCGGCGTCTGTCGTGCTCGAGAAGATCTCGTTGACGAACTTCAGGAATCACACCGCCAGCGAGGTCGAGTTCGCCGAGGGTCTGACTGTCGTTTCTGGCGCCAACGGGCAAGGCAAAACTAACCTGCTCGAAGCTATTGGATATCTGGCAACCCTGAACAGCTTTCGCGGCGCGTCAACCGACACCATGGTGGGTGTCGCCAGCACGACAGCTGAGGTTCGAGCTCATCTGCTGGTAGCGGGACGACCCCAGCTGATCGAGGCTCAGCTCGATCGCCGAGGACGCAACCGTATCCAGGTCAACCGCCAGCCCTTGCGCCGGGCGCGGGACCTCTTGGGCACGCTCAGGGTCGTGGTGTTCGCACCAGACGATCTCACCCTGGTCAAGGGTGGACCGTCCGAGCGGCGGCACCTCTTGGACGACGTGTTGGTTTCGATGCACCCACGTCATGTGGGCGACCGAGCTGATCTCGAACGAATTTTGAAGCAGCGGGCGTCGGTGCTGAAGCAATCCGGCGGCCAACCGAGTCCCGACATCAACGCCACCCTTGATGTCTGGGATGCCAAGTTGGCCATGGTTGGACAACGCCACGTCGAGGCGCGCGAACAGCTAGTGGACGAACTGGCACCCGAAATCGAGCGTCTCTACCAACGTTTGGCTGGCGACACTGTCGAGATCGACGCGGTCTACCGACGTTCCTGGGACGGACCTCTACTCGAAGCGCTCCTCGGCTCGCGACGCGACGATCTCCGGCGGCGAATCACGCTCGTTGGCCCTCACCGAGACGACATCGAGTTCAGCATCGCTGGACTACCAGCACGAACCCATGCCTCCCAGGGCGAACAACGCACCTTGGCCTTATCGCTGCGCCTCGCAACCCAGCGGGTTATTGCTCATCGGGTCGGTCGAGAGCCCATTGTGCTGCTCGACGACGTGTTTTCCGAACTTGATGAACAACGAGCTGAGGCTCTTGTTCGCGAACTGCCATCGGTGCAGACCATCTTGACCACCGCGACCGGTTCGGTTCCCGACGGTGCGGTGGCTTCGGCGAATTACACCGTGAGCCATGGTGGGATTCTGAGTAGCGATGGCTGAGCCGCGTCAACTTGGACATGGGCTTGGTCGGATCGTGACCTCGATGACGTCGTCTCGGGGGCCAATGGTCCAGGTGCTTGAGCATTGGGACGACCTTGTTGGCGAAGCCGTGGCCCGTCACGCGCGTCCCAAACGCCTCAACGATGGGATTTTGATCGTCGAAGTTGACGACCCAAGTTGGGCTACACAGCTGCGCTTCCTGCGCGAACAGCTGACGAATGGTCTCAACGAACGGTTGGGAAGCGCCGCGATCGTGAGGGTGGACCTCAAGGTGGTGTCTCGCTGACTGTTTCGGCAGCCACGAACGGGCTCAGGAAGGCCAAAACGCGGTACATCAGTACTTGAGGGCCCTCAGACGCCACGAAATGCCGCATGTCTGGTCTCAATACCCCCCTATCACTTGGTACAATGGAAGCGTTCTCGGCGCACTCAGCGCCCAGTGGTCCGAATGAGGCGAAAAACCGACAGTCGTCTCCGCGGCCCTGTCGGTGCAATGCGAGCGCACTGCTTGCAGCCTCGTTCAGGCCAGTTGACGGATCTGTGTGACGGGGTTCGCTCCGGCCAGAAGGGGTATGTCTGCGTGGTCGATTCTTCGATGTCTTACGACGCGAGCAATATTCAGGTCCTCGAGGGCCTCGAAGCTGTCCGTAAACGACCGGGCATGTACATCGGCTCAACCGGTCCGACCGGCCTGCATCACATGGTGTACGAAGTCGTCGACAACTCAGTCGATGAGGCCATGGCCGGCTACTGCGACGAGATCGATATCACGATCTTGGCTGACGGTCGCTGCCGCGTCATCGACAACGGGCGTGGTATTCCCACCGACCCACACCCGAAGTTTCCCGACAAGTCCGCCGCCGAAGTGGTGTTGACGGTCCTGCACGCTGGCGGAAAATTCGGCGGCGGCGGGTACAAGGTATCCGGCGGCCTCCACGGCGTGGGTGTGTCGGTCGTGAACGCGCTGTCGACGAGCCTCGAGCTCGAGATCGATCGCGACGGCAAGCGTCACCGGCAGACCTTCAGCGATGGTGGAAACCCCGACGGCCCAATACAACTCATCGGCGACGCGCCCGGTAACCGAACCGGCACCACAGTGACGTTCTCGCCTGACGGCTCGATCTTCGAAGAGACCGAATTCAAGGCCAAAACACTGACCGATCGTTTCCAGATGATGGCGTTCTTGAACGCCGGTTTGAGGTTTGTGTTTCGCGATGAACGCGAAGGGCACGACCACACCGAAGTCGTCTTCCAGTACGACGGCGGCATTCGCGACTTCGTGGCCCACCTCAATGCCAGCAAGGCCGCTCTCTTCGACGAGATTGGTTGGTACAGCGGCGAAGAAGATGGCGACGAGGTCGAGATTGCCTTCCAGTGGCATTCCGGGTTCAACCTCGACGGCATCCACAGCTTCGCGAACGGCATCAGCACGACCGAGGGCGGCATGCACGAGGAGGGGTTCCGGAGCGCTCTGACCGCCACGGTCAACCGTTACGCCCGAGCCAAAAACATCCTCAAAGAAAAAGACGAGAACCTCCAGGGCGACGACATTCGCGAGGGCCTCACCACCATCGTGAGTGTGCGTCTGCAAGAGCCACAGTTCGAGGGCCAGACCAAGGGCAAGCTCGGGAACACCTCGATGCGGTCGTTGGTGCAAAAAACGACCAATGAGGCCCTGGCAGACTGGCTTGAGGAACACCCGAAGGAAGCCAAGCGCATCCTAGGTAAGGCCATGGATGCCCGACGGGCGCGGCTCGCGGCCCAAAAGGCCAAGAACACGGTCCGCAAGTCGGCCCTCGATGGCGCTGGCCTGCCCGGCAAACTCACCGACTGTTCGTCGCGGGACCCCGAGGAATCTGAGGTCTACATCGTTGAGGGCGACTCAGCTGGTGGTTCGGCCAAGGAAGCTCGCGACCCACGCACGATGGCGATTCTGCCCATCCGCGGCAAGATCATCAATGTTGAGCGGGCCCGCCTCGACCGAGTGTTCGCGAACACCGAGGTTCAGGCCCTGATCTCAGCCATCGGCGCGAATGTCGGCGAACAGTTCGACGGCGACAAGATCCGCTACCACAAGGTCGTCTTGTTGTGCGACGCCGACGTTGACGGCAGCCACATCCGCACCTTGTTGTTGACCTTCTTCTTCCGCCAGATGCGTGAGCTCGTCAACCGGGGCTATGTGTACATCGCCCAGCCTCCGCTGTATTCGACCAAGGTCGGTACCGAGACGGTGTACCTCAAAGACGACCCGGCCAAGGACGCTTTCTTGGTCGAGCGACCAAACCACAAGAACGAGTTTCAGCGCCTCAAGGGGTTGGGCGAGATGGATGCCCACGAACTGTGGGACACCACCATGGACCCCGACAAGCGCACCTTGTTGCGAGTCACCATGGAGCAAGCCGCGATGGCCGACGAACTGTTCAGCGTGCTCATGGGTGATGACGTGGAGAAGCGCAAAGAATTCATCCAGACGAACGCACACGACGTGCGCTTCCTCGACATCTAATTCGACCCACTGAGCCTCGACCCTGTGAGCAATATCGCGTGAGTGACGAAACCCCAGACCTTCCAGAAGACACAGCCCCTTCAGAAGACACAGCCGAGCCAGTAGCGACCGACGCGGTGCAACCCGCGGCGGTCGACCCTGAGCTCATTGTCTCGGTGCGAGACATCGATATCCAAGAAGAGATGGAACAGTCGTTCCTGTCCTATGCGATGTCGGTCATCACCTCGCGTGCGCTTCCAGATGCCCGCGACGGCCTCAAGCCGGTGCACCGCCGCATCTTGTGGTCGATGTTCGACACGGGGCTTCGCCCAGATCGGCCCCACAAGAAGAGCGCCACGGTGGTCGGCGACGTGATTGCTCACTACCACCCGCACGGCGACTCATCGATCTATTCGGCGTTGGTTCGTATGGGTCAGACCTTCAGCCTGTTACACACCCTGATCGACCCTCACGGCAACTTCGGTAGCCCGAGCGATCCGCCTGCCGCGTACCGATACACCGAATGCAAGATGACCCCACTCGCGATGAGCATGGTGGCGGGCATCGACGAAGACACCGTCGACTTTGCCACGAACTTCGATGGTTCTCGCGACGAACCAGAGGTCATGCCGTCTCGGTTCCCGAACCTGTTGGTGAACGGCAGCCAAGGCATTGCTGTTGGTATGGCAACCAGCATCCCGACCCACAATCTGGGCGAGATTATCGATGCCACCAACTACCTGATCGACCACCCAGACGCCGAAATTGGCGAACTGCTCGACTTCGTGAAGGGTCCGGACTTCCCCACGGGCGGAACGATCATGGGCCGCTCGGGTATCCACCAGGCTCTCACCACCGGGCGCGGGTCGATTCGTATTCGGGCCACAGCCGAGATCGTCGAAGGTCGCACCAGCGACCAGATCGTGGTCACCGAGATCCCCTACCAGCAGTCGGTGGAGAACATCGAAACCAAGATCGCCGAAGCCGTCGATCGCAAGATCATCGATGGTATTCGAGCTCTGCGTAACGAATCAGCCAAGGGCAAGACCCGCTTCGTCATTGAGCTCAAGCGCGATGCGTCAGCACTGGTCGTGCTCAACAATCTCTACAAGCACACCCCATTGCAGAGCAGCTTCCCGGTGAACATGGTGGCCCTGGTCGATGGTGTGCCCCGCACGCTCAACCTGCGCACCGCGCTGATTGCCTATGTCGATCATCAGATCGACGTCGTCACCCGTCGATCCGAATATCGGCTGCGCCAAGCGCGCGACCGGGCCCACATCGTCGAGGGTCTTCTCAAGGCACTCGACCTGATCGACCAGATCATCGCAGCGATCCGGGCCAGCGAAGACCGCGGCACGGCGCTGGCGGCACTGCAGTTCGACCCGTTCGAGTTCAGCGAACGCCAGGCGAACCACATCTTGGATATGCAGCTGTCGCGCCTCACCAGGCTTGGCCGCTCTCGGCTCGAAGAAGAACTCGCCGAACTGCTCAACACGATCGCCGAGCTCGAGGCCATCTTGGGTGATGACGCGGTGTTGCGTGGCGTCATCAAAGAAGAACTGACCGCCATTCGCGACAAGTTCGCAAAGGACCGCAAGACAGCGATCGCGTTCGACCCAGGCAATATGGAAGACGAGGACCTCATCGATGATGAGCCGCTCATCGTCACCTTGTCTGATCGGGGCTACATCAAGACCGTCGCGGTCGACGCGTTCCGTACCCAAGCTCGTGGTGGCCGCGGCGTCCAAGGGGCGCGTCTCAAAGACGAAGACGTCCTGAACATCGTGTTGACCACGAGCGCCCACGCCTACTTGTTGTTCTTTTCCAACAAGGGCAAGGTGTATCGCCTCAAGGCCCATCAGATCCCGATGATGGACCGAACCGCCCGCGGAACGGCGGTGGTCAATTTGGTGCAACTCGACTCTGACGAGCACATCCAGGCGATCATCGACACCCGCGACTACGAATCACACCGGTTCTTGATGTTCGCAACCCGACGCGGCACGGTGAAGAAGACCCTGCTGACCGAGTACGACAAGTCTCGTACCGACGGACTGATTGCGGTCAACTTGCGCGATGGCGACGAACTTGTCAGCGTGTTGCGCACCTCAGGCGATGACGATGTGTTCATGGTCGCTTCGTCGGGTCAAACCATCCGGTTCCACGAAGACGCGGTTCGGGCAATGGGTCGCTCGGCCGCTGGTGTCCGAGGCATGAAACTGCGCGGCGATGACGTTGTGGTCGCCTGCGATGTGGGTCGGCCCGACGCCATGTTGCTCACTATCACCGACGACGGTCTTGGCAAGCGCACCGAGCTCGACAAGTTCCCGCGTAAGGGTCGAGGCACGATGGGGGTGCGCGGTATCCGCCTGCGCAACGACACGGTTCGAGTGGTCGGCGCTCTCATGGTCGACGACGACGATGATGTTGTCTTGGTTGCCTCAGGCGGCACCCTGATCAAGACCCGGGTTGGCGATATCTCGACCCAGGGACGAGATGCCGGCGGTGTTCGGGTCATGAATGTGCCCAAGGGCGAACGAGTGGCATCGATTGCACCGCAGCCAGCGAGCGATGACGACACCGGTGACGCAGACGACGCCAGCGCCGAGGAGACTCCGGCGCCCTAGCGCTGCGCATCTCACGTCGCCCGATCACTTCCTCAGACCACTTCCCCGGAAATTCAGTACTTCCGCCAAGGTGCGGACTGGGGAAGATCATGGAATCAACACAACAGCGTCGCGACATGCGGGGCAGCGGCTCGGTCATGGTGATTGCTGTCTTTGCAGCGGCCAGCGTGATGCTGGTTGGTGGATCACAGCTGGTGGTTGACACCATCTCATCGGCTCGGGCGCGCACGGTGGCTGATGGGGCCGCGCTCGCAGGAGCAGTGTCGGGGCGCTCTGGTGCGAACAGTGTCGCCACGGCTGGCGGAGGAACCGTCGTGGTGTTCAGCAGCGACTCCCGGCGAGTGGTTGTCACCGCATCGGTGTTGGGCCATGAGGCCAGCGCGGCGGCAGTTGTTCCCCAACCACAAGGCGGTGTTGGTGACCGGGCCGGGCTGGCTCCAGCGATGCTCGCCGCGCTCGCGAGAGCAGACGAACTGCTCGGCGAACCCGTTCCGATCGTGTCTGGATACCGCAGTCGTGCCAAACAACAGCAACTGTGGGACAACCGTTTGAACAACCCATACCCGGTCGCACCGCCTGGATCGAGTCGGCACGAAACCGGCCTAGCGGTTGATGTTCCGATCTGGTTCGTCGACCGGTTGCGGGCAATAGCAACCCATGCGGGGCTGTGCCACCCACTGCCGGACACTGATCCCGTACACTTCGAGGTGTGTCCGATCCAAGGGTGAACACCAGCAGTGTCAGCACGACCGCTCCGGGTGCTAGCGACGAGGCAACTTTTGCCGCCGCGCTGGGCCTGACGCAGTCGGTTCCGGCACCCAAACGCGCACGTCGCAAGGCTGACACCATCGGTCGTCCGTTGGTGACTGCACAGACCGCAGCCCAAGCCGGCGCTGCGACAGGTGCGCCTCCGACGATGACAGCCCGGGTCACCGGGGCAACCCCGGTCATTACCAACGCCACTACGGGCTATGGGGCCCTTCCTGCGGTTGGTGTTGCAAGTCACAACGACAAGGTGACGTGGTGGAAGCGACGCCGCATGCGTGTGCGACGTGTTCGTCGAACCCTGCGCCACATCGACCCATGGTCGGTGTTCAAGATTTCGGTGCTGTTGTTTACCTGCTTGTACATCGCAGTCATGGCAGCCGGTGTGTTGTTGTGGCGCGCTGCGGTCGAAGCGGGCCTGATCGAGCGGGTCGAATCGTTCTTCCTCGACTACGGCGTTCTTGAGACCTTCGTCATCGAAGGCGACACCGTGTTTCGTTCAGCGGCGATCATTGGTGTGGTGATGGTCGCTGCTGCTTCTGCTTTGGCGGTGGTAGCCGCGATCTTGTTCAACCTCATCAGCGATCTGACGGGCGGGTTGCGCGTCACGGTCCTCGAAGAAGATCTTGGCCGCCCAGAACGCGTGCGTCGCTAGGCGCAACGTCGAAGATCTCAAACATCGCGCCAAAGTTGGTTTGACGACGACGGTTGTGCGAGTACCATCGTCGATCCTGCGGGGCTATAGCTCAGTTGGTTAGAGCGCACCCCTGATAAGGGTGAGGTCGCAAGTTCGATTCTTGCTAGCCCCACACCGCAGCCCACCTACAAGCTGACGGGAGCTTCCGTGATCAGACTGGTACGGAGAGCACTCATTGCAATGGGCGTTGGGTCCTTTATTGCTGGCGTATTGCGCCTGCGAGGATCCGGCGGAGCCCCTCCACGGCATGGTGGTTGGCGCGAGCTGTCTGATTCGGACCTGAGCTGAGATGCGCGTCGGTGTTGTAGGCGTCGGAAACGTTGGCGCCCGGGTTGTTCGACAACTGTTGTCGAGTAGCGATGTGTCTTCGATCGTCGTGAGCGACTCCAAAGCTGGGCGCGCTGGCGAGGTGGTGCGACTGATCAACGAATCACACGTCACCGCGTCGGCCACACCGTGGGACGGCGCCACGGTCACCGTGTTGGCGTCGGCACCGGGTGATCATCGAGACATCGCCCAGAGGGCGCTGCGGCACGGGTCACACGTTGTGTCGGTTTCGGATTCGATTCCTGATGTGCGGGCCTTGCTCGAACTCGACTACGAAGCCGTGAGCCAGGGCCGTTCGGTGGTGGTCGGAGCCGCAATGGCTCCCGGGCTCACTGGCTTGTTGACACGACTCGCAGCTCGCCCGTTCGACATGGTCGAAGAGATCCACGTTGCGACCGCAGGAACCGGCGGGCCAGCGTGTGCCCGACAACACCACGCGGCGCTGGGCGGCGATGCCGTTGACTGGCGCGATGGTGCCTTTATTGATCGTCGCGGGCGCAGCGGCCGCGAATTGGTGTTCTTCCCGGAGCCCATTGGCGGGCGCGACTGCTATCGCGCCGCGCTACCCGACGCCTTGTTGCTGGCACCAGAGTTTGCCGGTGTCGAACGCGTGACGGCGCGTCTGTCGGCAACGCGGCGTGACCGGGTCACGGCCCTACTTCCGATGCTGCGCCGACCTCACGCCGACGGAGGGCCAGGGGCCGTACGAGTCGAGGTGCGCGGTATTCGTGCGAGTGGCGAACGCGACACTGAGGTGTTGTCAGCGGTCGATCATCCGTCGGTGGCCGCTGCTGTTGTTGCCGCGGTTGCCACCCAAGCCCTGCTGGATGAATCGTGGGGCATGCTTGGCTCTCGAGGGCTGGCGGCAGTACAAGACCCTGCGCCGTGGCTGCGTGAGCTCGCCCGCCGTGGCGTGAAAGCTGCTCGTTTCAGCGACTCTGCCTGACGATTCGTAACGGACTCACCCCGGTCCGACACGATGAGCGCCCAGAAACATCTGATGTAACAGCACAAAGTCTAAAGCGGACAGCTGCGCGTGCCGATGGACTCCTGCGGGCCTGGAAGGCCTGCGCTGCACGTCACAGAGGGAGCTGTTTCTGCATGATCAATGACATGGAAGTCACTGCGCGGATTGAAAATAATCTGCCTTTGGTCAAACACGTTGTCTTTCAAGTAGCTGTCCATTTTCCACGCCATGTCGAGCGCGAAGAACTGGCTCGCGCCGGCGCCTTGGGATTGGTGGAAGCCGCCCAGCGTTACGACGAATCTCGTGGAGTGCCGTTCGAACGATTCGCTGCTCAGCGAATTCGTGGTGCGATTCTCGACTCGGTTCGTGCTGCTGACTGGGCACCGCGCTCGGTTCGCAATCTCGCTCGTTCCTTAGAACAGACCGAGCAGCGCCTAGCGAACCGTCTTGGTCGTTTGCCGACCTCCGATGAGATCGCCGCTGAGCTCGACATGGACCGCGACCGGTTGAACCGGATCCAAGACCGTGTACATCGCTCAGTGGTACTGGCCCTTGACCACTATGTCGCACCAGATGACGATGAGGAACTGACCCTCGTCGACGTTCTGGCCGACCCGGTCACACTCGAACCTGACGCCGACGTCGAGGTCCGCGAGATGCGCGGCTATTTACGCGACGCGGTACACCTGCTTCCAGAGCGCCATCGGGCCGTGGTCGTGGGGTATTTCCTCGAGGGGCGAACCTCGTTGGAGTTGGCCCAGTTCTTGGCCGTGACGGAGAGTCGCATCAGCCAACTTCGATCCGAAGCGCTCATCATGTTGCGCGAAGGTATCGAGGCCCAGTACGACGGCACGGTGGTGTCGCCCGATGAGGTAAAGGGTCGTGTTGCTCGTCGCAAGGCGCGCTACGCAACTGACATCTCCGAGGCGTCGTCGTGGCGAGATCGGGTCATCGAACTCGACAAGGATGAACACCTGCGTGTCGGTGTGAGCCAAGAGATCCAGCTGGGCTAACCGGCAAGACAAGTGCGACGGTTGCGGGCTGTGTGTGGCCCGCATCGACGCGTTTTGGGCTGTTCTGCAGGGTCTGGATGAATAGCCCGGACCTACATGCACATCCGCGATTGCCACTCAGCCACTTGGTCGGGGTCGCCGAAGACTTCGACGTTGGCAGTTGATCGAGACCACACGACGAGAGCGAGCGCGCTCGCTGGGCCCCGCACGGCCGTGGTCGATTTGGCGTGCTCGCGCGTGACCACCGCAGCATCGACGTTGCGCTGGATCACCCACTCTCCTGGGCCGTCGGTGGCATGGAAGTGCAATGAACGACCGTCAGGGTCGGCGAAGTTCTGGGCACCGATTCTGGGTACATAGAGATCGAAGAACTCATCGACGAGGTCGATGCCTTGAGCTGGTTCGAAGGCGCAGGTGACGCCAACGGCGGTGTCGGCATCCCAGCGGTGGATCGCTGCTTCGTTGGCCATGCGACGAATCCAGAACGACGCTGGTGCGGGGCCAGCGAAGGTCCATGACTGAGCATCGGGATTCAGGCTGCTGAGCTGACGATCGATGTCGGCGACGCGGTCACTGAACCACTCGACCAACGAATCGTCAGCCGGCGGAGCAATTGTTGAGGGGCGAACCGAGGGGTCGAGCCCAGCCTGGGCACCCTGAATCGAGCCGCTGCCCATGGATAACACTAGACCGGTATGGCCGATGAGATCGCTGAGCGACCAGCCTGGGCACGAACCAACAACAGTGGCGAGGTCGTTGTGCTGAGCAACCTCGAGCATGCGAGCCGCGTGGGTTCGAAACCACTGGAGCTGTTCGGTTTGTGATTCGTCAGACATGGGAGGCTTTCCTTGTTAGCTGCTTGCCTCCTTGGTTGATCCACCCCGTAGCGGCAACACCAGCGAGACCAAGAGCCGAGGCAATGGTGATGACCAGCCAATCAGCGCCGCCGGGCGGAGGCAACTCGAAGTAGTTGCTCGTCGGAGACCACCACATGATGCAGCCATACGACGCAGCCATCGCGGCGATCAGCACGGTGCGGGCTCGGGTGAGCGGTCGGGCCGCGAGGCCCAAAATGCCAAGCCCGACGACGAGCAATACCACCGTGGCGACGGTCCTGGCGTCGGCGAGGGTGCTGTCGGCGGATCGCCGGGTGTACTCAAAGGACGTGTAGGCCGCAATTGCCGCCGCCGTGCCCGCAGGGATCGACAGGCGCAGAACCCTGCGGATGAAACCGGGTCGCGCCAGCGCGGTGTTGGGCGCAATGGCCAAGAAGAACCCGGGCAGACCGATCGAGAACGTCCCGATCAAGGTGAGATGGCGAGGCAGGAACGGAAACGGTGACCCAACAGCACCTGAGGCGATGGCGATCAGCACGGCGTAGGTGGCCTTGGCGACAAAAAGAGTGGAGACCCGCTCGATGTTGTTGATGACCTTGCGGCCCTCGGCGAGCACGACGGGCAGGGTGGCGAACCTGTTGTCGAGCAGGGTGAGTTGGGCCACGGCTCGGCTCGCGGCAGAACCCGAACCCATGGCGATACCCATGTCGGCATCCTTGAGCGCCAAGACGTCGTTGACCCCGTCGCCGGTCATGGCCACCACATGGCCCCGCGACTGAAGCGCGTTCACCATCGACCGCTTTTGGTGAGGGGTGACCCGGCCGAACACCACATTGTCTTCGAGGGCGTCAGCCATCTCTTCGTTGCCGGTGGGTAGGTTGCGGGCGTCGTAGCCAGATGTTGCGTTGGGCACACCCGCGCGTGTGGCCACCGACGCCACGGTGTCGGGATGGTCGCCGGAAATGACCCGCAGCATGATTCCTTGCTCGCGCAAGAACTGGAAGATCTCGGCTGCGTCGGAGCGGATCTCGTCTTCGAGGATCACCAGGCCCCGCGGTGTCACGTCGTCGGGTAGCTGGTCGGGCACAGCGCTGTTGGTGTGAGCCACCATGATGACCCGCTGGCCCCGACTGGTGAAGCTGTCGATCTGGGCCCCATGGGTGCCGGGAGCCACCATCTCGGGTGCGCCCAGGATCCACCATCCCTTGTCGCCGAACTCAGCAGCTGACCACTTGCGAGCTGAACTGAACGGTACCTCGGCTGATGGGGCCCAGCCCGGGTCGTCAAACTGGGTGCCGATGGCGGCGAGGGTGGGGTTGGGGTTTGGGTCAGCGGCAACCATGGCGCCCAACG